>CAIUCY010000100.1 GCA_903897765.1 uncultured Candidatus Marinamargulisbacteria bacterium | reverse complement strand
GGTTTATTATGGCAACTCGGAACTCAAGAAAGCAGCATAACCAATATGCAGTTTTCCACTTAAGAAATCCGATCCATTGTCTTAACTACCCCGACCACCTCAGTTCTTGATTCATTGATCGATGATTAACTGCGAGCATTATTCTCGTAGTGGCTCTGTTTGCCTGTTCATAACTAGTTAGATTTTTGGGGAGTATATTTGATTTTCTTATTGATAAACTCAAGACCTTATTTTTCATTATGTTTTCCTTTTATTTAATTGTTTCAATATAAATCTATCGTACAAATATTTGATTTATTTCGTCATAATTCTATGGCGATTATATGTTTCTTTAAGAATGGTATAATGCTCTTTCTAATGACGCAGATTCTTCCCCACTTTAACGCTGCTCTCCTGCCGCCCAATGAAAAACTCGTTATAGCCTTTTCTGGTGGGGTGGACTCGACGGTATGCCTTGATGTGCTGTGCAAAGCTCGCCCCGACCTTAATATTTTTGCCTACTACCTCGACCATGGTATTCGCCCCGATGTGCAGGCCGATATCGACCATGTGACTTCGTTTTGTGAGCAAAGAAATATCCCCATTTTGATCGACCATGCCGACATCCCAGCTATCGCAAAAGCACAGAAACAAAGCCTCGAAGAAGCCGGTCGTCATGTTCGTTATGAACGCCTATTGGCCAATGCTATAAAATGTGGGGCGTCGTCGATCGTGACCGCCCATCATGCGGGAGACCAAACCGAGTCGATATTAATGCAACTCTTAACCGGAGCCTCTGGCCTTCGTATCGGGATCGCCGACGTCAGCGATATCGCAAAAGGGATACGGCTTATACGGCCGATGCTAGGGGTGACAAAGAACGATATTTTGCTTTATGCCGACGCGCATCAATTGATGTTTGTCGATGACAGTACGAATGAAAGTCTTGATTTTGTTCGCAACAAACTGCGCAACATCCTTTTGCCGATGATCGAGCAAATGATCAATCCTCGTGTCGACAAGGCACTCGCTCGGTTTAAACAACATAGTGATGAGTTGACGCAGCTTCTCGATGCTCGATTAGATGAAACGTGGCCACAGGTCATGGTCGAGGGGCGACTTCGTGTCCGACGATTACTTCTGGAAACAAGGTTTGTACAAACCGAAATATTAAAACGATATCTTCGCGAGTCGTGTCCCGAGTATCGACTAACCTATGACCGTGTGCAAGACTTGCTCGACTTTGTGATCGCGGATCGTCCACCAGCGCAGTACGAGCTTTTGGGCCAGTGGATCATGAAGCGCGCCCGCCGCCAAGCGTGGATTGAGGAGAAAATATAATGGGTATGCTAGCCGATCGGCTTAAAAAACGGTTTCAACATCTCAAAAAATGGGCTCGTCGTTCAGACGTGACGTGTTTTCGCGTGTACGAGCGCGATATCAATGAATATCCGCTCATTATCGACTGGTATGCGGGCGATGTCATTGTCTGGTTCTATGACCGATATATCGACACTAGTGAAGCGGATAGAACCCTCTATATCGAAGAGGTTGTGGCCGAGATATTTAATGGACTCGGTGTCACCCCAGATAACATTTATCAAAAATATCGTTTCCGTCAAAAGGGCGAGCGGAAATATCAACGCCTCGAACGGGCTCATGTTATTAAAACGATAGCGGAACAGGGACTCAAGTTCGAGGTCAATCTATCCGATTTTCTGGACACAGGATTATTCCTCGACCATCGACCCTTACGGGCGAAGTTGAGAAGCCTTTCAGAGGGGAAGCGAGTACTCAATTTGTTCAGTTACTCTGGCTCTTTTTCGGTCTATGCAAGGGCAGGGGGGGCAAAAAGTACTATTACGGTCGACTTGAGCACCTCTTATCTCGACTGGGCAAAACGCAACTTTGCCCTCAACGGGTTTGCCTCTTCCGTAGACGACCAGTTTATTCAGGGTGATGTACTACGATATCTAGAACGAGCTGTTGCCCATAGTGTGCGGGTGGATATCATTGTTTGCGACCCCCCCACGTTCAGCAATTCCAAGCGAATGGACGATGCGTCTTTTGTGGTCGATCGGGATTATCCCGCTTTGATCGCCCAGTGTGAGCATTTGCTTTCACCGGGGGGTATCCTGTTTTTTAGTAATAATTCTCGTCAATTTCAACTCGATGTGTCGTTGTTGCCTTCAAATATGACGGTTACAGATATTTCACCGAGTACCATTCCCGAGGATTTCCGGAATCAAAAAATCCATCGTTGTTGGCAAATGGTAAAGGCTCTATAATAGCGGCCATGGTTATAGAATTTTCCGAGGGGCTTATTCCTGTTGTGGTTCAGAGTGCGAATACCGGCAAGGTCTTAATGCTCGCGTACGCTAATGAGGCCGCGCTTGAAGCGACAAAAAAGTCTGGTTTTGCAACCTTCTATTCTCGTTCTCGCAAGGAGCTCTGGGAAAAGGGTGCTACCTCTGGCAATCGTCAGAAGATAGTCGATATTCGCTTTGATTGTGATGAAGACTCGCTGCTTTACATCGTCGAGGAAGCCGGCCCTGCTTGTCATACCAATAACGAAACCTGTTTCTATCGAAGCCTTTCTGGTGACGAGATCACGAAACCCGCTCGTTTCGAGGTTTTCTCAGCTCTCTATAAAAAGATCGAAGGCCGCAAGAACGCCGACCCGAATGAGTCATATGTCGCCCGATTATTTCAAAAGGGCACCGATAAAGTGGTTCAAAAAATTGGAGAAGAAGCGACCGAAACCGTTATTGCACTCAAAAACGATGATCATGGTGAAAAGGTGCTCGAGTCCAGTGATCTTATTTTCCACTTGCTCGTTGGCCTTGTTGATCAAAACGTTCCGCTTTCCGACATCGAAGACGAGTTGCTGAAGCGGTATAAATAGGCAATCTCCTATGATATAATCGAGCCATGACACTCGATTTATCCTCATTCGAAAAAGCCCTTCAGTCCCTTTCAGACTCCCTTGATATCTATACGTCAGGTCTTGTACCCCTAGGGTCGCCTCCAGAAAAACTATTCCGAGATGGGATCATTCAACGATTCGAGTATACTTTCGAGCTATCTTGGAAGATGTTAAAGCGATATTTTGAAATGTATGGCATTGAGAAGGTTGATGCTTTCACCAATAAACAGTTTTTTCGGCTTGCTTTCGAGCAAGGCCTTATTAAAGACGCGGAAACATGGTTGGGCTATCTTCAAAGGCGAAACCTCACTAGTCATGTTTATGATGAGGATATAGCCCGCAAAGTATATAGCACCGTTAATGACTTTTTTCTCGACGCAAAAAATTTGTATGAAAACATGAAAACCCATATCCGTGATTGATCTTAACCCAGACGCCTTAGAATTAATAAAGCATATTTTATCCAAACACCTTCAAGATGAACGGGTCTACGTATTTGGTTCGCGTGTTTCCGGAAAAGCAAAACCTCATTCTGATGTTGACCTCATTCTTGAATCAAAAAAACCTCTTGCTGAAGATATTATCCTCACTCTTCGAAATGAATTTGAGGACTCCGATCTGCCTATTCGAGTGGACATTCTCGACGGAGCACAGTTATCGCCAAACTTTCGTGCTATTGTCGAGTCAAATAAAGTTGAGCTTTTGTTGAGATAATCTAAACTCGTCGGCCAAATCTATCTCCCCACTTCGTTTATTGGGTGTTATCGATTCCTCGTACGATAACTTAATCAAATCGAGAGGAGTGAATCAACTTGGATCGTGTACGATAATGTTCGCAATTTGAAGAAAAGAGAGAGCCATCGTAAACTTCTTCATAATCGGCAAAAAACGAAGGAGGAAAACGATGGCTCAGGTAAATGATAGGGATTTGTTTGCAAAAATGCTAGTGGGATTT
>CAIUCY010000099.1 GCA_903897765.1 uncultured Candidatus Marinamargulisbacteria bacterium | reverse complement strand
TTAAAGGCCGGCAATCTTTCTAATCTTATAGCAAATATCAAAGAAAAAGACCCTAGCTTTAAAGTCGCTAGACCTATAGTCAGCCTTAACCCTGTGATCAAAACATATCAACAAGAAATCACTGCACAAATTTTCCGATTTGGACTCGATCTTGGACCTGAACGTGGTTCTTCCAACATTGAGGCAGCAAAAATTGAGCACACCACATCGGGTCGACGAGGAAGTATCTTCAATCGAAATGCCTCTGACTCAGAAAAAGCCCACACCGCCATGCAATACTTTGATAAGGAACTCATCAATGAGTCTAAGCAACGCCATCAAGATCAAGTCACAACAGGCAGCCTATTAATGCTAGACCTTCTATCCTATTTAAGGAATGAAGACAAAGCCGGAAAAACCTCGGGATTTGTTCACAACATTATTGGGATCTTAGAAAGTAGCACGTCAGAAAAAGGGAATTATGATGCTTTGCCTATTTTTCTAGAAATGCTTCTTCAACGCGATGACCTTTTTAACGAAAAAAAAGGAACCAATGTCTATCTCCGCTTGTGTTTGGTGCGTGCGCTCAACAACTTGCAAAAAGGAGAGGGCTTCAGTGACGCAGGGCACGACCATTATCGAATTGTCGATCAATTAATGAAAAGCCGAGATAATATGCTCAATCCTTACAAGGGCAACTCCTCAGGTAAAAGTTTGTATGCCCAGTCTCAATTATTTGATGAGTGGTGCAACGGACGAGACTGGGGAGGGGGGATTGTGGAAAAACAACCTTATGTTGGTGCGCATCAATACCTTATTTGGACACAAGAATTGATCGAATACCTTAACACTCTAAAATTTACCAACCTTGCCCTATACTATCTAAATCTCGCCATGGGGAAACCCGCCTACGAAGGGGTGGATCGAGAGCTCTTACAAGCTGAGATCACTCAATTCGGAAAATATTTGGCTGCTGACTATGTTTCAATCCCTCAAAAAACATTGATGGAAAAACGGATCGTAAAAGATAATCAATGGGCCAATGACCTAACATATATGCGTCGATATGGTCTGCTCCGACCTGAGTATGATGCAGAGCTTTATCTCTTGCGGGGTAAAGTGCTAGGAATAAAAAACTTTGCGGATCAACATATCATCACAGCACCAGCCATAGTAAAAATAGGCGCAAAAGCCTATAACGCGACCTATCAACAGAAAAAAAACATCGACGCTGCTAACGCTGAAATCTACACGCTTGATCAGGCTTTACGAAATCGGCAACGGTGGCTACTGAACGTGCCATGCCCCCAACTCATAAAGCAACGGTATCAAGAACTTTATAAAGACGACTTAGCCCTCACCCAAGGGAAGTCGTTTGATGCGCTTACACAGATTACTCGAAACCCAAAAGCTCCTGACAAAAGCAGAATGGGCGCCTTGGTTAACATTTGGCTAAGCTACCCCAAAGAAATTAAGGATGAACTTAATCGATTAGTAAACGGAACGCTCACATCGTTTTACAAAGAAGATCCCAACTCCAACCTCGTAGTTCTCGCTAAGACATTTCAAAGAGAGTTGGAAGGAAACCCGATCTATGCATCCAAATTAAATCAGTATCAATTCTTCGTTGAGACGATATCTTCTCTTGCCGATACCTACGCTAATAAAGCTAATACGTTAAGCGAGTTAGCCCTTCGCTTTGATCCCAAAACAGAACCTTACCAAGAATTGATGAAGGAACAAAAAAAAGCGTCAATGTTTGCTGAGCTCATTAGTCTTCTTCCCAATTATTTCCTAAATCAACATCCAGAAAAAATAAATCTTATTAGCCGCTATCTTCCCTTGGAGGGGTTCACCCTATTCGGCCACTATTTTGCGATCCAGAATGAAGACTACACTTTTGTCAAAAATGGAAAAGACTTCAAGGCAGCGTCTGCAAAGTTTTTACAGTTAAAAAAAGAGTATCTGTGGCTTTTATCCCCAATCGACCAGAAAAAAGCGCTTTCAGAATTTGAGTCCTTTGAGGGTATTCTTGATAAACATGTATACCCGAACCTGCAGTTTAACCGAAACAACACGTCCAACTTGCGTATACTCAAAGATACGCTTATCCAACGTATCCAACAAGTCAAAAACAACTATCATGACCTCCTTTCCCATCGCGAAAAGGATACCTATGCCAATTGGACACAGCTCATCAATCAACTTCTCCAAATCGAGGATCGTGATTTTGAGCTGACCGAGAAAGGCCTTCCGATGCTAACAGATTGGCTTGGCTTTCTTATGAATGCCTACCTACACCGCGCTATGATCCCTCAAAAGAATATGCAAGTCAATCAGGATGATAAGGATAAAGGATTGGCCTTAGCCAGTATTTTTGGAAATGCAACCTTGCAATTTTCTGGAGCAAATAATACTAAACTTCAAGTAAAATACGGGGACAAGGACTTAAAGGTCACCCTTGCCCCTTCCGAAGCAAACGCTTTCCGATTATTAGGACGAAAGATCAACGACCTCACGATCGATCAAATTGCACGCCAACAAAAAACCACAGATCAATTAAAACACGATTCAATGATTTTTAAACGATCAGCGGTTCGCTACCTTTTAGAGGCAAAAATTGCACTCAATTCGACACAACCCAATACCATGATACAACAAATGACTTTCGATCTGCTTTCAGATCTACTAAAAGAACTACCGGATAATCGTGAATTTTACTTTGAAATGTCGGTTTTACTCGCCTATGATCAAACCTCCAACATGAATTCACAGAAAGCACTAAATATACTTGAGCGTTTCCTTGATTTTTATCGAAGAAATGATAAAACCAATTTCGCTCAATTCTTGTGGGCGAATTTATCCTATACCAGTTTACAGCTTGAGAACCTCGACGAAACATTTTCTCTCTCCTATAAACAGAGAGATCAAAATGCCGAGAACCATCGGAAAATTGCCTCGCGCAAACTCGTGGAATCCATCAGCTCACTATTCCCACCCAAAATGCTATCCTACTTTGGACAAAACAATGTACCCGCTGCCGATGTTTCGACCATAAAACTCACAAACTCTGCTGACAAGGTACTTTTTTATGCATATACCCTGTCAAGTATAAGCTCCATTTTGCGTGCCTGTGAGATATACTTCAATCAACGAGTTGGTAAACTGGGTCAATCTGATCTAGATCAACAAATAAAAGCGTATTATCAGTTGGCCAATGAGATGTATGATGTTATCAACGGAAAAACGCAAAACATTAAAAACAAAGACCATTTCTTTATGAAGTTAATTCGGGCAAATATTGACGTATTTTCTGATACATGGATTCAACGAAAGGCGAAAACAGACAGTTATGTGAGCACCCTTAATCTGAGTGACAAAATAGAGGGTCACAGAGATTTTTTGAAAACAAGCGATGATTTTAAAAATGTTGGGATATCGGGTCCTCTTCCTACTTTTGAACAATATCTACTGCCTTTTCAAGAAATTGTATCCATAAATGGAAAGCCAATATATCAAATTAACTCCAATATTCACGATGATAATATGCAAAAATATACTCATTCCGAAGATGTTGCAAGAATGATGTTGTTTGCAACCCAAAGCAAAAATACGAACCTAGCCGATCAATACTACCAGACATACAAACTATTGCTTCAACAAGGGGAAGGACACTTGCCAGCTCACTTATTAGGACGTTCAGGTGACATTCAAAACACGTCCGAAAATGGGAAACAGATCAATGGGTATGTACATGGAATCCTTGTCTCAGAACCTGACATCCCTTCTTGTCTTCTATTTGCCAAAGTTCTAAACGAAATGGATCGCAAAACAGAAGCAGAAGCCCTTCTTAACGCTGTGGTCAGCTATGAGCATCAACACCTCAACTCGATGCCCACTTATAGCGGTTACCTCGATATGGGGCTCATTAATGACTGCGCGCGCATCGATAATACCCATCGAGACTATTGGCTATCAAAAGCTGCAAGCGCGGATACCCTGTTATCACATTTTGCAAGAGATAAACGAGGGATCATTCCAGAGTATTTTTATATCCGTTTGAATACGGATGGTTCTTTTATACTTAACACTCAAAAACCCATCGCGAAATATCAGGCTTATCACAGCTTAAAAACCCTTATCGCATTGGCAAAACAAGATTCCTCGAGCGCCCTAACACGTGAAAGTCTAAAACTACTTTCAACAAACACCCATCAACTCTTAACTCATCAAAATTATCTTCTTCTCGGTGATGAAGATAAGATCGAAGGGTTTCCAGATTCTCCATCGCTACAGGGTATTCATTCAAGAGCAACTTATCAAACGTATCAATACATTTCTGATCGATTAAATCTCGGGTTGACGTTCAATCCTTCACTCGATCTACTCGAGAAATTCACAAACGCTCCTACAAGTTTGCTTAATGAAACGTGGATAACCTTAGATACATTGTCCCCCAAGCGCATAATCGAGAATCCCAAGGTAATACCAGAAAATATTAGCCTCAAAAAACAACCCATAGCACCGACTCAACCCATGATAAAAAAAGAAGTGAAATTACCTAAACCATCAACCGATATATTAAAAGAGAAGAATAAGACGCATTCACTAAAACAAAGGAAGATTGAAAAACAACCGTCACCTCCTAGAAGTTATAAAAAAGAGTTAGAGGATCTCTAAAGAAAGGCGTCATCTTATGGTCTTTGGTTTTGGAATATCGCCCTTCAATCCAACCCAACCATCCTCTTCGAGGAGATCATCAAATCCATGGGATCTGTTCACCCATGATTACGCACCCCTTATTACCGACATAAGGAGATACTATGATGTCCCTCTCGGCACCAAGCTCACGCCAACAAATTATCCTCAAGCAAGCAAAGAGATCCAATCCTTATTTAAATACTATCAAGTATTCCAAGCCGCCAATAAACTCCCCGATGAAAAGATCGCCGCACGACGCGAATTTGTAAAAAGCATCCTTGCGCTAAAAACCAGTCCAGAAAAATTTAGCATCAATCCAAGCCGTTTAACACTTCAAGCCCCCTCTTATCAACTTCTCAGTTCACTTTTAGACAAGAATATCCCCACTAATAATACGTCTAAAAACATGTTTGAAGAATTCGATCTCCTTAATCAATTAAACAATGAGTTTGGTTCAAGATATGTATTTCAAATCGCGAATCAACCCAAAACATCTTTATTAGAGGCGCTTATGTTAAATACTGTAAGTCCTCAAGATAAAAAAACACTTCGAGCGCTCTGGGAAAGAGATATGCCACCAAGATTAAACACTGATGAATGGTTTAACACCTTTCTTTCTGACCTTCAGTCAAAGGACGAACATGGGGCTTTTAATCAATCTTATTTAATAGAACTCAATAAAAATATTAAAAATCTTTTGATCAATCATCCCGCATCGGTGAAACAAGTGGCCACTTTTTATTACAAAATTGCCTTAGCTCAGTCACTCCAATCTCGATTTACTCAAAAAAATCTTGCGGTTAAATATTATGAGGCTCTTTTGGAAGAGATCAAAGCACTTCCACGCGATACCGAACCGGTCGTAAAAAATCTTTTTAGTAATATTCGAACCTATATTAAAGCTCAATTAATGACCCTTTACTTAGAGCAAGATAGTCCGCAATTTGAAAAATCAAGAATAATTGGCAATGAATTGATCAAAAATCCTGAACCTGAAATTGAAGAGGCTTATGCAAAATATGTTTTTGCAATGATCCGGATCGATCAAAAAAGCCTATCGGCTTCTTCAGGGTTACAGTTCAGCAACCTTTTAAAACAATATGCTAACAGTAGGCCTCAACCTCAGGATACCTTTAACATAACGTTAGAAAGCGGGAAAAAGCTCCTTATTACTGGCAACGTTCTAAGTCTCATCATTAGTCGTATGACCCCACAAGAAAAAAAAGCTTTTGATATAGGAGCTGTTGAGCTTGTTCCAAATCATAATACTGATAGAACGAGAAAAGCTCTCTCTAGTATTGTCTTAAACAAACCAACTGTTAGTCACTCGATAGCCAGCTTAGAAGGCGTTACAGCGCTGCCTCACTATCTAGAGGTTATTCATAAGTTTGATTCCGTATTCTTAACATTCAAGGCCACCTCGAATATGACCCTCAACCAAGTGAAAAACCTAGCACCAACAAAGTTTGGTGACCTTAACGAATACATCTTCGCAAAACTCAAAACCTATACCATTCCCGCCTTTAACTTTATGAACAAAGAAGAAGTCAAAACCATGGCCCAGTTATTTAAGACCCCTTCAACCGATCCAGAATGGCACACCCTTCAGTTTCAAGGCATTGATAACCTGCTTCTCGCGCTTCATGGCAAGTACAAAGGTAGCGACCCCTTTCTTATTTTCGCTCAGAACAATCCAGCTGCTATAAAAAATGCATTAGGCCTTGAGACCACATCCGCACAAGATCTAGACTATTTCGAGCTACAGGTTAAGTCTCAGCACCTTCTTTCAAAGGACTATTACATTTCGACTGATCGTCTTCAAAAAACATCGGTTCTATTATCTGTGGGGGAAAACCTCAAGGAACTTCAAACGTTTTGTTCCAACCATAAGAATAGATACACCCTTTCACTGACACCTCGAACGGCATCAGAGCAACAATCCATCCTCACAGGCAAGGCAAGCCATATCACAAATCAATACAACTATACGCTCGTCGTGACAGGAAAAGTATCTGATGCCGAGTTGTCCGACCTTAAAGCGATACTCCCTTCCCAAGCAGAAAGCTTAACAAATCTAAGCGTTATGTCCTCTGGCGCGACCCAACGTGACTATTCTAGATACTATGCCGATCTGGCCCAATTACGCACTGACTATATCGCTTTTCTGAGAAATTATGGAAACGTCAAACAATTCCGTCGAGATAATGATGAGCTTCAAATTCTGACGGCAAACACACGACTTCTTCAGTTGGAAAAACAACTCGATGTCTACGAAATAAAACCCCATACAACTATCGACCCAGTCGAGATCGGATCTCTTGGTGGCCTTGGCAGACAAAAATGGGCGAACGAACTCGCCTTATTTGAAAAATATCTGCCCAACAGAAAGCCCCTCTTTGAACGCCTATTAACGCTTCAAAGCATTGCTAGGCGGGTTGTGGCTAAACCCACACTTGCCAGCGAAGACTTCCTTTGGCGTTTTGGGGAAGGAAAAGAACTTCTCCTCAGCTTAACCATGGACATCGGCTATGAATACATGGCTCTCATGGCCGAAATAAAACGAAAAGACCCCAATAAATACGAAAAGTATATAACGTATATCAATAAAGCCATTGAAACCTTCCAAGAGGCGATCAAAATCTACAACAAACTTCCTGTAGATAAAAACAAACCTCAGATCGCGATCTATGGGGCTAACGCCTATAAGTCGATAGCTTTTCTGCAAAATACGATCGGCAGCGTTAAACCCGAGGTCATTACACAAAATGCAAATGCCGCCCTTAACCTATACCAAGGTGTCCTTGCTGACATCGACACAAAGTCACCCAGTGAGATTTCGCGGCTCTATCGAGCCCATTACGAACCCCCTTATCAATCGGCTGCTTATGAGGCCGAAATATCCAAACTGAGCTTGTTGTCTCTTCGTGCAGACATGGCAAACCATGTAAAACAACCTCTCACTGTTGGACGAAAGCTCAAAGCAGAGATGATGGAAACCCTAAAAAAATACAACGACCTTATTGCTCGGATCGAACACAACCCCATGGTTGATGTTAATTCTGAGCTCATGAGCGTCAACACCTGCCTTCTTACAATGGGCAATTTATTGCGTTCAACCGCCATGTTAAAAGAGCAGATGACTGAACCTGAACGTGAGAAATTACTCGTTATGGCGCGCTCTATGGCCGCCGTAGCAAAAAGCAAGTCCGCACTGAGTGTCTCCTTGGTTCCCGAAAAGTCAAAACGATCCCTAACCCAAATCCATAGACAAGCCATGAATCTTTCCGCCTTAGTCAGACTGTCCCTTGGCGATCATCAGTTTGAAAAACTTAACGAGGCCATGGCGATCAAAATGTGGAGCGAGGCGCCCGAACATATACTCCCCCTCATGGGCAAGGATGGCTATTATACAGATGTTAAATCGGGGCTTAAAATTCAGGCGACAGCAGCCTTTAACCTTGAAAACTTTAAAAATAGCGAAAAGTACGCTAGAGAACTTTGCAACTTTGATCTGGCGACCGTAGAAGAAAAAGCCGAGGCCAAGCTGTCTTTAGGTTATATTATTTTAGCAAAAGACATCGCCGGTAAAAACGAAAAAGACTATCAATCAAGCCTCAACCTTTTTAACGAGGTCATTAATATGTCCCCCCCACCCCAATATCCCGACATTCTGACCAACGCGCAACTGGGAAAAAGCAGTGCCCAAATGGAACTACTCGCTTTTGACTGGAGCGCAGGTCGCTATAAGGCGGCACAAGCTCGATTCAATGATATCGAAAGATCCCTTATTCCTATAACCCACAACCCAAAAGCCTTCAATGTCCAAAGAGCCCAAGCCTACTTTATGCTAACCTCCATCAACACATACCGACTTTCACCCTTACACCTAGCCCAAGCGATCGAGTACACCAAACAGGGCATTGCGCTATTGGGTGAACTGGAAAAAGACCACATCGCGTATGACAAACATCTCGGCTATCAAGCGATTATGCAAGTCGTTGAAAGTTTAAGTCGAACCGATACAGGGCTTCAAGCTGCCATGGAGATCGTAACGGCAATTTCGAACAATACCGAACTTAATAACAAGAGCGAATTAATGAAAAACCTCAATAACATCATCGCCGCGGCCAAACCCACTCAACAAACTCGTGACGAAGGACGGCTCGGCCTAACACTAGCCAAAACCAATAGCCAGATCTATCAATTCCAATCGGCGTTAGACAACCTCGATAAGGCACGTTCTTACCGTGGAGTCACTGTTGATGGAAAGACGTACAGGCAATATCAACTTCGTGACATCGTCAATCTCCATTTACGGTCAGCGGCAACATATAACGACATTAACACGCTCTCGATCGACGCCCACCAACAACCCCTCGATGCTCAAGCCAACAAAGAACTCATTACGACCATTCAAGAAATAAACGATTTTTCTTCTTCGTCTATACCAGGAGCAAATGAACAACGAACGGTACTCCTTAGTCGTGCCCTTATGCTTTTGTGGAGCAGCTCCGATGCAACGTTGGAGACGCCACTGAGGGTAGCTGGGGACGTTTTTCCCGCTGGCCCCCTCAACCGGAACGCACTGAAGAATAAAGCCATTAGTCTCCTAAAAGACGCTCTAAAAGATAAAAGCGTCCCTATTATTACCCAATGCAAATACAAACTGGCATTGGCGGCGATCTATAATCGCCTTGATCTGTTTGACGAGGCCAAAGGGTTATTCAATGAGATCGAAGGTGATATTGCTCGATTCCCTGCCGCAGATAAAGCGTTCATGGATGTCAACCTTCACCTTCGACTATCTCGAAACTGGAGCGAGCTGGGTAAAGGATATCTGGATATATATTCTCAATCAATAGATGGTTGTTTCAAGCAAGCTGAAAAAGCATTCAACGCGATCATTCAAAGTAATGCCCCCATGATCGCCGATGCAGCCGCTAAAAAACAAGGCATTTCTATTGAGTTCCAAAAACAACAGATCCTTGCCTATACAGGTCTCGGCGAGCTTTATGGCGCTCGTGGCAATCCAGGTGATTGGGATACTGCAGAATCGTACTTCAATCAAGCCCTCGCCCTTTTTGGAAATAAATATCCCGACTTCCAAGTTCTTCAGGCGATTGTAAACAAAGCTATCGACACGGTAAGGCTAAAGAAAGATCCGCGATCGGTTCCTGGGTTAGTCGAATCACAGGCCAAGGCGATGCAATCTCCGGCTGATTTTCCAAGGGAAGATTTCAACGCTGCACTGGTAAAAGCTAAAGACCTAAAGCTCCAAGGCGAGCTTGAGGGCGCACAAAATGTTGTTAAGGCTATCCTTCCCTATCTCATTTTCGAACTCAATAAAGCGGATGGAAACGTCATTGCTTCTGGGGATTATAGTCAATACGTTGACACCTTTATGTCACTTGTTGACAATTTGATCCTTCAGGGCAAGTATACTCAAGCCTTAACGCTATTACAGACGCTAAAACATCCAAAAAACAAAACAAATCGGCCTCCCGCTTGGGTAGACCTGCAAGCCACCTTAGATCAAAAGATAGAAACGGCCCGAAGTCATATCCATTTGGCAAATGAGAACCATAAAGCAGCCCTTCCCTTGAAGCACACGGAAATCACCCCTACAGTTATCGCGAAGCAACTTAGCAAGGTGGCCAAAAATTATAAACATGGCAAGGTCATCACCGGTATTAATACCTTCTCGGCAAAAGTTGAGAATTTAGTTCAACAAGCCATGGTTCAATTTGAACTCGGGAACCGCGATAAGGTCCGCACAATCTTAACAGAGTTAGCCCCCCTACTCGACCCTAAAACACCCTCTTCTGAAGCAGAATCGATTGGGGGCAACGCTTTGGCTTTAAGTCGGATGCAATACCTTCTATTACGGGCAAATGAAGAAAACACCTATTATCAAAAATATGCTTCAGCAACAAAAACGATGAATGAACTATTTGAAATCTTTGATCGACTAGGCGGCGGAAACTATGATTTTGAACTCTCCAGTTATTTATTGCAAATACGCTTTCTGACCGACACAGAGAAAACGTTTATCATTGATGATATTTTTAAGAACAAACTCCATTTCAATGCTAAAACGGGCAAAGTCGAATTAGGCTCTGACCTAGACAGAAAAAAAGAATTGACCCTACAAACAAAATTCAGCAACCTTATCCCGCTTTACTATGCAGACTATCTTAAGTCCCAAATGAAATATAAAGAAGCCTTAAGCCTTTATAGCCAAGTTCTTAAGGACTTCCCAAGTAATCCAGGGTTTAAGAATATCAACGACAGCGCCGCATATTATAATGCGTTGCTTGGTCAACTCGAATGCTTAACCGAAGATATGACACAGCTAACACCCGAAAGACAATCGCTTATTAATAGCAATATTCTCGCATTAAAATCGATGACTCCGAAGAACAACGAGCTACATGATATCTCACTCAAGGCGACACAAGCGCTAACGACTAGCCTTGAAGGTGACACCTATACGCAACAAGGACGCTATACAGACGCGGTAAATGCTTATAAAGCTGCCTTTACATTGGAGATCAGTCGACAGAATATTGGGATCAACTCAATGCTCATTCAGCTCGGTATCGAGGCTAGCAAAACAGCGGCTGGAAAGCATTTATAATCACTTACAAAATATTTTCAATGTTTATGCAATTTTTGTATCGGGCATCCGATATATTGTATAGAGACTCTAAGAAAAGGATATAGCCAAATGCAGAAGATAGGCCCACCGCAACCACCGCAGATCCTCTCCCCAAAAATACCAACAGAGACCACCTTGCCCAAATTTGATGCATCGGCCTATTTAAATGCTTATCAAAATTTCATCAACAACATCGATCCGAAAAAAATTGAATCACTCTGGGCAACATATTTAGATCGTTTTAGGGCTATTCCTGATGTATTATTGAACAAGACCTTGGACGGATCTGAAGCCACCCCTGCCTTAACCTTTCAAAGAGCCAACGATTTCCACGAAACATTAAAATCGGGCGTAGCGTTTACCGTTGATAAGGGTGTTACCGGTTCCGAGGCAATTAATTTCTACGAATTTATCAAGCAGAGCAACGATATACTCATCGAGGCTAAGCAGGCAATAAATGAAGCGCATGTCGATATAACATTAGGCAAAATTAAAGAGCTTAAGCTCCTAATGGCTAAAAATGAAAATAATTTTAGCTCTAGAACGACCTTTGCTTTATTAAACGCTGAGATCCTGCTTTTAGAAACACGTATCGCCTATGTGAAAGATCCCAGAACGGGAAACGCCGATCTTGCAGAGAAAATTAAAGCCCTTCAAGCGGCCATTTCACGATCGGGTAATAACAGTCTTGATAACCCCGTTCTTAATCTGAAACAAAAAAAGTATATCCTCTCCCAGACAGCCTTTTTATATTTCGAGATGCGCCTTAACGGTCGAGATGCTAGCGGTCTAAAGCCTTTAGTTAACGATATGATACTAGCAAACCCCAGAATTAACGCCTTAATGGGATATTCAGTAAATTACAACGCAAACCCTGAGAAACGGGAACAGGTCATTAATGCTCTTTATACCGAGCTTAGTTTAACCCTCGAACAAGATTACTTGCCTAGTTTTCAACTCTTAATGGCCGGATTTCTTCTTCGAGAATTAACAAAGGGGATCCAACTAGATCCGCTAGTCAACAAACAACGGCTTCAATTTCTGGCAAGGATATTTAAAAAGAGTCATCCCGGCGACCAAAAAGCTCCTGATATAAGTCAAGTTAATCAGGCAAGCCGTATCGTTACTACCAAAGAGGGAAAAGCAAATATGGGTGAAAAATTGGCTCATTTCTTCGTCCAGACGAATAAACTTCTAAAAGAAGAAATGCCTGATCCGTCAGCAGAACTTTCTAGAAACACTAATTTAGATGAGACCATTTCCGCAATTAAAGAACTGCTTACCTATTTTTCGGGACTCCAAAAGGAAAGCGAAGAGAGCAAGCACCTCTTTGAGATCCTTCGAGATAATCTTTTGGAAAACAAGCCCTTTGACCAAGACGATATCAAAAAGCTCTCACAGCTAAGTGGTGAAAAAGAACCCTTACTCAAAGAACTCCTCCAAAAGATCCAAAACACTATCTCTAAGATCGATAAGAAAAAAGAAAAAGAACCCAACTATATGCCCTTAACTCAATTAACCGAGCTCAGGGAATCGTTTAAGCCTTCGTCTAAGACTACAAATCTTACTTTAGAGAAGCTGCAAAACAATAATGACGCACAAACATTATTAGCAGACTATTATCTTGCTAAAAACAATGAATCTAGGCGTTCTCCATGGGACACCCACGCCTTTGACAAGCTCAAGCTCAAGTATCTCGCAAAAATATTAAGGCTGTCGGAAGGTCTTCCTGGAAAAGAAAAAGTGGGGGGGGACACATGGCGCAATGCGAGAACGGAACTATTTACTTTATACGGGCAACTTGATGATCCCCGCCTCTTTAGTGAGGTGATCCGGACCATGTCCAGAGAATCTAATGCGGATTCAATTGCTCTGTTAACAGGCATACTCATTGGTAACGAAGGTGAACGAATTATTGCTCCAAGTAACGACGGCAAACTCATAAACTTGATTCACGAGACCAATATTAAACCCGAAGCTGAAAAATTCTTAAAATCCTCATTGAAGAATATTGCCTTGTCCTATAAATATGGGGAACGGGAACAATTAAGCAACTATGTCAGCAACAAAACACCCGCTTTCGGGGTTCACACCGGCGACATGGTTGGAAAAATTAAACAAATGGTCTCCATTCTAGAGTCATTTGGCATGCTATCTATAGAGGCAAAAACCGAACAAAGCAAGCAAAAAACAAACAGCAAAACTGATGATACCCCAGATAGAAAATGGGATGAGCTCTCGGCTGTATTTACCCCTACCCTTTTAAGAGATTGGTCACGATTAATTTTTCTTTTGAAAAAAGAAGGTGCCTTTGTTGAACAAACAAAAATTGGGGAAACACCAACCACCATTTTCAATGAAAATGGAACCGAAATTAAAACGGATTATCGGAATCTTGGCACAGACAAGGATCTTTTAGCCACTTATCAAAACGTAATGGATGCGAACAAGGAACAAATTATTTTAAGCAAAAAGATAGATATCAAAGCCTGTTACACCTCAAAAGATAACAGGGTTCCTATCCCTGACATCCTCACCCAAGTCGTAGATCCTGCCCAAACAAACATAGACAATATCCTTGCCCCCATCAAAACAGAACTGGGACAAAACCCAAGTAGCGAGAAAATACGAAAGACCGTTCAAAAATATATCCTTAACAACCTTAGTTATGCCACAAGCACTGACCCCTTCTGGAAAGACCCCAAAACAACCATTGCGGCGGGTAAAGGCAGTTGTCACGATCTCGTGTTGCTGCAATACGCAGCCACAGTACAACTGCTTCAGTATTACAAAAGATCGAATGAGATCAATGACCTAAAGATCATCCTAAGTCTCGAAAACAAAGATAAAAAATCATTATTACATGTGCTTCTCGTCAACATTCCTGACAAAAATCCATCTCAAACAACCACTTATGAGGTCTCCTACAATGAAAAAGATAAAGGAGATGTAAACCGATTTATTTCAAAAACAAGCGATCAGGTCAATCGCTCAACGTGGTTAGCGGCCATCGATAGCCAAGGCGTTCATCCCACGACTCATCCACGATCCATCGACCTCGACAAAACAGTCATGGAACAGGATATTTCAAGTCAAGGCATTGTGGGTCCGATTACCTTCAGTAATATATATTTTGACCAGTCCTCGGAAACGACTTCTAACACAACCGTATATAATCCAATTCCTCCAATTCTTGGGGGAGCCTATACTCTAGTTACTTCAGCGTATCTAAAAATAACACCTATGGGCGTTTTGAACGTAGAAAAGAAAGGGACGACGACCACCAATTCTTCAGGGACTTTTTATAATAAGGTTGTTGATGAAGCCGGTGGGGGGTCCACATTTTATGGTTCCGGAAATACGATATATGGTTCAATCGAAACTTCAGGGAGTCATTATTTCTCAGCCTCTGGTGAGGTAACGATCACTGGATCATCCCAACAATATCTATCGGGCACCGGCCATTACTCTTTCCCAACAGGTCCTAATAATCTTTTAAATCCGAATATAATCAACGCTGGTTATGATGTGCTTGGAACAGGCAATTCAACTCAAAATACACGTACGATCAATCCTATGCTCGGTAGTGATCAGGTGGTTAATCAAAATGAGGTTTTCAGCAATATCCATATGATTGTCAATAATACAACCCTGCTTAATCTCGATGGCACCTTAAACAACACCTCAAGCCAATCAAACATTGTTCAAGTCGGCATTCAAACAACCGACATAAACACGACCATCAACCTCATCACAGCCAGTGGCGCTATTTATTCAACCACGATCTCCAATGAGGTTCTCAATAAAACAGATACGATCAATATAACAAGAACGGAAGATGGAAGTGGAAATGTCCAGTATGTGTCTGCATATACAAGCAATGCGACAAGTGGAAGTCGAACGCAAACGTTTACACAAACATTAACAGACGCATTCAAAACCGGCTCGATAAAAACAACCATAACGTCCGCCGAAAACCTAAACGCTTATTCGTTAAAAATAGACACCAGCACTTATACTGGGCCTTCCAAACAAGAAACGGGAACGATTAATGAACAATCCGCCGCCTCTTGGAGTGGCACCCTTAATGGAACCTACGCGGTCGACTTGTCTTACGGATCCGCTAATGGCATGGTAACCGATAAATCAAATACAGCCACGACAGGAACAACCACATCTAGCCAAAATACAGACAGAACCACAACTAATAACGGGACCGAATTTTCTATTACGGCCACCACAAAAAACAGTAATAAAGAGCAGGGAACGTCCATCGCACATGGGAGCCTAACAATCGCAGACCAATTTTCAGGAACGCATATGGTGACCAACACCGATAGCACAAAGACCTATACCACAACCTTCAGTGGAGTAACGGTATCCGCCCGTGTTAATGCGGATGAAACGGTAACAACGAATGGTTCTTCGGCTACCATCTATAACTCGACCTCTCACTCAAAGACCACGCTAGATCTCAATCAAATCACCGCCTCAGGCACCAATAAAGGCACCATCACCATCGACTCCGTCTCCTCGATCGCCAACGGCAAAGTCGATGTTACCTATTCTTCCGTCGCCGCCGTCTCTAACGGCATCCAATCACTTTCGGCTACTACAACCACCACCAAGTTCTCCGTCGCCACCGGTACCGATACCTCCGCCATTAATACCGTTAATTCCGATGCCTTTAACGGCATCGTCACCACTACCGCCGGATCCGAAACCAAAACGTGGTCAACCACCATCAATGAAAAACAAGTTTCGGTCATTACGGGGAAGGACGAAACCCTCTCCATCAATGGTTCTTCGGCTACCATCTATAACTCGACCTCTCACTCAAAGACCACGCTAGATCTCAATCAAATCACCGCCTCAGGCACCAATAAAGGCACCATCACCATCGACTCTGTCTCGGCAACAAAAGGTTCGGTCAATGTTTCTTATATTGCCACAGCGGGTTATGTTAATGGTGTCCAATCGCTTGATGCCAATACGAATACAATAACGGCCTCCTTTGAAGTGGGGAGCACTAATAAGATCCAGTCCATAACCACCACCGACCATCGAACAGGAAATACACAGACAATGACCGGGCTAGCTAGTGCTTCCTTTACTACTACCCTTAACGAAACAGGGGTATTCATTACAAAAAACAAAAATGCAAGCGAAACCACATCGGGCACGAGTGTCACCCTCTCAAATGAAAAGAGTAGCAAGACAATCTTGCTCAACTTCAACGAAGCCCAATCCGATGGGGGAACAAAATCAGGCACGCAACTTGATCTGAGCCAATTGGCCTCAACCGGCAAGATCTCCGCAACCTATACACTCCATAATAATGTCACCGATGGCGTTCATACCCAAGACAACAACACGTTAACGGTTACTGAAACGCTTGATGTCGGAACCCAGACCTCATCGATCAACTACGCCGTCAACAACCCCTTCCAAGGGTCAATGACCTCCGTCTTTGGGAACAGAAAATATATACTCAATGCCAGCAGCATCGATAACAAGACGGACGTTTCCATTAACGGTATCCCCTCTAACAGTGGAACGACGACGACGACCAATCTTCAACAACTCGCTACGGGAGAGAAGGCCCTTCAAGTCTCTCAAACTTCATACGATCAAACCATTGAGAAAAATATAGGTGGCCTAATTTCTCTCACGGGGACAAGCACGGATACGATTAATCTCTCCAAAGACACGACCCGAACAGCTGTCACCCTTAACTATGCCGCAAGTAACGATGGCAAAAATCCGACCTCTCAGTCAAACTCGTTTAGTAGCGTCACCGTCGATCAAGCGGGAACCAGTGAGTCTCGTTTCTCTAACCTTGAAATAAACAATAAAAAAAAGACGGTCATCACGGGTACACAAATAGGACCAATGTTAAAGGTTGGCAACAGTCAAACCAACGATACACAAGATGGTTTTGCGGGTATTCAAGATACAAATTCCAAAACTGTTACTCAGAAAAAGATCTATGCCGCAGAAACGGTTAAAGTGGTCTCGGGGGTCGGCCCCACCACAACAAGCACCGAGAAACTCACCACCCCCTTTGACATCGTCATCACAGAGAGCGGACGCGTTCTAGCCACCATAGATGCCAAGGGCCAGTGGACCTATTTGTCTACTTCCTCAACCGTGACAAATCAGGGTGCATCAAGCTATATTACTACCGACAACAAAGGGAATGTCTCTAAAACAGATAATACCCCGATCACCATAACAACCGATACCAAGCAATCATTTTCGGGAAAGGCAGGCGACCCTTCCTCTCAAATCATAGACTATCGTTCTATTACAAACTATCTATCAAGCGTATTTAATACCAGTTTATCCATATCCCCCTCTGGGGATATAAGCGTTTATGATTTCAAGGGCCAATACAACACGATGACTGAGAATAAAAATGGAAAACAAAACCAAACAACAACGGGGGGAGGGGCCTCAAAACTGGCGGCTACAGCGAAGGCCCCGCAAGTCGTAGAAGCAACATCTATTGATCAAGTATTTTCTGTTAACGGACGTCCACTGACCTTTAGCCTGTATTTTACAGAAACAAAGCAAAATGGAACCGTATCCCTTCTAAAGGGCCAGTTTGTTGTCACAAAAGACACCATAACAATGACACTACCTGATGGCACGAAAGAGGTCATTCCCAACAAATATGGACATTATTCCGTTTTCAATGGACAAGCCCAATACGATATTTCAAGTGCTATTAACTCTAAAACAAGTATTATCCTTAATCGAACCGTTTCCGAACTAGGACATAATGAAGGGATGAGTGCTTCTCATAATCAAAGTTTGGGACGACTGTCCAATGTCAGCGTCGTAGGGTTACAGAACATCAATCAAACCTATTGGACACAGCTCGACGATGGAAATGGCATTACGTCCTCTAATAGTCACTTAGCAACGACGTATACTAATGGAACAAGCGTAACCGATAGCACAACGAGCCCCTCACAATCAAAAACCTCCAAAACCTCAAATGGAAAGGACATCCGTCAAAACTTTAATGTGGGATCGACGTTTACCTTTAAAGACAGAGAATATAATATCGTAGGGGGATTTAATTTTGATTCTAAGGGCTATGATACACTTGGCCCCGAAGTCACTGGTAAGTTTGGTTTAGTTCTAAAGAATGTTATAGGTGGCGCTCTCGAGATTGTCATCGTCGACAAGAAATCACTTCCCTCTAATGCTGTGGATATTAACAATCTTTCCGCTGTCGTTACTTTCCTAAAATATTCCGTAGACGACAAAACAGAAATTTCGGCCAGCTTTTTACAATCGATGACCGACAATAAAACAACCAACTCAACAAGCAATGGACAAACTATTGCCGCGACCTTGACACGCCAGATCGGTAAACATGTCTTGGCTTCTGCCGCAGTTTCCGCCACGGAGAATACCGCAAAGAATGATGGGATCAAAACCACCACTCCACTATCTCCAGCAGTTAGTGCAAGTGTCCACGCAGTATCGAGTGCCGACGAGATCGCTAAATTCTTTGGGTTTACAAAAGACGTTGATTTCGTCAATGACACCTTAAAAGAATTTGGGATCGAGAATCCCGTTGTCACCATACCCACCGATCCCGCCAAAGCAAAAGAACTAAAAGAGAAATACGAGGCTGCCCTTCAGGCCTATAAACTGAAAGTTCAGGAGCTCCAACGATACAAAGATAAATTCGCGGAACAGGGAATCGATCTTAACGATGAAACAGACAGCCTGCTTAAACGAATACAACTGTTTGCCGCGATCGAAGTCATGATCAATTTCAATAGCACCGAAAAAGTGAGCAAGGCAGGACTCTTTGGCATCAAATACACAGACAGTATTAAATTTTTAGGGGGAACAGCTGAGCTGAATGCTGACATTACATTCGCACCCTTTAACAACGGGTCATTACCCAATGTATCGACCGAATTTAAACGATCTCTTTCCCCAAATATCGACCTAAATGTTGACGAACGTATCGGCACCTCCGGTCCTGAACTTGATATTTTTGCTCGAGTAATGACCAATATCCTAAAATATATTCTTCCTAGCTTTATCAAAGAGAAGATTAGTGAAACAGGTGTTGTTGCTGGCAAAAATGGTGGTGGGGTTTTCTTCGATTCAACGAGTCAAATGCATAGGACAACGGTTCAATTTGGGTTGGGTGGGATCGAGATAAACAGCGACGAAAACTATGGCGGCGGGAACGGACACAGGATATTCATTCCAACAAACCCGCTTGGTTGGCCAAAAGCCCTGATCAGCACTATTTTTGGGTTGAATATTCATCGACATCCAGGGGTCAATCTCGACTTGGCCGACGGTACAAAAGTCGCTTATGATAATAGTGGCGGATTTAAAGTCTTCGTTTCTGATGAAAACACGAATCGTTTAAAAAATCGTGAAACGAATGCACTGCTTTCTACCATCAAGTATTTAGAAGAAAACAGCCACATCTCGCTTTTCTCTAATCGAAAAAATGTGGAGAAGTACATAAATAAAAACAACAAAGCCGAACAAGAACTACTCAACCTATTCCTGACCCATGTTCTAAGCAAAAAAGGAGAGTTGACAGGACTTCGGTCGATTTATTTATCAACCAAAACAACCGATTATGTCGGCGATACGCTTTCTCTTTCTGCCCCCTTCCTTCAAGGGATTTTAGACCAAATAAAAAAGATAAAAGGACAAAATCATCCGAATAAAATTGCTGAAATAAATACTCTTATACAAAAAGAACTCGACACATTAATTAAAGCCCATAAGCCCACACGAGCTGAGACCGGCGAGATGGAAGGCCCCTCCATTATTAAAAAACTGGAAGACGCCATCACCGCGACAAAAGATCCCGTCCTTATTGAAACCTTGCGCTCAGTCAGGACTACATTGAATGATGCCTTTTTTAATGGGTTAGAATTGTTGATGACCGGTGAGCAGTTCAAGGTCATGTTAGAAAGCAAGGATACAAGCAGACTCATCTCCCTTAGTCGGCTAGTCGAGTTCCTTAATAAGACCGGCTCAACACGAAAAGAGATCAACTCATTGGTGATACAAATGACTGAATCCGGTGGAGGTATCGATACCAAAGACTACACCCTAAAGGTTCCCATCAAATCACTCGACGAGATAACCAAGCATCCTAGTGCCCCCATTATTTTAAATAAGCTCAACCCTATTCCTATCGCGCATCAAATGACCTTTAAAGACGCTCGGACATCCCTAAGCGATGAGGATAGTCCTGGGTTAGCGGCACTCTCGACCTTGGGTATCAGCCTTCAATCAAAGGACGTTGAACCTGATCTCGTCAACAAGGAGATCCATCGCTTTTCTTCTCTATATACTCTATTATCCGGCCAAATATCAAAGGCTCTCGTCAAGTCCATTACAGGGCTGGGTGACACTCCCGTTAATGATGCGATATGGGCCAAACTTATTGAGCTCCACTATATTGACGACCAAAATCGTGTCACAGAAAAAATAACGGACAATAAACTTCAAACTCTTTCCCTCGGGAGTGCCTCGGTTTACCGGAATGCGCTTGCCGATAATCTCCCCGCAACAACTCGCGATTCGCTCGGTGTTTCTACAGTTAACGGGCAGCAAAAACGGG
>CAIUCY010000098.1 GCA_903897765.1 uncultured Candidatus Marinamargulisbacteria bacterium | reverse complement strand
CCCAAGACGATCTGTCATGAGCTTCCAACCCTCCCAATCATCCTCGGCTAATCCGTCTTCGATCGAGATAATAGGATATTTGCTTACGAGCATATCGTAATAATCAACCATCTCTTTACTGGTGCGAGTGACCCCTTCACCAGAGAACGTGTAGACGCCTTTTTGATACATTTCCGTTGCGGCAACGTCAAGCGCGAGCATGACGTCTTTGCCTGCTTTATAGCCTGCCTTTTCAATGGCTTCCAGAATAACTTGCAATGCTTCTTCGCTCGTTGAAAGATTGGGTGCGAAACCACCTTCATCACCAACGGCGGTACTGAGGCCTTTGGACCCTAATACTTTTTTAAGCGAATGGAATACTTCTGCGCCACATCGAAGCGCTTCACGAAACGTGGCTGCACCAACAGGCATAACCATGAATTCTTGAATATCAACCGTGTTATCGGCATGTTGACCACCATTCAGAATGTTCATCATGGGGGTAGGGAGTTGGTGGGCGTTAGGGCCACCAATGTATTGATACAGGGGAAGACCGCGGCTCGCAGCAGCAGCCCTAGCGACCGCAAGGGATACGCCTAAAATGGCGTTGGCGCCGAGTTTGCCTTTGTTTTCTGTGCCATCAAGATCGATCATGGCATAGTCGATCTCACGTTGAAGCGTACAGTCCATGCCGATGATCTCTTCAGCAATAATGGTGTTTACGTTCTCAACCGCACGAAGGACGCCTTTGCCAAGGTAGCGGTTCTTATCGCCATCGCGAAGCTCAACCGCTTCATGAGCACCGGTTGATGCACCCGATGGAACGATCGCTCGGCCAAAACTACCATCTTCACAGAGAACATCTACTTCAACGGTAGGGTTTCCGCGAGAATCCAAGACTTCACGAGCTAAAATATCAACAATTTCTGACATAAATACTCCTCCTTAAAAGGTGATTGAATTGAAAACCAAGGTGTATTATATGCCGCAGAGCGGGGACTGTCTATTTTTCTTTAGCTTCATTCCATAGACGATCCATTTCATCGAGAGAGGCGTGCTCAATGTTGCGACCTTTAGCGGACAAAGCATCCTCGATATAGGTGAAACGTTGAATGAACTTATTATTGGTGCCGTGAAGGGCTTCCTCGGGGTCGATGTCGAGTTTTCGGGACAGATTAACGATTGAGAACAAGACATCGCCCAGTTCTTCTTTGATATGGTCCCTATTTTTTGAATCCGTTGCTTCACGAAGCTCGTCCAGTTCTTCGATAATCTTTTCCCAAACAGGGCCGACATGATCCCAGTCAAAGCCGATACGTGCGGCACGATTTTGAAGTTTATCGGCACGAAGCAGTGCAGGTAAGTGTTTAGGGATAGCTGTTAGCAGATGCTCTTTCTTGGGTTTGCTTGCTTTTTCGAGTTGTTTAATTTGATCCCAATTCTTCCATACTTCTTCGACGGTTGAGACGGTCTTGTCTCCAAAAACCCCCGGATGTCGTCGGATCATCTTTTCGGTGATGCGTTTCGCAACGGATTCCAGATCAAATAAATTGTTTTTTTCGGCAATGGCGGCATGGAATACAACATGAAAGAGAAGGTCGCCGAGCTCTTCTTCCATTTTATCGGTATCGTTTTCTTCTATCGCTTCGATAAATTCATAGGTTTCTTCGATAAGATAATGGCGAAGCGATTGATGGGTTTGTTCGCGATCCCAAGGGCAACCGTCAGGTGCGAGGAGTCGCTTAACAACATCCATGAGATGGCGGATCGGGGCTAAGGCGTCAATCATGTTCTATGTAGTGTATCATGAAACAGGTTCTCGGTGATAGAAGTCGAATCAAATCATCTAAAATCTGACCATGGAGGGT
>CAIUCY010000097.1 GCA_903897765.1 uncultured Candidatus Marinamargulisbacteria bacterium | reverse complement strand
CTGCATCTGACCCAAGTCCTGATGACTTAGTTTGTCGAGCTTGAGGTCTATGAGTACGTAACAGCGTAGCAGGCGGTTGTAGAAGACGAGATCGACGAAAAAGTGGTCTTCGTCGAAGGTGAACCGTTTCTGACGAGCTTCAAAGAGAAAACCTTTCCCCAGCTCGAGCAAGAAATGTTCCAGTTTGTCAATGATGGCAGTTTCAAGATCATGCTCTGAATAGGTATAGTGTTCGGGTAAGCCCAAGAATTCCAAAACGTATGGATTCTTGATGATATCTGCGGGAGAAGTAATCGCTAATCCTTGTTTTGACAGATCCAATATTTGATTTTTGTCGCGGCTCAAAGCAAGCCGTTCGTAAAGCGACGACGCCATTTGACGTTTTAGCTCCCGAATACTCCAACTATTTGCTACTGTCTCAATTTCATAGAAGTTTCTCTCATCATTGTTTTTCAACGATAGCAAGGTCACATAGTGAGACCAGCCCAGTTTAAAGTATCCTTTTAATTGGAGAACCACTGTTTGTAGGTTTAGAGACAGCTTGGAGGATATCTCCGTTGTGCCTTCTTCTAAATTCCGAAACAGTGTCTCGGAATTGTTGGTACCTTGAATAATGTCTTGATACCCAAGAAATAAGCGCCGCATAAGTTCAAGGTTATCAACCGAAAAACCACGGCCAATTTTACCGGTTAATATATCTGAAAGTTCCTGTAACGTTCGTTTCCCATACTTGGCACGATCATGACCGTGTTGTTCAAATTCAATTAGATACCACCCAAATAACCAGTTTCGAATAACAAGATCAATGTCCACTGAGCGTAAGGCCTGATTTTGGATGGTTGTATGTGTCGCTTGAAAGAGGGTAATAAGTTGATCAAAGTTCATAAGGTTTATTCCTTCCTATTTTTCCGCGTCTGTTTTTAGATATTTATACAAAGTATCACTGCTAATCTTATATTCTCTATTCCGACATTAATATTAACATTATCAATCGTCAGGGTAGGGCGTGCCCCACTTTTATACGAATTTACTCGTAATGCGTCCACATGCGAATGATCTTAATTGCTTTTTGATCCTCTAAAATTTGATAAACCAAGCGATGCTGGAAATTGATCCGACGAGAATAGGCTCCGGACATATACCCGATCAGTTTTTCATAGAGAGGTGCTAGTGGGGTATGTTCTAGAATTGTTAATAGTCGTTCAATGTTTGGACGTAGTCCCGATGCATTGGCTTTCTTCGCGTCTTTTTGGGCTTGTTTGGTAAAGTAAAGTGTATACACGATGAAACTACCAGTCGAGAGTTGTTGAAGACTCCGATAACGGCTCTTTGAGCCCTGAGGTGATGCTGTTGTGCATGTCGGGAATGTTGGAGAGATAAAGTGTTTCCTCGATCGACCGCCAGTCATCTTCAGAGATGAGAACCGCCGAATGATCGCGACCCGCAATATGGATCGGTTCATGGGACGACTGAACGTCCTTGACGAGCTTAAAAAGATTCTTTCGTGCTTGAGTGATATTCGTTCTGACCATGTACCTAAAGTAGTACGCTTATGTTCGTTTTGTCAAGATGCTAGAACTTAGCCCTCTTTATCTGCTATCATAGCCATATGTCCAAAAATCTATTTATAGCGGCAACGGGGATGAGTGATGGGAAGACGACTCTTTCCATTGGTTTGTATCATCATTTCCAAAATATCAACAAAAAAGTCGGGTTCATCAAACCTGTGGGTCAGCGATATGTCATGGTCGACGATGTTCAGATCGATAAAGACTCTTACCTGATCGATAATATTTACAGCCCTGATACCGATATCCGTTTGACCAGCCCGATCGCTATTCCATCAGGTTATACCGAGGAATATATTCTTCACCGAGAGGAACGAAAACATCTTCTTCAACAAACATTAATGAATAGTTTTGAGCGTCTTTCGACGAACAAAGAGATCATGCTTCTTGAAGGCACAGGTCACGCAGGAGTTGGCTCGGTTCTAGATTTAAGTAATGCGCATGTCGCCAAACTTTTGGGGGCGAAGGTGATCCTTATCGCTCCGGGTGGCATTGGTAATACCATCGATGAAGTGATGCTTAATAAAGCCCTTTTTGACCAGATCGGTGTTGAGGTTTTGGGGGTAGTGGTCAACAAAGTGTTCGAGGATAAATATGAAAAAATTCGCAGTTTGTTAACAAAAGCTTTCAAAAATTTCAACATTCCTGTTCTTGGGTTTATTCCCTATCGGTATGATCTCTCCTCGCCGAATATGGCGCTTATCAAAGAATCACTCAAAGCCGAAATTTTAAACGAGGGCGAGAACCCTTTCCAGAACATTAAAGATATTGTCGTCGGGGCGATGACACCCCATTATGTATTGTCCTATTTAAAGAAAGGCAGCCTGCTTATTACGCCGGGGGATCGTGAGGACTTATTATTAGCGGCGTTGTCCTT
>CAIUCY010000096.1 GCA_903897765.1 uncultured Candidatus Marinamargulisbacteria bacterium | reverse complement strand
ATCATGAATCGGTGGCTTCTGATCATGAATCGGTGGCTTCTGATCATGTTTTAGTCCAGAACAATACGTAATCATTACATATCCATGACAATTAGTCTTTTTTAGTATTCTTTAGTATTTTCTAATCTCTTTTAGGACCATCTTTTTTCTTTTTAAAAACAAAAATAAATGTGTGTCGGGTACGGTTCGCCACATATTGTGATCCAAGATTCATTACCATATATCGAAAGTGGGTGTACTGATGATTACAGATGATCATCTTGAATAACTCATAGAAAATTCTCATAATATTTATGGAGAAACTTCTATCTATGAGGTTTTTGATATAGAAGATTATAAATCAGCCAAATTGGTTATTGACGATAATTATGGTTCCACTCGAAAGGAGGATCTTGAGAAATATTTTTATATCCTTGATCAGATTCGTAGTGAGTTGTTGATATAGTTTTGGGGATTGACTTAAAAATTACACAGGTGGGGCACCACCTTGGCTGTGGTGACATTAACAGCTATCGCCTTTCGTTTCTAGGAAAAATGCCCCAATTTAAAGCCAGGATTGGCACAATTCAACGCTATTCATTTTCCGGCCTACATGTTAAAGGGGTAACCCCAACATACGCGGGACGACATCCTCCATATGGCGAGCTGCAGGCAGGTGGACATGATTTTGGTTCAGGCTCTGGACCGGTGGGGTCAGAGTGTCAAGGACCTGGTCCACACCATAGTGGAACTCGAAGTTTTCGGAGTGGCTTTTGTCGTGCCGGGACGCATCGATATGACCACGCCCACGGGTCGAATGCTGGTCCACTTCCTGTGGCGGGGCAGTAGCCGAGTTTGAGCGAGAACTCATTGAGAGCGCGTACCCTCTATTGGCCAACGCCAAGGCGAAGGGCAAATCGTTGGGGTGTTTAGCGCCGTCTCTTCACGAGTGCAAAAAGGACTGTTGCTTTTGGACCAGGGGAAAACCTATCGAGAAGCTGCTCAACAGACCGGCTTGATTGTTTCGACTCTCGTTAGGGCGAGGCGGGAAAAGAAAAAACTTCAGGCAAATGAGTGAATAAATCCGTCCACTTGCATGCTGATTTGCGGCTGGTCATACCCCTAAAACGGTATGATCGATAAAGAACGTGCAATCACCATCCCGCCTCTTTCTCGCTCCGGACCTTACCGGTGCCACCCACTCTCTTCTCCGAAATATCTTATTGCAAAACAAGCTCATTGAGAGCTCCCCTAGTCGAATATTTAATTACAAACAGAGTTTTTTAAAAAATACTAATAATTTTCTTTACATTTAATATAATGTTTTTTACTATCATTATAGATGTAGTTAAATGTATTTTAATATTAATATAATATTAAACAAAGAGGTTTTGAAATGATAATTACTGTTGGCAACACCAAAGGGGGTGTTGGGAAGACTACAATTGCTGTAAATATTGCGATTGCTAGAGCAATTATAGGTAAAGATGTTTGGTTAATTGATGGAGATAGACAACACACAGCTCAGACAGCAATAAGTATTAGATCAGAATCGGGTGTTGAACCTGGCATTTCATGTGCATCTTATCCAGATGGCAATACACTGAGAGCTCAAGTAAAACAACAAGTCGGAAAATTTGATGACATTATAATTGATGCTGGAGGTAGAGACTCAACAGCTCTTCGCGCTGCCCTAGTGTTGTCTGATATCATTTTGGTCCCATTCCAACCTCGGAGTTATGACGTTTGGGCACTTGAAGACATAGCTTCTTTAATAGATGAAGCACGAAGTGTCCGTGATGGATTAAAAGCTTATGCTGTTTTAAATTGTGCAGATCCTGGCACCAAATCAACAGATAATGAAGAAGCAGCAGCAGCGGTAGCTGATGTCCCTCAATTTGAATATTTGCCCACACCTTTAAGAAGACGTAAGGCTTATTCAAATGCCGCAGGGCAGGGGTTGTCAGTTCTTGAATACAAACCTCGGGATAACAAAGCAAATGACGAATTAAAAGCACTTATTTCCATATTGTTTTAATATTAAAACGGATCATTTTAATATAGGAGTAATAGTAATGTCAATCGTTAGACCTAAAAAAAATGCAGAGGCTTTTATATCAGGTGCTCCAGATTCTGCAACACCTTCCGAAAGACCAAAGTTCGTTAAAAAGGGTAAAAAAGTTCAGATTACCCTCACAATAGCCCTACCATTATTAGAGCGGGTTGACGATCTTGCTGGAAGGTTAAGTTTAAGTCGTGCAGCAGTAATAAATCTAGCCATTCATCAAGGTATGGAGCGTGGTATCAATGTTGATGGAAAATATGGTGTTATGTGATTTACTGTTATTTTTGAATGGCTTCTCAAAAGATTATTAGTTCATCACCTTTATCAAAGTAAACAAAGAAGCACAAATATAGACCCGATGGGAGGCCAGCCGCCTCAGGGCCGATTTTCTTTTCCCTACTGCCCGCTTTTTTAGCTGCTGATAATTGAAGTATTTATTACAGCAAAGAGTGCTTTTCAATTTTAGTTTACAATAGTTTTAATGATTACAAGCAATCGTTCCAATCTTGATAATCCGCAAGAGGTTGATCAATGATAAATTCATTTTCATGAAAGTTTATACTAAATTTATCTATAAATTTATTTCCGCCTTTATCGTTATCAAATCCAAGGATTAATTCTTTTCCTTCGCTTTTTTCAACAACTTTACAAACTAACTGCATTTGACTTTCGGAGAGTTCGCCACCAATACTGAAGTATCGCGTTCTTCCATCATCTTTTAACTGGAAATACGACAGTGCATCCAGGCCGGACTCAAAAAATGCCAGCCTTCTGTCTTCGTGTTTTGATCTGGAAAACCATAGCGATTTTTGACCACCTTCACTAAATCCCCAAAACTTGGTATTCCTTATTTCGAACCCACTAACACCATCTTCGTTTTTATGAGGGAAAATAGCATTATTGTGCCTATCGGTGAATATAGTGGATGAAAACCTTTCGGCAGTGATGGTTTTAGGTGAAATATTCCTGGACAATAAAAAACCGTTGTTCTCTTGAATATCTAGAAGCTTTGCATATTCAATCGACACTTTTCTAAGGTCAAAACTGCTAGCCTTCGGGTTCTTAAAGTAATCGATTATCGGACATGTGATACTTCTTCCGATGAATGAGCGTAAGTATCGTCTCGCTGCACCGAGATTGCAGTTGTTTATTTCCATAACAAAATCGATAACAGAACCACCACTCTCTTTATCGAAATTATAGAAAACCCAGTGATTGTCTTTGTCCCGTCTTATTCCAATCTTTTCACTGCCACCTCTAAGCACAGTACAAGCCCT
>CAIUCY010000095.1 GCA_903897765.1 uncultured Candidatus Marinamargulisbacteria bacterium | reverse complement strand
TTATTGACTGCGGATGAGGGAGCGGCGGTTTACCACTCTACCCCCGAAATGCGACTCATTTTGCAGATTTGGCAGATCTTTTCCGCTGAACTTTCCTTCGGTATTCATCCGTCTTTAATTCGTCCATCCTGTATGCTCAATTTTGCGTCAATAACTGACATATTTTCAGGTAAAGGCGTAGAGTCAACTCCGTGTTTATCCATTGGAATTAAAGAAAAATCACAATCCCCTTTGATTGAATCATCATTGGAGATGCTCTAGCCCAGAATATATTAACCACCTTTAGAAGTCAAAGAAAGTAACATTTCACTTTCACATTAATACTTCTATTTTTTATACATTTACATATTAAACTCTTCAATTTGTTTTAACTATAGAATAACTCCTACATCTTTAAACTGAAAACCATGCTTAAATTAAAAGATTCAATTTTTATCGAAGCGAGCTTTTCATCGGAACAAGAACTTGAAAATGTTGTTCTGGATAATTTTGGATATCTCTTCGGTCCAAACTCGTTTTATTTGCCAAAGGCCCTTATTTCAACATATGATAAATCAGGCACTATTCCAGATGGGTTCGCAATTGATATTGAGCAAAAAAAATGGTTTTTAGTTGAAGCTGAATTATTACGACATAGAGTTTGGGAACATATTGCACCACAGATTACCAAACAAACAATTTCAATTCATAATCCTTCGTCTAAAAAGATTATTGAAGAATTAGCAGTTAAGCAAATTGATGCAGATCCAAGAATAAAAGAATTATTTACCGATGCTGGTATACGTGAAATCAATATTAGAAAAGAGATAAATGAAATATTAGCAAAGGATCCAATCATTGGCATCCCGATAGATAAAATATCTGAAGATCTCAAAGCATGGGCGAAGACCTTCAAATATGCAATTAATTTATGGCAGATAAAAAAATTTATTGAATTTGGAAATCCCGAAAGTGTCATTTACGAATTTCCGGAAGAATTTAAACCAGAAATTGAAACATCAGAAAAAACAAAAGATACGTCCGAAGATTCAGACAAACAATTAGCTCGGTATGATGTTGAAATTTTAGATTTAGTCCACGCGGGATATATCAAGGTTGGTGATGAACTTACCATGATTTACAAACCCAGCGCAGGTGAGCGAAAGACATATAAAGGTATTGTATTAGAAGATGGTTCCATCTCCATACTCGGTAAAACATTTTCCAGCCCTAGTTTTGCAGCACTATTTGGCATTCAAAATGCTGGGAGTGATAGAAAAACTGTGAATGGCTGGACTAGTTGGAAAACTTCATCAGGTAAAACCCTTTCAGAAATCAGAGATGAAATTTTATCGAAAGAATAGATTTCATTAGTTAAATGTCCCATATCATAACTGGGACTAATATATATATTTCAAATTATAACATGTTTGATTCAGAACTTGATTACGGTATCCGGCTTAGTTCATTTAATTGGTTAAATGATCAGATAGAGGTTTTTGGAGAAGATGTTTTACCCAGAACGCTCTTGGAGAAAGGGTTTCTTTTTAAAAATGAGCAAATCCATTTGGTTGGACCTCCGGGAATTTGGAAGCCTAGGATAATGCAACTTCCTTTATCAATAACTACAACATCAGGAGGACCTTATGAAGACAGTGATATTAATAGTGGTTTTTTTGAATATAGATATCAAGGACAAGATAGAAATAATGCATATAACACAGGTCTTAGAAGGGTAATGGAACTGGGCTTGCCTTTGATTTATTTCAACAGCACTATTCCCGGTAGGTATCAAACTTTTTTTCCTGTTTTTATTGTTCATGACGAGCCAAATAGATTGACATTTACAGCACAAGTGGATCAGATGGATATTATAATAAATCCTGATCGAGTTGAGGAAAAAGATGAAACATTTTGGAGAAGGAAATACGCCACAGTGAGTGCTCAGGTGAGGCTTCATCAACAAAAATTCAGAGAAAGAGTTTTATTTGCTTATAACAATCAATGTAGTTTGTGCAGATTGAGACATCCAGAATTACTTGACGCTGCTCATATAATTGATGACAAAGAAGAGAAGGGTGATCCAATAGTCCCAAATGGATTATCCTTATGCAAAATTCATCACGCTGCTTTCGACAGATATATCATAGGAATAACTCCAAATTATGAAATAAAAATTTGCGGTAACTCTCGACGAATTTGACAAGAATTATTGGTTAGATGGTGCCAATCCCACTCAAGTAACCGAAAGTTCGGAAGAGAGACTGGATGCTCGACAAGTTGAGCTTTATCGAGTGGGTTGTGAAACAATCGAGCGGTTTGTCAATGAGCATTGGGGCGATAATGATTTCTATCATCAAGGGAAAGATGGGCTTTTGTTTACTAAAAAGGGTATGGATGAATTTATGAAAACGGTGGATGACGTTATGCATGAAAACCAGAACAAATCTCGATTAGAACATCATTTCGGACAAGGATTCTTTAAAAGTTTTTATAAAAAAGGATCAAGTAAAATGTATAGTCACGATTTGTTTGGGTTTCGCAAGAAAATAGAAAAAATGTCTAAGAACCTATTAGAAGTTAAGGTCAATGGTGTCGAAGATAAATCGTATAAGATCGTTGATCAAAAAGTTCGATTAATCGATGAGGGAACACGACGCATGAACTGGGACAGTGTGAATGAGTTTCGACAAATCGTAGAAGGGATGCATTCTTTTGGGTTTCGTGGGCAACATCGTATTGCTACCGCTTTGATAAAAAAACAATTTAACGTAGAGGGGCAAGATAAGGAATGGATCGGGAAGGTGCTTGAAAAAGACGGGGATTCATTTTATCGATTTAGAAAAGGGATAAACGAAGAAAATCTAAAACAACTTATCCCTAATGACCCTGCAAAGGTAGCAATTATGCAGAATCATTTATTGGCGTGCCGAAACGATTCATTCGTTAAGTTTATTAGTGTGCCCAAACCCTCAAGCCTTCAATTAACAACACGAGAAATTATGGATTTGTTGAAATCGTTTGTGGGACTGTCGGGAACAAATACGGAGATCGATACTCGAATGGCGGCTGAGGGGTTGCCGGTTGTTCCGTTGCCATCAGAGTTGCCGACATTAAAACAAGCGCCTGTTATTGTGGTTAAAGACAAAGTCGCGCAACGAAATAAGGTTGTACTCGCATCTTTTCGTTTAATGTTTGAAGGTTCCTCTGTGTTGTCGCATATTCCCTTAAGCAAGACAACGGATCCCACCCAGCTTAGTCTGAGTGAAGTCCAAGACTACCTCGAGGGAGTGATGGATTTATTGGAATTAAAAAATGGAACAGGTAATCAACGTGATCTGAAGGATAAGCAAAAAAAATATCCTTCATTTTATTCGGAATGTCAGGCCATTATTGATAGTGGCGGGCCTAGTTTTATTGCTGAATATGAAAAAGTACTTAACTTTAATAAAAAAATCATTGAACAGTCCAAAGGGGCGATAACGGACGCGGATAATTATATTCCGAATCGAATTCCCCTTTCGATGATCTCTGAAGGCTCAGACCCAGCAGATGAAACGAAGCAAATACGTCGCCTTGGAAATGGTCTGATCCAGTGGGTTGGGTCAACCAAAGCCAATCGTGCTGTTAATGTTCAACCCAATACTGGCTGGATAAAGGATGATGGCAAAGATAAAGTAGATTATTTTCAACTCCGCAAAGAGTTTAAGTTTATGGATAGACAATTAGCAGAAATCAGTACACAGGTGAAGAAACATTCTGTCTTTATTACCCAAGAGATTTTAAGGCTAGCTCGAACTCGAAAAGAGGGGGGGCGTTCGCAGGCGATATTAATAACCATTTTATCGTTGATGGATGACAATCTTAAAGGTGAGCCAGATTATGTGGAATATGTAAAACAATTCGGTGGATTGGCCAATAATGATGCTGTTGTGCTTGGCAAAGCGGATATCCCCGATAAAAGTAAACTCAATATTGACTATGAAAAATTCTATAAACAATTAAGTGCTAAGGAACAAGAAGCCCTTGATTTAATTATTCCAAAGGAACTGTCCGCCGAGGAAAAACGAGTCATGTTCGGGGATTTAGAACATCATGACTTCGCAGAAAAAATAAGTAAAATTGATAACCAAGAATTAATAAATTCCATTAAAGAAAAATTGAAACGGTTTGAATGGCTCGAACTGCTACGACCGACCAACCTATTCTCTGAAAAAGAAGAAGTATTTTTTATGAAAAATGGATTGTCTGCTAAATCGGAGCAAAGTGATCCCGTTGGTCAATCTATTTCGCAGAAAATGAATCAAGATATGATCACCATGTGGACACTCATGAACGCTGATATCGAAAAGAAATTCGAACAGGGGCTTGTATCTTCTGCTCAAAATCAGAAAGAAAATAGTGCTACCTCAAATGTTCTTGGAACAACAATAGATAATATGGGAAATGTTTCAGCGTGGAGCAGAAAAATCACGCCAAAAACTTATATAGAAACGCCAATTAGTGAATTCGGAAAGATCAAAGATATGGTTACGTTGATGACGGAGATTTATCGATATGGCCTCGAAGAGTTTACGGATCGATTCTTGAAAATGGAAATGTCTGATCCAAAGAATGTTGGTAAAACACTCGACCGAGTGACGCTAATGACTGACCCCGCTCTTCATAAAAAATACCTTGCGTTTATTAAAGATATGATGGAATTGGATATCAACGTTGAGAATGATAAGCCTATTAACCACGCCATGTTTATGAAATTGGCGCTCCGAGACGTTTATAATCAAATGAGAACGAGTGACTCGAAATCGAACAGAAAACTCACTCGACTTTTCTCCGATCGATGGAAAATTAGTAAGATCCAAAAAACGTTTGAGGCAAGATGGAAAGTGTTGTCAGATTCTGCTTCGGAAGAAACGAAGATCCAATCTGAAACCCAGAATATCACTAAAACGATCGGAGCCGATGCCAAAGGCATGGAAGCCAATATGCGAGATCAACAACCCGAGTTTCTCCTTAAAGAATTAAGTTTTCAATTGTTCTTGCCCGAGTGGGCGCATTCTCTGAGAAAAGTTTTTAATGGCAGAGAGAACAATAAATTTAAACTCGCCAAACAAATTCTGCAAAAGTCCTTATACATTAAGTATCCTCTTTTCTTTCAATATCTTATTCCTGATATCGATAAACAATCTCGTCAGATTGACAGCACGGAGGTTGTAACAAAAACACCGCGAATTAAGGGGAGTTGGTCTGATCAGATAAAGCTTAAACCGATAAATGTGTCTTTAGCGGATAATCCTGAAAACAAAAAAATTTCATTGGAAGCTCAGGTTAAACAAGTGGTGGAGGATGTCTACAAATATGGCAAGGATCCCAATGTGACCATTGATAATAAAGCCTATAATTTGAACGATAACACTAACGTTGGGATGCTCAATCAAGAGCTAAAGAATGCTAGCTCAGATGTTCGATTAATGATTTTTAAGGATAAGCATTGTATTTTGGCGAGAGTGAAAGATCCCAAGGTTAAAACTAAAAAAGAGGGTTCGGACGTACGCATGATCGAAATAACCGATATCCTTTATAAAACGGCTATGGATTTTCTAGGAGCTGTCTATACAGGGAAGGGAACACAACTGGGAACAGAACCCGCTTATGAAATGCTGTTTATGGAAAAGTCGATTAATGACTATGTTACCGAGTTGATCCATTATGGTACTGGAGCTAGTGATCGAAGAGGAATGCTCGCAAAAGTTGTTTTGGATGAGTTGGGTGTGACCAAGGCAAATTGGGAAAACCCTGACATAAAGTTTAAAGTTGTTGATGCGCTTAAAGAGTCTATTGAGGCACATGAACGGGGCCATGTGGCTCAGTTTAATGACTTTGTTAAAGGGCTTGGATATGAAAAGCCACTCCAGGGTATTGATCAAACGATATCGGAGAAAACGATGCATACCCTACAAGAATGGTATGCGGATTTTTCTAATCAAGGGCTAATGGGGCAGATATATAATGAGACGGTTAGCAACTCCTCCGAGATTCGATCGGCAGGGAAAAGCAAACTCTATTTCTTGCTATATCATCATGAGGCCAATCCAAATTCGCCCACGGCCAAGTTTCTTCGTGACCTGATTCCAAACCCAGAAAAACTATTTAATCCTGATGGTTCTCGGGTCCTAGCAGAATGGAGAATAATCGGAGAAAAAATTATAGGGTTAACAAAAAGGATCGAATCTGATGTCGTTGCAGTCCATAATGCTGTTGGTCAACCAGAAACACCTCTTCAGGAAAAAGCAATTTCTATCGATAAAATTAACGATGCTTTCTTGGAAAAATATGGAGATGGTTCTCATGAATCCTCAATATCAGAGGGCGTTAGATATAGTGCTATGAAAAAAGGGATCCCCTCTAAAGAGATGAGTAACCCTGTCCAATTACCGCCCGAGAAACCGACGATCAAAGAAATCCGAGCGAACAAGTTGTCAACGGCAATCCGAGACATACAAGGGTTGAATCCTGAGATAAAGGTCAAGGTCGTCAGCCCCTATCAAGTAACTATTTCTATGTCGTCTAAAGAGAAGTCTGATATTATCAGTCTAAAACGCATTCAAAATAAAGAACTTAAGCGAATATATGATTTTTGTGGTTCACACTTTTCCAACCCAGATGGTTCGGTTAAAGCTGATATCCTCTATGAGCTAAATAGAGGAGAACTAACATACTCCCAATTTGTTGAGAAAATGAAGTCGGTTCATCATCTCGACGTCAGCCTTGAAGGTGGAATTTCAAAAGAACACTTTGACGCATATCGATCGGCAAATAATGCTCTAGCGAGTAAATATCAAGCCATTATGGCTCGAACGGACGAGAGCTTGCTCAATGTGAATTTTAAAGAATATCCGTTATATGCAATTTCAGACATTATTGCTAGGGCAATGAAAAAAATAAGTGGAAGTAACGAGCGAGTAAATGTTCCACTCGTTGAAATGATGGGAACAGCGGAAGAAGTCGGTAGGAACCTTTCAGATAATAAAAAGGCGCTGTCTCCTGCTTTTCAGAAGAACGCTGTGTTTGGATTAGTCGCAAACTTGAAAAACGTTGAACTTCTTGCTCAGAATAACTGGATGCAAAGGATGGGGGTCAATACTGCAGCAACTTCCTACAAGGTTCTTGGTGGTGTAGCTATGGGGGTAGTTGTAGATGTCTCGGTCGGAGCAGTGGTTGCAGGGCTAAAAGGAGAGGAATTTAATTATAACCAGGCCGCCATCGATGGTGGTTTTGGGTGGGGCCAGTTCACCCTAAGCGAATCACTTGGAAATAAATTGGCAGGGATAAAGAATGGGAGTCACAGTCTTACGGCGTTCGCCATGCTTCCCGGAATGATAAGGGGGCTAGCGTCTCTTGATAAAAATATGCTAGAACAGCGACTCATTTTACATTATTTAGATGCCAATATCGATAGAATGCGCGATGCAAACATAAAAAATAAATCAGGACATGTCAGATCTGAAGACTATTATCGACGAGTTGCCATGGAAGAAATACTCGTCAATGTGTTTGATATGAAACAATGGGCCCCCTCTAATTATCAGAAAATGACAGAGGCTCAGAAAGTTGACGCACTGTCAGTCCTTATTTCCAATCGAACGAAAGGGTGGGATAAAAATCGAGCCGAAGCATTGCTAAAATCAATCGATATGAAATCTAAAATGGTGATCAATATGGATGCGTTTAGTCTTGATAAGCATGAACTGAGCATGACCAATGCTGAGTTTTTAGTGGGCTTAGAATTAATTCCACCTGAAAGTATTAAACGATCTGTCTCGGATGTTGAGCTTTATAAACTATTGAGACCATACTGCATAAAAAATAATATGCCTTTCTCCAAGGACTGGGTTCAAGTCCTTCGAACGACGGTTCAATCTGGTTTATTAAAAGAAAAGATCATTCAACAATTGAGTGAAAAACATCCCAATTTTCTAAGCAGTAATGATTTTAAATCATGGTATAAAACACGACAAAATGACCCTGTCTTTAATATGTTGATTCGGAATGAAATCAAAGAATCAAAACGGCTATCCTCAACAACGAAGGGTACGATTTTAGTAGATGGGGCTCTAAGTTTTGGGGCTTTTATTGCTGGATCTAATATGGTTAGTTCATGTATGCAGCGACTTGCCTCAAGAGGTCCAGCTATGGCGGGTGATATTACTCGGTCATTAATGAGCGGAAAGTTGAAATTGGGTGGAAGCACAATGACGCTCATTGCTGGGGCACTTTTTGCAACGATCTATAAAGACGCAATTTCACCCTATCTCAAAGAACCCATTGCTAATGATAAATCGGTTGAAGTGTTAGCCAATCAAGCCGCAGCGCTTGCTGCAGTGCTTCCAAGCACCTATGCCAACCAGGTCACCAAGTCAATTTATGAAAATTTAGGTGTTGAGAATATGTATGTTCGAACAGGCGTTGACGCCATTACTGGGAATATCGTTGATGCCACAGGCGTTCGCTTTGCACGTCAAGCTATACGTTCGATAACGATGAGATATGCCGCGAAAATAGGTGCTAGGTTGACCGCCGAAGCCAAACTTCCTGTTGTTGGTGAAGCGCTTATGATTGTTGAATTGGTCGGGCAAATCGCCAATAAATCGACGACAATCGGTCGTGATTTGGCTGGATATTCTGAGTATGATAAGAATGTCGAGGCGCGTGCAGCAATTGAGTGGAGAATGTTTGCCGAAGGGATGGATGTTAAAAAGGAAAGTTTTGGGGATTGGTTATCAAATAAAGTAGCATTATACGCAGATAAGTTCAATAAATTTCTTGCGCCAGATGGTGCCGATTGGCTTGCGGCAAGTGATTATTGGAAAAATATTGTGCGTCAGAAAGATCGAGCGCTTCGCCAAAATATTTTAAATACGATACAGTCTGTGCTCATCAAGAATGCTCAAGCGCAGCCACCCAAGAAAGCCAACGATCTTCGAATCGATTGTGGTACGAATGAGCCTCTCTCCATAACACAGCTTCTGGCTCTAGTCGAACAGCTAGGCATAGAAACAGCAAGTTTACATGAAAAGGACTCGAGGATGTATAAGCGAATAAAGTATATTATCTTTGACAAAGAGTCTAGGAGTCTCTCTACGAGTCTTCAAGCCGATTATTTTAATCGCGCCCCCTTCTTTAGGCAAAGTGAGCCGCTAGGTGTTCGGTTCCCCGCTAGCTTCCCCTCAAATAAAAGATAGACCACAAAATAGCCATATGTTTGGTTGGGATTTTGAAAAAGTCCTGCCGACAACTTTCATATACATCATCGAAATTAATAAAAAAGATCACTGAAAATATAGTGGGATTTTTTAAAAAAGCGTTCGATATATTGTATATAAAGTGAAATTAAATTTGAAAGGGGAGTGGTTGATACCGCGAATTGAGTTTTAATGATGCTAGAAGTAGAGTGAGAAAAAACATATAAAATAAGGAGTGATTAACATGGTAACTAGTGTACAACAAGCAGTAAAATCTAACGTGATTGTGGGAAGTTTTGATAGTGAAAAAACATCGGTAGGTCCTAAAAAGCAAGCCTTCGTTGGAGCAGATGCTTCTACGGTGTTAAGTAGCACAGCAAGTGCGGAATCGTTATTTACTGGAGTAAGCCTAAAGAATGTTGCAAATCCAGATGTGACAGTAACATTAAAGGGGGGTAAGCCTCTCGTTATCGCTAAAGTGGGCACTAATTCTGCTGCTGCTGAGAAGATTCTTGCAACCATTGGAGCTACTGGAATCGTTCAAACAAGAGAAGCTACTCCTGTTGCTATCGCTGCTGCAACGATTGAAAGAAAAGGTAACCTAGTAAGCATTACATTCGAAGGAAGTGATCTTGATTTTGCGAAAACATCAGATGATGGCAAGAATGTCACACTCCGGTTCAAAGGGTTAGACCCCGTTACTTTGCCTCTTGAAGATATGGAAGTGCAGGGGCAGAATATTAAGGTTGTTGATGTTGAAAAGCTTAAGGCTGCTCTCAGTCTGGCGAATACGAATCCTGAAAAGGCAGTTAAAGAAACATTAGATGAAGTTATTAGTCAACTTGGGGCAACTGATGGAACGTCTCAAGTAAAAGCATAATAATTATTGACCAAGATTCTAAAAGGGCGCCGAAAGGCGCCCTTTTTGTTTTATAGCCCATATTCCCTGAAATATTTCATTTCTTTGACCGATAACTTAATATAGATGCTATCAGGGAAAGGGGCCAGAATAATGACCGAGAAAAAAGTTGAGAGTGAATTTACCCAACACGATAAGAAATATACCCAAGCGTTCCAAAAAATAATTCTAAGTCCATCCATTCAGTCTGGTAAGGTGACATTACGTCAAGTGATCGAGAAAAAACAACTCGGCAGTCCCGATAAGATCATTGAGGGGCTTTGTCATCATATCGAGGAATTGATTTTTGCCTCATTTGAATTCTATGCTCTTGCCATGTATAGGGTGATGGAGCGCAAGAATGATTGGACGGATGCCGGACAAGATCGCGTCAAACTGAGCTTCCTTCGGTTACTGTTGAGTATCCCCACCGATCAGGACATTTCGTTTTCTGATTATTCAAGATTTGATCAAATATTAACTGAAAAGAATAAAACCTATCAGATCGACTCCTTTTCTGCGGATGAGCTTGAGTTTAAAGTGAAATATCCTGAGATCCATGTCTTGGGTATTCTCTATCGATCCACCGATACAGCGCTCTTGAATCGACTCTTAGAGATCGTTGAATCAAGCCGACGTGTGATGATGGGGTCAGCCGGTACATGGAGATCTTTCCTTATGGGAGTGGCTGGAACAAAAAAAATTGCGGGATATTCGATTCATTTTTTCAAGACAGAGGAAATGCGTACCCCTAATAATGTTCATTATATTGTCGGCGTCATCGAACAAAAAGATATCGCGATCCGCCAAGAGGTTTGTGAGTATGTTTTTTATAATAAGTGGGTTCCGATCTTTGATGGCGACCTTTTTCAGATCGAAGCCATGCAGGCCGATGCTCCCCAAGACATAGCCGAAGCGATAAAACGACAATTTGCCGACTTGCTGGGTGTTGGTGATCGAGACGAAATGATCACCAAGAAAGATCAATTCATTGAGTTGATGATGGAGAACTTGGTCTATCATGAAGTGGCTCATGATGCGCTTGAGTCATCGTTATCAGACATGGAGATGACCTTTATGGACGGGCTTACCTCTCAAGAAGAAACAATATTATCGGTGATGACTGAGATCCTGACTGAATTACAGATCGAACATCAAGGGGTTAAAGGTCCCCTGAAAAATATCGTGGATGTAGCCATTACAGAGGGAAATGAGCTTAAGGCCAAACAACTGCTCTTTATCTATCTCAGCGATGCGTGGTTCTATGATACGGATACTACCTTTATGTATCCCTACACGGATATATTATTCACCTGCCTATTGTCATACCTAGGACCTAAAGGTGAGGTTGATTTCGCGAGGCTTTATAAGGACTTACCTGAGATTTATAAGTTTTTGTCTAAATGGTATCGGGATTCTGTAGCGGATATTTATGTCAAAATCAAACAAATTAAAACGCAAAAGGATGGGAAAGACGTTACATTTGGCTCAATAGAAAAAAATGTCCGAAATAATATCGCCTTGTTTCGAGGGCTAAAAGAATTAGAACCCTTAAATGGAAAAGACGAACAGGGCAATTTCTGGATCAATTTCTTTTCTTATTTAAAGTCCAAACATCCTGCCGAACTCGCCTCTCTTCTCGATGCTGTTCGCCAAAAAGAGTCCGAGCTTTCACGTTTGCTTCTGACTAAATATGGGAATAATACTTCTAAGGACACACTTAGAGAGTATGTCCAATTCAGAATGCAGGAGCTTGGATATGGGCTGCGCGAACTATAAGATCATTTCGTTTTCTGAGTCGACTCAATATATTGAACAACCTTTATCCGAAGGGATGTTGTTCTATCACATATTAACGGACTTTTTGAAGGTGACCCCCATTGATAAGGGTGACAACTTGGCAGCAAAAGCTGAATTGGCAAAAGATATGCTCTCGCATTCTGTCCGACTTCATAAAATCGTCCTTGATCGTTATTTGGATCAAGCCGAAAAATTTGATTCGGATCGAGAAGTTGGAATATTCCCTATCTATCAATGGCGAATGGAGGAGGGAAAGAGGATTCTATCGAAAGTAGAGTATTATCGATATCGCCCTTCAGGAGATCAAAAAAATAATGTAAATTTTGATGTCATTGCCGAAATTCTGCGAAAACAAACCGCTTCAATGATCGAAGAAAAATGGCAAGCAGCTATTGTCGCACATATTGAGACTCTCAATGCTCAAGAAATTAGTATTTCACGAAAGAACCCAGCAAACGATGCGTTATTATTTCATAAACTATTTGAAGAGTTTATGAGTCTTGGCATTATTGTTGACGAAAAATGTGTTATGTCAGGAGATGGAGCGAAATTCTCGGATAGGGCAATTCAACTAGCGCGGGAAATTGTTGATTGCGATATTTTAAAAAACGATCAATTGATCGGGTGGCTCAGAGCCAACCTTTATGCCTGTATTGATGATAATTTGGAGAAGGGAACCATTGCCGATATTACGCATAATCACTGTCTTAGCCAAGAAGGAACATTCGATGAAAAAGGGCTCTGGCATAAGTTTTCCGAGGAGGCTAAGGGCTTTGGTGATCTAAGCCTACTAAAAGATATTGATAAGATCGCTCCCATTCCCTTAACGCTTATTACTACACGTGGAATGGCTGTTGTTGATCCAAAACGATGCAAACGAGATGAAGCTGGACGTCCCATTTTTGACTTGGATTATGCCAAAACGGTTGTTCTCAATCTGATAGAAGAATATTTTCAGTTTTTTCTCCATGATTTTACCCCCGATAAACAAAATATACTTCGAAAGAAGCTCGATTTTTTCTTGGCTTCAGATGAAAAGGACTTTGATAAACTTATCCTTTCAATGAAGCAACCATTAAATGAAAAAGAACATGGATTGCTGACCACGATCATGAAGGATAGAGCGCGAGAGATAACGTTTCTGAAAGCCGGATATCGTCCGGAATATTATCCGATCGAATACATTAATTATGTAAAGAAGCAGGTTCCAATGGGGAAATGGGATCCAGAAGTAGCCAAAGAATATCTTTACCTATCGGGTCCCTATTTTTCGCTTGATGTCAGGAATCGTTTAGCCAACATCGAGAATGGAAAAGAACTAGAAAAAACGCTGTTTAGCTTTAAGCCAGATAATGAAGGACTAATGATCCAACTCGCCAAATCCAAAACCCTCACCGAAGCCAAACAAATAGCCGCCAAAATTGAAGGAAAACTAGCCTCTTTGGCTTCAACCCTGAATCCTTAACCTCAATGACTTGTTAAATGGAGTTTCAAGAAGGAAAAGGGACCACCAAGACGTGGTGGCGGGGCAACTGCCATTCGCGAATTATAGAGACTAACGTGTCAAATCATTTAAAAACCTGACCGTAATGGCATCGGGTAAATCATTTATAACCTGACCATGCTCACCTCCTTTCTTTGAGAAATAATGAGTGAACGAGCGTGCATTTTGTTCAAGTAAGTTTGGTGGAGTTTGATTA
>CAIUCY010000094.1 GCA_903897765.1 uncultured Candidatus Marinamargulisbacteria bacterium | reverse complement strand
TTTAAGCGTATTTTTTCTATCAAAGGCCTTGTAGAGTTGGCAAAATCGATCGCAAAAATGGGCATAATCTATTTCATTGTTTTAAAAGCTATTTTACCAGTATTGCCCATTCTACTTCAAAGTGGCCAAATGCCTATTCTCTCAGCCGTTGGATTTACGGGTGCTCTTGCTTTCAAAGTGGCCATTCGAGTAGGGCTTTTTTATCTCTTTATTGCCTTGTTGGATTATTTTTATCAACGTCATGAATTTATGAAACAGATGAAGATGTCAAAACAAGAAGTTAAAGATGAATACAAAAAACTTGAAGGCGATCCGATGATCAAGCAGCGTCAACGAGATATGGCTATGCAACTGGTTAATGGTCGTGGAAGAGGGGGGGCAAGTGGAGCTGATGCTGTTGTAACCAATCCAACACATATAGCTGTTGCGATCAAATATGATCAAGATGTTATGCATGCTCCCCAAGTTGTTGCAAAAGGAAAAATGCTTTTAGCTGAGGAGATAAAGAAAATTGCTTCTGAAAACAATATTATGGTTATCGAGAACCCCGAAATAGCCCGTGAATTATATTCAACAACCGAAGTGGGGCAAGAGATCCCCGCCACGCTTTACTCGGCTGTTGCAGAAATATTAGCTCTTGTTTACGATATCAAGAAACGTCGACAAGCCCGTTTGGCGCCGCAACCTGCATAATGAGGATTTTTCGACATAAAGCGATCCTTGTGGTCGTTGTGTTGCTTGTCTTAGCGGTTATTGGACGGTGGTGGCAAAACGAACAATCTGATCGAAAGGGCTCCCTAATAGCCCCTATTACGGTTTCCGATCCATCGCAAGCCTACCTGATTGTTCAGATCGATGGGGCGGTTCACAAGCCTGGGGTATATCAAATTACAGCGGATGCCCATGTTGTCGATCTCATATTTTTGGCGGGAGGACTTTTACCCGAGGCACGACTCGGGAAAACAAATTTAGCTAAGGTCCTCGAAAATGGAGATAGAGTTCACATTTTAGGTGCCTTGAAAACACGAAAAACGCCATCTACAAAAAAGAGGAAGAAAAAAAACCATGATCAATGAAAAGAAATTGAAGAAACGTGTTGAAGACGTTATCGATCAGATCCAAATTCATAATAAGCATTACTATGTTAAGGACACTCCGGTCATCTCTGACTTTGAATATGATGCCCTGGTTAAAGAGCTTGAATATTTCTCGCAAACCTATCCTCATCTCGTTCCGGCCGATAATCCGCTTAAAAAAGTGGGCGGTGAGGTTTCAATTGCTTTTAGTAAAGTTAAACATCGTCTTCCCATGACGAGTTTGTCGAATGTTTATTCTATCGATGCTTGTTTTGATTTTGATCGTCGAAACCGGTCTTTGTTACAAAAAGAGCTAGGACGAGTTGACGCCATTTCGTATGTAGCAGAACTTAAAATAGATGGATTAGCGATTAATCTACATTATGAAAAAGGGTTGCTCGTTTCAGCGGTGACTCGTGGAGATGGTGTTACTGGCGAAGAAGTAACCCAAAATATTTGTCAAATATCTAATATCCCTCGATCTATTTCTTGTTTAAAATCGTTAGATGTCCGGGGCGAGATCTATATGGAAAAATCGAAGTTGGAATCGATAAATCGCGAACGTAATCTCCGTTCGGAACCCCCATTTGCGAACCCCAGAAATGCCGCGGCCGGAACCCTACGACAGCTTGATCCTTCGGTGGTGGCATCACGTGGCCTTAAGTTTTTTTTGTACCTCGTTGTCGATGCCGAGATATTCGGACATGTAACCCATGCTGAGGCCTTATCTTGGGCTGAAGAGTTGGGTTTCCCCGTCAACTCTTCACGACAGATCTTAACGGATATAACTCAGTTTCCAGAGCTGATCCAATCCTTAACCATTCAACGCGAAGAGCTTTCCTTTGATATCGATGGAATCGTATTGAAGGTCAATGAATTGGCGATACAAGATGTTTTGGGCGCAACAGCGAAATCCCCTCGATGGGCCATAGCCTATAAGTTCACGGCAGAAGAAGTTAAAACGATCATACGCGAGGTGCTTTTTCAGGTGGGTCGATCAGGAGTTATTACCCCTGTTGCCCTTTTTGAGCCTGTAGAAGTATCAGGCGTGATGGTAAGCAAGGCAACACTTCATAATCAAGACTTTATTGATCAAAAAGGGCTGGGACTTGGAGATGAAGTGCTGATCAAGCGAGCAGGGGATGTCATTCCCGAGGTTGTTATGGTCGCCCATCGTGCCCCGGATCATTTACCGATCGTGACCCCAAGTCATTGTCCTATTTGCCTAACGCCCTTGATCCAAGATGAAACACAAGTCGCGATCATTTGTCCAAACGTAACGTGTTCGGGGCGATTAAAGGCAAGCCTTTTTCATTTAGGTTCACGCTATGCGTTAAACATTGAGGGACTGGGTGAGAAACTGGTTGATCAATTGGTCGATCAAAAACTTGTGCAGGATCCATGGGATATTTTTTCCCTTTCAACAGAACAATGGGGATCCCTTGATCGTTTGGGCGAGAAAAGTATCTCAAGTATCGTCTTAGAACTATCAAATTGTCGTCAGCTTCCACTTGAACGAATCATCTACGCGATGGGCATCAAACTTGTAGGCGAGAAAACGGCTCAGCTGATTGTTCAGCAACTTGAAGAATGGCAAGATTTGTTTTTGATGTCTAAGGAGGCATTCGAGGCAATTAATGGAATTGGCGCTAAGACGGCAGATATCCTAGTGGACGCTTTGCTATTACTTAAACCCAAATTTGAGTTTCTTCACTCCATTGGATTTAGAATGAAGATAGAACGTCATCAGTTATCTGGACTATTTCTGGGGAAACGATTTGTTGTGACAGGTACACTCCCCAGTTACACACGTAAGGCCATTGAAAAACTGATCTCAGACCATGGTGGAGAGGTTCGAGCAACGGTGTCAAAATCAACCGATTATGTTGTCGCCGGCGATTCGCCGGGTTCTAATAAAGAAAAAGCGATTTTGTTGGGGGTTCCTATTCTTAATGAAGATACCTTCTTAGATTTATTAAAGGAAACTAAATTGTGAATTATATTGGCATTGATCTCGGGAGCCGCAGTGTTAAACGAGTTGTTCTTAATGAAACAGGAAGCCTTGTTTCCGCAAACATAGAGGATACGCTCAAATTCTACCAAGATTTCGGCCAATTAAGGTCAGGACATTTTTCTTTGGATTTATCTCGACTGAATATTGACCCGTTGGACTCGATCGTGTCGACTGGATATGGAAAGCATCAAGTGATCATCGAAGGTGTCTCTCGAATTTCAGAACAAAAGGCACACGTTTTGGGAGCTATTCATCAAACAGGTCGACACGATTTTATTTTGGTGGACATCGGTGGCCAAGATACCAAGGTGATCGGGGTCAGATCCGGTCAGATCTTGGATGTTCATATGAATGACAAATGTGGCTCCAGTTCAGGCCGTTATCTAGAAAACATGGCGAATGTGTTGGCTATTTCTCTTGATGAGCTTAGTCAGTATTATGAAGATCCTATCGAGATCGCTTCAACCTGTGCAATTTTTGGTGAATCCGAAGTGTTAGGTCGGTTCTTTGAAGGGCAACCGCTTTCAAGGATTCTTGCTGGTATCAATTTAAGTGTTGTCCGTAGAGTCGAGCATCAAATTCATTCATTTCCTTCTATGCCGATCGTTCTTGTAGGTGGAGTCGCTAAAAATTCAGCAATAAGACATATCCTAGGTCGAGAGATGAGGGTTGAGGTCATCGTTCCAGAGTTGCCACAATTTAATGGTGCAATAGGGGCAGCGAAAATAAGTTTGCCATTGCTCTAACGCCTAAGTATAATAGGGATTATAAATATATTTTCGTAGGAGGCCCTTCGTGAAAAAATTAATTGCACTTCTTTTGGTTCTGGGTTGTTTGGTTTATGCGGAAGAAGGCAAAGTCTTTAATGGTGAAATTGACAATTTTGAAGATGGGAACATTACGGAGGCTCCTGCTTGGTGGACATTTGGAGACTCGGATCAAACGGTTGTTGAAACAGATATTTGGGCCAAGGATCCACTCTATAAATATTTAGGTAAATACGCCCTTCAGGTTAAAGGCTCAGCGAAGTCTTGGTATGTCGGAGGGATGGGCACATATCTAGGAGTTGATGCGACTCCCTTTACTCACGTAAAATTACACGTGTATGGGACGGGGCCTGACAGCGGCAAACTTACTATTCAGCTTTTTGATGATGACAACGGGAATACCATTCTAGAACAAGATGTTAATAATAATTATGAGCCTCTTTTTGATGATAAGTGGGAGTATGAATTAAAAGTTAATTGGACCGGTTGGAAAGTGGTTCAAATTCCGTTTACGGCTTTTAAAGATGCTAATCGTAAAGATCCCAAAATTAAGGGTTCAAAAGATATCGGAGATGGAATATGGAACCCCGATCATTTAAACGGTTCTGGCGGTTTACTCCACTTTCAGTTCATTTTCTTGGCTAATACACAAACAGGTTCTGTTAATATGGCCATCGATAATGTTCGTTTGACGAATTTGGGTGGAGGTAAAGGGGTGGCCAAATGATAGCCCGACTCCTCATAGGGGTTATTGTTTTGGGACTCTCGATGGCTGCTCAAACGTCTCAAGTTGTTCAGGTTATGGTTAATGTAAAGAGTATTTTTGAGTTGTCGGTTGATCGAAGTATTGTTGATTTTAAGTCCATGACCGCAGGTGAGGAAAAGAAGGATCAGCCTGATGGCGAGGGTGTTAAGGTCAACGTTAAGTCGAATAATGGACGCCCATGGTTTCTAAAGATCAGTGACCTATCCGAACTGTCTAGCGCAACAGATGTCATACCGAATAGTCAGTTTTCGTGGTACGGCTATCCATCTAAAACCGCAAAAGGGACTTGGTTCGGAAATGGGGAAAATGTATTTTCCCTCACGCCTGCGTTGGCTTATTCCAGTGCCCCAAGTGAATACAATAATTATGATGTTGATCCTAAAAAACAAAATGGAACCGATACGTTCTTTAAGTTTGGGGTCAAGGTTCCAGCCAAGCAAAATAGTGGTGTTTATCGATCCGTTATCGCCTTTACACTCACTGAGTAATTATGCGCCGCCTGATCCTATTGCTTGTTCTGGCTCTGGCGCCGGCCGTTTTTCCATTCGGTATGTCTGTTGATTCAAGTGGATTAGTAAATCTGGGTGACCTTGAACCCGGTCAGTCAGAGTTAGCCGGTGGATATAATTATACTACTGATGCAACAGTTGTAAGCATGAATGTCGACATTCATTTCCCTTGGGCTTTAACTATTGAGGCCAATGATTTTGTCGGGCCAACAAATATGCCACTTAGCAGTTTGATTTGGCAGGTTTCCTATAAAGTAGACTCTATTCCAACCTCGCCCTGGTATAATGATATTATAAATTTCCCTCAATACCCTAATGATATACGTAGGCCCTTTACAAGTGGTGTCGCTGATTCGGTCATTAATAATAGTATCGGAAAAGCAAACAATGGATCCGAAACAGGTACTCATATTTTAGGTTTCTTGTTTCATGTCAATATCCCTTCCAATCAACAGTCAGGCACTTATTTCACCAATGTTCGATTTACTTTGACACAATAAGGAGTTGCTATGAAACGAATTGTTTTTATTCAAATTATTGTTTTTTTCCTTTCAGCAGCCTTTGGGTTTCAGGTAAACCTCGACCCCTCTCACATCGATGTTACGATGAGATCGGAAGGGGTAGAGCGTCGTACGTTAACCCTTTCAAATAGTGGGAAAGAAACCGTCGAAGTAAAAGTATATTTAAATGATTGGACGTTTGAAAAAAACGCAAAGTCTTTTCTACCTGCTGGGGCTACAACCTATACCCTCAAAAATAACGCTAAAATATTTCCTTCACGTTTTAGTATTGACCCTCTCGAAAGTAAAAGCGTCGTTCTTAGCTTGACAGCTAGAAAAGACGATCCTGATGGTCAATATGGCGTTGTTTTCTTTGAGGTTCAACCTTCATCAAAATCAAAGAATTCGGGACTGAGTATCGGCGGTCGTCTGGGAACCATGATCTATAAAGAAATCGAAGGTAAACAAAAACGACAGTTACAACTGACCAGTTCAAATATTAAACTAAAAGGGACGTTGCTTTCGATCAACCTTGAAGGCAAGAATCCCTCGGCTCTGCTGCTTCGACCTAAGGTGACGGTACTTTTAACGAATGATAAAAACGAGGTATTATTTAAAAGCAATTTGTCCAGTGAATGGATATTGCTTCCTAGATCAACTCAGTTCTACTCAGGTTCGATCACGGTTAACAAGATCGATACAAACAGTCATTTGTCAGCCTTGATCACGATCGATCTAGGCGATGACGAACTAATGCTTAAAGAAAGCAAAGTTATCCTCGAATGATGAAGCGCCTTGCTATACTTGGCTTTCTTTTGAGTGTGTCACTTTCGGCGACACTCAAAATGGATGTCAATGAAGAAAAGATACTGCCCAAAACAGGCACGACAGGGTTTATCATCATTGAAAACCAAGATGTTTTACAACTGACAACCCGAAAAAATGCTATAAAGGTTAAAGCTTTAAGGCCAGGGCAAGCCACCTTTGTTGTTCTTGTCGGTTCTGAAAGAGTTCCTTATCGGATAACGGTAGGGGTCATAAAACTTCCTGAACGGGAAATTGTAGAAAGACCCGACTATTCGGGTAAAGTTTTTGCAACCAATCTCAGTATGGGCTATGGAGGCGGAAAGTCCCAGTCCAATATATCTAACAACATTTGGGACTATTCCTACACAACCTATCGGCTGAGAACGACAGGCGAAACGCCGATCGGGTTTTTGGTTAATCAAATTGATATCAAAAACAGAGGGGACTCACAGGGGGTTAATGCCCTTTTCACCTCGATCACGACATCTATTGGATTGTTCGCTGTTGGAGATCAGTTCTTACCGCAACAAGCTTCCATTCTTTTTCCGGCGCAACCTGTTCAAGGTTTTCGTTATGAAGGCGGCTTCAATAATATAAGCTATTTTCTGTTCACAGGTAAAAATAATTATGGATTATGGGGGGCGGCTTTAGAGCGAGAGGAACGTGCTGCTCAAGATTTAAGTTTAGTAAAAGCTACCATGAGGGTTAATCCTTCATCATCAGTCGGGTTATCCCTTGGCAATGGGGGAATGAGTCTATTAGGTAATACACTTTTGATGGGGGTTCATCTGGACGGTGAGATCGCCCGAGATGATCAAGGCAAGGTTGCTCAAGAAGCATCAGGCGTTTATCGATCAGGAGCAGATCTCTCTTGGGCGGCTGGTTATCGTGATTATCAAGCGGGATTCAATATTCCGGTTGGGCTTGTTAATTATGGCGGGTATCAAGGATTATGGGCTAATTTTAATTATCAACCTTCTGATATTATTTCTTTGACTTACTCAGGGCAACGGTATAAACGATCTCTGGCCTATCAAATGAAGGACGAGAACGGTAATCAGCTCCAACTCAGTCTTTTGGGTCAGAGATACAAAGACTTCTTGCCTGATTTGACGGTTCAGATATGGGACAATCAAGGCGCTAGTGCCGTGAATACCTATGATGTCTATCCTATTTCAACGGATTCTATGGTTCTTACGACCTCGATGACAAATGAAATGTCGTATCTACAAAACGGCGCCTCCTATATGCTTTCTAAACGATTACCTTGGTATGGTTTAGATGTATGGGCGAAGTGGGTTCCTCAACAAGTGATCGATCAACAAAGTCCTACTGATAGCTATGATAAGCAATCCGTTGGCATTGGGGTTAGGCTTCCTCTTTTTAATGAACTCTTAACGTATCAAGGTGAGTTTTTCCGTGAAGAAACTCGTTATCATAACCAATCAACAACCCCAGAAAAGATATATCGTTCTTTCATTAGCACTCGGCCTCTTTCTTTTTTTAGATCAAATTTGCTCCTGAACACATTTTACCAGTACGAGAACCGTCAAAATGAATCCACGCTTGAGAGTTTTATTAAACACTTTTACAAAATTGAGCTTCAGTGGAGGTTGAATTCACTCGGCCTGCTTACTTTGGGAACGTATCGAACCATTGATGAGGCCCCCAACGTATATCAAATGAACCGCGTTTTGGATGAATGGCGTGTTGAATACTCACAAGATTTTAATTGGCATGTTAATTTTGGGAAAAGCAAGTCTGTTGTTACCGGTGTTGTTTATGTCGACGAGAACAACAACGGAATGTTTGATAATTTTGAGAAAGTGGTTCCGAATGTTCGTGTAACCTTATCCGGTTCCCGCGTGATGACAACAAATACAGAGGGTGTCTATCGTTTTGAAAACGTCAATGAAGGTGATGCGATTATAGATCTTGATCTCTCAGCACCCCAAACAATGATGATCCCTGATGAATCACCCAAGTCAATTAAAGTGATGCCAAATGAACGCTATGCTGTGAATGTTTCTGTTCGTCTTAACGACCTTATCAAGGGGTTTGTTATTGACGACAAAGAAAAAGGATTCCCGAATGTCCGAGTCTTGATAAACGATCAAGCCGTTAAGACGGGCGAAAATGGTGCTTACGAATATTCGTCTTCTGAATATGGAGGCAATTATTCGGTGGCTATTGATATGAGTTCTTTGCCGAGTCAATATAAAGTGTTAGGTGCTCGCAATCAAAATGTTACGGGGGGAGCAGAGATCAACTTTGTACTTGAGTCCATTAAACTAGAACCCGCTCAATCGGTTGAATATATTGAGATCGCGGAAATAAAGCCAATAGGGAAAACAGAATTGTCTATTACGGGACGAATTCTTAAGCCTATTCTGTCTGCGACGATCAATGATCAAAAAGTTTCACTTTCAGAAGGTGCTTTTCAAGTTAGTGTTCCTAAAAAAGGTCATGAGATAAAATTTAAGTTCTTTACTCCCGATAAAAAGATCTGGATCAAAAAGGTTCCTGTTAAATAACTAAAAGATTGGAGTTCGATGTGAAAATTTTTATTATGGTATTGCTTTCAATAAGCACCCTGTATAGTGCGATGAGTGATGAAAGTTGGGCAAACTTAAAAAAACAGTATATTCTTTCCAAAACACTCAGTCAGGATGCCAATGTTCAATTTGGCATGGCTATGGCTTATTCCTACACTGGGTTTATCCAAGAGGGTTTTAATAAGATCGCCTCGATCCCTTCCATTGATCCAACATTTAAATCATTGGTTGTTGATAAGTACCTTAAAAAGACGGAGCTCAATCCAAACAACTGGCTGCATCATTGGTATTTAGCTTTTGCGTTCTATGTCAATGAACGAAAAGATGAGGCTCTTGTCGAGTTTCAAAAGGTTATAAATCTAGTGCCGGATCCCTCAATTAAAGGATGGGCTTGGGGATATATCGCTTATATTTATGGAGAGAGAAAAGATTGGCCAAGGGCGATGACTGCCATCAATAATGCCATAAAACTTGAACCGGATGGGAGTGGGCTCTACTTTGCCAAAGGGCTTGCCCTTAAAGAAACGGGCGATACGGTTGGGGCAGCGGGTGCTCTTGTCATGGCAGGCACGTTGCAAGCCAAGCAAATGTTCGGAAAGCGATCTATTTCAAAACTAAAGAATGATTAGTCGGCTTGTCGTTTTCTTTGGTTTTATAGCGTTATTGTTTTTTATTTTTAGCCAGATCAACTTTTCGCCGGGAACCTTGGTCAAAAAAAAGGTGCCAGATTTTGTTCTTGAAAATAGTTATACTCGACACTATGTTCGAGGTGAGCCGAAGTTTACGATTCAGGCAAAACGAATTGAAATTTATGATCATCGTTTAGAAATCCAAGATGCGGTCGTCAGGTTCCAACCCTCTATTGAGGTTTTTTCTGATACGATGACGCTCGACTTAGCAAAAGGGATATTATGGGCTAATCAAAATGTAATGGTCCGTGCTAACCAGTTTCAATATTTTGGAACGAAGGTGCTTTATGATATTAAACAAAAACGCTTTACTGGGTATAATAGGGGTAAACTCTTGTTAGGATCAAAATAATGAAAACCTCACTCTTCATTCTATTATTTTTTGTGCTATCTTTTTCAAAACAATCTGAGCCTGTTCAAATTCAAGCGGATCGTTTTGAGGTTGATATCTCAAGCAATCAATTCATTGCTGAAGATAATGTGGTGATCCAACAAGGTGAAATTATGATCACTGCCAAACGTGCGACGTATACTAGCAAACGCGATTTTATAAATATTGATAAAGATGTCAGCTTAAAATATCAAGACCTAAATCTTAAGTCTGATGTTCTCGTTTTTGATCGCATCAAACAACAAATGTTGGCAGAAGGTCATTTAAAGGTCGATAATAGGGACATTAGTATCACCTCAGAGCGACTTCGTTATGATATCGATCCTAATATCATTCTGTTTGTGGGCGAAACAACCGTGGTTCAGAAAAAGAATGTGATCAAAGGCCGTAATATTATCTACGACGTGAATAAACGAAAACTTTCTTCTAGTGAAAAGACACAAATGCGACTTGAGTCGACACCCACGAATCGATGAACTTTACAGACACTCGGCTAGATAAAAACATCATTACACTAGACGGGGGCGTTGTGTATGACGTCCTTATTCTTGGTGCGGGTCCTGCCGGTATCACATCGGCTACCTTAGCTTTTCAACGTGGCCTCTCTGTCCTTCTGATCGAGGAAGCCGTTCTTTGTAGTAATGTCTATAATATCCCCGAAGTTGAAGATGCGGTTTTTCTTCGAGAAGTGAGTCCATTAGGCAAAGATGTCGCTCCTTATTTTTCTCAAAATATTGCACGTTTCCACGTCGCCGTTGTTTATGAGAGAGTGAATGGCCTTAAACTTGAAGGTCCGATCAAAACGGTCATCACCCCCCATCATACATACTGGGGACGATCCGTGATCATTGCCACTGGGACAAAAATATTACGATCTACGGTTGCTAATAGTGAACATTATTATGGTCGCGGTGTTTCGTATTGTGCTTTATGTGATAGGGACTATTATTTGCATAAGCCGGTTATGATCGTGGGGATAGGTGAAAACATGGCTAAGATGGCTTTGTTTATGGCCGAGGAAGCCAGTCATGTTGTTATTGTCAGTCCATCAGATCGTATCGATGCTTCGGCAACCATTAGGGCTAAATTAGCGGGGCATCCAAAAATATCAGCTCACTTTGGATATAAAATTGTCGAGCTTAAGGGTGAAAAAAACCTAGAAACTATCGTTTTAGAATCTTTCGATAAACAAAAAACGATTTCAGTTAAGTGTCAGGCTTTATTCATTTATGAAGGGATACAACCTAATACTGATTTTGTTTCTAGTGGTCAGCTCGAATTAACAAACGAGGGGTTTGTACGGGCAAATACCTTGATGGAAACAACGGTTTCGGGGGTTTTCGCTAT
>CAIUCY010000093.1 GCA_903897765.1 uncultured Candidatus Marinamargulisbacteria bacterium | reverse complement strand
CGCTACTTGACGGATTTATTCACTACTCGATGTGGGGGCTTCGTGAAACCATTATCAAAAATGGATTGGGCCATATTCAGGTGGCGGTCAGCACTCAATATTTTGATGAGGGCGATATGGATCCATACCCCTTTATGTTAAAGAACTATCAAAAGCTCGGAAAAAAACTCCGATCATTGCCCGAAGTTACCAATGTGATACCCGTCATTCATAGTGCGGGGGTTCTTTCGTTCCAAGGACATAGTGAAACGGTCATGGTCAGTGCGATGCCATCTGATATTTCATCTAAATTGCTCAGTTTTAGAAATATTATCAAAGGACGAGATATTGCCGATGCAGATAATCATGGTGTTTTAGTGGGGGAAGGCCTTGCGAAGAAGCTTGGTGTTATTCCGGGCGATGTGCTGAGTCTACTCACAGCGACCAAGGGGGGAAGCATCAATTCCATCGATCTTGATGTGGTCGGTATTTCTCAGAGCGGTATTTCCTTAGTGGATGATTCTGCAGTCCAGATGAATTTAAATGCAGCCCAAGAGCTTATGATGGTGGACGAGGTTCCGCTTATCCTTGTCTTCCTCGAGAAAACGGAACAAACGGATTCAGTGATGCTTCAGTTGAAGCAACATCTCCTTCCCAAACTTGAAAAAAAGACGTCCCAATCCCTGACGGCGAAGCCCTGGTTCGAGATCTCGGATTATTATAAGCAGGCAAATGGTGCTTATAGTATCGTCCTGCTTGTCGCCAAACTAGTGCTGTTAGTCGTGACCGTGTTTGTGATCGCTAACACCATGAGTATGGCTGTATTTGAGCGGATGCGCGAGATCGGTACCTTGAGGGCACTTGGAACGACACAATGGGGGATCGTGAACCTCTTTCTTCTTGAAGGGCTTATCATTGGGATCGTGGGGAGTTTTATCGGAACCCTGCTCGGGATCGGTCTATGTGACCTTATCAACGCTTTAGGGGGAATTAAGCTGCCGCCACAACCCGGCATGTCCGTTCCTGTTACTATTTTGTTCAAACCTGACCTTAGATCACTTTTGCAAAGCAGTGTCATTACGGTGATCGTAGCGACGTTAGGTTCAATGTCTCCGGCATTGCGAGCGGCTCGTTCGCGAGTGGCGGATATTTTGAGATATGTTTAATAAATAAAGGAGAAGAAAATGTTGAAAAAGGCGATCGTTCTACTTGCGTTATTTTCGTTAGGATTTAGTCTTGAACCCAACGAGGTTTTGAAAAACATCGATGGTCAGCGAAATATAGACAACCTTATTTTTGATATGGACATTACCGCGTTTAATGGAGATAAAAAGATCGATGAATATAGTATCTCGGGTTTTCTTAAAACGGTAGACAATGCCAATAAGGTATTGATTTATTTTACGCAACCCGCTGCCTCAAAAGGCCGAAAAATGCTTCTTGAAGGGAACTATATGTGGGTTCTTTTTCCTCGGACAAAGAATGCTATTCGATTATCACCTATGCAGGTGCTACTTGGCGAAGCGTCTAATGGAGACGTCGCACGGACAAGTTTTGCTTCAGACTATAATGCATTAACATGCGAGGGGGATACCAAACTGGGTAAATCTGCTTTGAAGTTGAAATTGAAAGCCAAAGAAGCGAGCAAAGGCAGTACGTATGGCCAGATCGTGTTATGGGTTGATAAGGAAAAACTGCTACCGATCTATGCAGAGTTCTATACTGAGAGTGGAAAACTGATGAAATTGGTTGAGTACAGCGATAATCGTACGTATCGATCAGCAACGTATGCGGGGAAACTTGATATTCATGATGCGACAACACCTAGCAAACATACGATCATGTTGTATTCAAAGGTCGGCTCTAAGCTCATGCCTACGAATTATTTTTCCAAAGAATACTTAGATCGTTTTAGTCTCGAGTAATCAAATGACCCAAGTATGGCGTATTCTTTGTTTTTGCCTGATCTTTATCGCTTTTGCCTCAGCAGATGTCTATTATCTTGCTGAAGGAGCAAAGAATAATGGGAACGCTTTCGCTCCGGCGGATTATTTGTCTCAGGACATTGTTCTCAGTCAGCGTATTAAATGGCCCGATGCCAGTTTTTCTTGGTATGGTGCGTTTGATGCAGGGCAGGTCGCTGCGAACGAGTCATTCTATTCGAAATGTCTTGAGGCGGGAGTTGGCATCGATATAGGCAATGGATGGTTTGTTGACCTAGGAAAGAAAAAAACAAAAACAGGTGTGGGGTATTTTAGGAAACCGACCGATTATCTAAAAGGTGGAGGGACGATCGGGCAAAATCGTTCTGCCGCTTCACAAGAAAAGGTGAGTGAGGGGCTGGTCGGGATAGACATTGCTTATATGGGTGAAGGGGTCACTTTTCGAGGGATCTCTATTCCCCGTTGGGACAACGATCAACAGGAGCAAAGTTTGTTGTCTTTTGCCTCAAAATTTGGCGATGCTGATTATACCGTGTTTTTGTATAGGGGCGATTACGCAAGTCTGGGGTTAAATGGCAATACGGTCATTGGCGATAGTCTTGAACTACATATGGATAGCAAGTGGACTCAGCAAATGAACCGATCCCTTCCTTCAGGATCCGGTTCATCGACAACTACCCAAGAGCAAAATGGGGTCATCGATGCTTTGCTAGGATGCACGTATGCTTTCGACCCGAATACCTCGTTGACCATAGAATACAATTATAATGGGGCGGGGCTAGAGGGCAGCGAATACAACGAAATGCTCGACTATACCCAAAACTATGGCCCCTCGTTATATGACACGTATGGACTGCTTTCGGTTGCGAAGCATTATCTATATGAGCGGTTTGCCCAAACCTATACCGATTGCAAACTTACGCTTGAGCTCATGAACGCCAACAATCTTCAAGATCAAAGTGGGTTTGCCTCGATCGGACTTTCACAGGCCTATGATCAAGCGACCGTTTCACTCGTTGCACGTGTTTTTTATGGTGCTGATCGCTCAGAGTTTGGGTTCGCCCCCATTCGATCGACCTTTAGCGCAGAAGTGGAAATGTTTTTGTAGTTAGATCAACCCTGCGTTATAAACCCAATGGTCTATTTTTGAGTTTATTTTCACCCTGAATGTCTTGTATGTTTCATGTTATATATTTAAATAATATATAAATATCCTATAAATTGCGATACGAAAAATAATTTAATCGAAAAGTTTCTTGTAAAATATTATGTAAATACGCGAAATCAAATAATATAAGTTGAAATATAATATTTATTGATGCAAACTGTTATTAGGGAACTTGTTTAGATCGATGTTGCGTGTTCCTTCGTGAAAGGATAAAAAAATTTTTAAATTTGACACCTATCAAAGCGAAGGCTTTTATGATGAATTCTTTGACGAGCACCTTCAGCCAAGAAGTGTTTCGCGTCTCGTTATCGATCGGATCAATTCGCTTCCTGATGATGTTCTTCTTCGAAAACAAAAAGCGGCTGAACGAGCCCTACTCAATCTGGGCATCACCTTTAACGTTTATGGTAATACCGAGGGTAAGGAAAAGATATTTCCCTTTGATATTATCCCTAGAATTATAGAACATTCGGTTTGGGCGGTTATCGAAAAAGGCCTCAAGCAACGTATTCATGCACTCAATTTATTTGTTCAAGATATTTACAATGATCAAAAAATATTGAAGGATAACGTGATCGATAAAGCGCTTGTGTTCTCATCAACCACTTACCGTAAACAATGTATTGGATTGACGCCCCCAAAAGGGATATGGTGTCACATTACAGGAACGGATCTTGTTCGTCACCAAGATGGAACGTTTTATATTTTAGAAGACAACATGCGATGCCCCTCCGGCATTTCTTATGTTATCGAAAACAGACAAATTACGAAGCGTACATTCCCGCAACTTTTTGGGAGCCTTAAGGTTGCTTCCGTTTCTGATTATCCAAGTCGGTTGATTGATATGCTTCAATATATCGTCTCCGATAAAACCTCAACGCCGACGATCGCCTTACTTTCGCCGGGCGTTTATAACTCAGCGTATTTTGAACATTCTTTTCTAGCAAGGCAAATGGGGATCGAGCTAGTAGAAGGGCGGGACTTGCTTATTAAAGATGATTTCCTTTTCATGCAAACCACCAAAGGCCTTAAAAAAGTAGATATTCTGTATCGACGGATCGACGATGATTTTATGGATCCAAGGGCATTTCGAAACGATTCTCTATTAGGCATCCCTGGTATCTTTGACCTTTACAAAAAAGGGCATATCGCCTTGGCTAACGCGCCGGGAACAGGGATAGCGGACGATAAAGCCATATATGCCTATGTTCCACAGATCATCAAATACTATTTGGGTGAAGAGGCGATAATTCCTAATGTGCCGACCTATATTTGCTCAGACCCCAAACAAATGAACTATGTTCTTGGGCATATGGATGAACTTGTTGTAAAAGCGGTTGATGAGTCTGGTGGCTATGGCATGCTCATGGGTACGAGCGCTAGCAAAGCTGAGATAGGGGACTTCAAGTTAAGAATTCAAGAAAACCCTCGCAAGTACATCGCTCAGCCAACCTTGAATTTGTCTCGAGTCCCGACCATCATTGATGATCACTTTGAAGGACGTCACGTCGATTACCGTCCCTATATTATTTACGGAAAAGATATCTATGTGCTGCCGGGTGGTTTGACGCGTGTCGCTCTTACAAAGGACTCGCTGGTCGTTAATTCATCTCAAGGAGGCGGTAGCAAAGATACGTGGGTTGTAGCCGATCAGGAGCCACAATGTTAAGCCGCGTAGCAGATTCAATATATTGGTTGAGTCGTTATGTGGAACGAGCCGAGAACATGGCTCGAATTGTTGATATTAATCTTTTACTTATCCTCGAAAATCAACTGGTTGGCGATGAACAATGGGAACCGATCGCTCGTATTACGGGTGATTGGGATTATTTCTCCCATAAATACGGAAAAACAACGCGAGAAAATGTTGTAGAATTCCTTACTTTTGACATGGATTACCCTAGCTCGATCCTTAATTGTATCGTTAAAGCGCGAGAAAATGCTCGATCTATTCGCGAGATCATCTCATCTGAAATGTGGGAACAGATCAATAAATACTACCTCTTTCTTACCGATCCCGCCTCCAAAGTCGACGCTATCAATTCGCCTAGCGAATTCTATCATCAGGTCAAGCTCAACAGTCATTTATTTTTTGGGATCACCGATGCCGTCATGTCTCATAATGAAGGATGGCATTTCCATTATCTGGGACAAATGATCGAGCGGGCGGACAAAATATCTCGTATTATCGATGTAAAGTATTTCCACATGATGCCCCATGTAAAGGATATCGGGACAACCTATGATGATATTCAATGGACCTATTTACTTCGTTCTGCCAGTGGATTTGAAATGTATCGGAAAGTCTATCAAAAAATGTTGCCCGAAAAAATAATAGAATTTCTTATTTTAGATGCCAACTTTCCCCGATCCATTGTCTATTGCATCAATAAAGCGAACGGTGCACTCCATGCCATTTCAGGAAGTAAAGAAGACTCTTTCCAAAACAAAGCCGAGCAGATCTTAGGGACACTCCGATCTGAACTGGTTTATACCGATGTTAATCAAATCATTTCTTTAGGACTTCATCAGTTCACGGACTCGTTCCAAGACAAATTAAATATTTTGGGGGATAGTATATATGAGACATTCTTTGCTATAACTAATACAAATAATCAAACATTTAAGGAGCACGCCGAATGACATTTTGCCTAGGGATCACACTTAATGAGGGAATCATCGCTATTTCTGACACGCGTATTACCTCGGGGAACGAATGCACAACCGCAAAAAAGATGACTATTTTTGGAAAAAACAATCATAAGATGTTCGTCATGTCCTCAGGACTACGGTCTTTACGCGATAAAACACTGACTTATTTTGAAGAAGCCCTTGAAGAAAAAGAGGGAACGTTTGATAAACTTTACAAAGCGATCAATGTTTTTAGCGATCAAATACGAAGAGTGGCCAAAGAAGATAAAGAATACCTTGAGGAGAGTGGGCTTAATTTTAACATCCATTGTATCGTTGGCGGTCAACTTGAAAAGGACTCTAAACACAAATTATACCTGATATACCCCCAGGGCAACTGGATCGAAATAGGCGAAAGCACACCCTATCATATAATAGGATCCGGAGGTTATGGAAAGCCGGTGCTAGATCGTACACTTAAGTTTGATGACCCCATTAAGCATGCATTAAAAGTTGCGATGCTTGCCTTTGATTCGACCCGGATCAGTACGAATGAAGTTGATTACCCGATGGACTTATTGGTCTACCCAGCCAATAGTAAAGTCATGCATGAATTTAGACTGTATAAAAATGATCTTTTTGAGATCTCAGAATGGTGGCAAGAGCGACTTCGTAACTCCGTAAACGAGATACCCGCGAAAAAGCTTGATGAGATCTTAGCGCAAATATACTCGGCGTAGCGAACGTTTACATGAATTTTACGATCGCACACTCAACCGAGTATCATTTTGGTGGCCCAGTCTTTCTTGAACCGCATACATTGATGTTGATCCCAAGAAATGATCCCTCCCAGGCCACACTTTCTTTTGAACTACATATCGATCCTATCCCTGTTATGGAAACTCGACTGCTAGATTTAGAAGGGAACTCAGCTGTTCTCGTCTGGTTCAAGGGGCTTACTGATCATTTATCCATTCGGACACATTTAACGGTTCAGACATTTCGAGATAACCCCTTCAACTTTTTAACGCTCCCGATCGACCTATCATTTCCCTTTATGTATGTTGATCCTATTCCATCTGTTTATCTGCAAAAACAAACCCTTTCCGACCCCGTTTTGATCGCTATGATCAATGATCTCACCCTTCAGGCGGAGAATAATGTTACTAAATTCTTAATGCTTTTGTGTCAGGCCTTGAATCAGACCATTACTTACAAAACCAGAGAAGAAGGAGCTCCCAATCCGGCGGAGATCACCTTTTGTTCTAAATCAGGATCATGTCGAGATTATGCTGTTTTATTTATTGAGATCTGTAGACAGAAAGGGCTTTGCGCGCGATTTGTCAGTGGATATATATTTACAAATACTGAAGAGAATCCTGATCTTCATGCTTGGGCGGAAGTCTATATTCCTGGGGGAGGGTGGCGAAGTTTTGACCCCACGCATGGAAAAGCGGTTGATTCAAACTATGTTACCCTAGCCGCGTCTCATTCCCCATTCAATGTAGCACCTGCCCAAGGAACATTCCGAGGCAGTAACGTACTCACCACCTTTAAGACCCACATTGAGATAGCGTCGAGATAAACTCAACGGTGGAAAAAGGTCAAAACCTGTGTCCTTTAACAGGTAGAACTCCCTTGCCATATATGAGAGGCTGAACAAATAGATGTAAGCGTTCGTCGAATGAAAGTGAGGTTATTTCTATGTTGAAATTAATCGGTTTAATGTTGTTTGTGGGGATAATTGGATTTGGGTCTAACTGGCAAGAAGGTTTGACCGTTACGTCCTATCAGTACTCCAATATTGCGGATAGCTCAAGAGTTGAAAATATCCTGCAATGTACGTTATCCGGAGAAGATCATCTGTATGTTCAACTGGCTCAACAAAACTACGCTTTAACGGATATCAAAGTCGGTGGGATCGGTTGGAGGCATGCTCTGAACAAAAATGATTATATGCTCAGCAGTTATTCGGCTGGATTGTATACGAACGGTCAGGTATCTCATACGGGAACGCTAGCGTGGGGATCAGGTGATCCCTCTCGGTCCATGGGGCTTAGTGCTCAAGTAGCGCTTTATCCATCCTCATATTGGACGTTCGCACTAAGTCCGAGTTATGGGTGGCCTCTTGGCAATGACTGGAGAATAGATTTTGGTTCTACGTGGAGTGGGGCAAAGGATACGTCGGGTTTATCAGGCTTTGCTGGGCTTATGATGAATTGGGGGTCGAATTGGCAAACAGGGTTTAAATGTCAGACTGGTTATGCAGCAAACGAATTGTTGCCTGAAAATGGTGTCGTGAACTTTTCTGCTTATTATGGAACGTTAGCGTGGCATATGGATGCAATTAGGGTGAGTTATACTGCTGAATGGTATCAGAATAGTGCGCAAAATTCTGGCAGAACCCAATCCTTGGGAGGATCAATTAGTTTTTAATCTAAGGAGATGACATGATGATGACCTGGATAAAATTATATGTGTTCATGGTTCCTGTGTTTTTTGCGATAGATATGGTTTGGCTCATGCTAGTGGCTCAAAAAATATATCAAAAAGCGTTGGGTTCACTCATGGCTCCTAGCTTCAATTGGATCGCTATTCTTGCGTTCTACTTTCTTTATATTGGGGGGATCATATTGTTCGCGGTTCAACCAGCTCTTTCGAAGGGCAGTCTGCCTTCTGTGGTTTTCTTAGGCGCAGCCTTTGGCTTTTTGGCGTATGCGACGTACGATCTTACCAACTTGGGTACCCTTCGTGATTGGCCGATCTCTATCACGATGATCGATCTAGCATGGGGAACCACTTTGACCGCGCTCGTAGCGACGGCGGGTTACTTCATCGCTATGTGGCTAGGGCTTAAAGGCTAATATTCCACGATCAGGTTTAAATTATTTGGACGGGTCAACACAAGTTGATAGTCCATTAGAAAACGTTGCTTAAAGGCCGCCTCACAAGAGGCAAAATAGTAATCCCACTTTCGAATAAAGACATCGCTAAAGCCCAGATTGCGAACATCCTCCAGTCTGTCGAGAAACAGGCTTCGCCACTTAGCAAGAGTCATCGCATAATGGGGGCCAATATTCTCGACATCTTCGATACTCAGCGAAGTATGAGCGGAAAGTCTACAAACAATCGTCTCGAGAGAGGGGAGATGTCCTCCAGGGAAAATATGTTTTTTGAGCCAATCGACTTCTTTAATATAGGCTTTGTATCGCTGGTCGGGGATAAAGATACCTTGAATGACCGCGATCCCATTTTTTGCCAAGAGACGGTCAATTGATCTTAAATATAGGGTCAAATACTCGTCACCAACGGCCTCGATCATCTCAATAGAAATGATCTTATCAAATGTACCTTCCATGGTTCGATAGTCAGCAAAAAGGATAGATATCCTATCTGATAGTCCTTCTTCTTCAATTCGTACTTCGGCATACTTTTTTTGTTCAGCCGATATAGTCAGCCCCGTTACACGACAACCTGTTCGTTTTACAGCTTCGATGGCAAATCCACCCCAGCCACAGCCTATCTCTAAAACATGGTCGTCCTTCGTAATATGAGCTTTTTTGATGATGGTGTGTATTTTATTCTTCTGAGCAACTTCGAGGCTGTCATTCGGTGATTCGAAGATCGCACTGGAGTAGGTCATCGTTCGATCCAGAAAAAGGCTGAACATATCGTTACTCAGGTTATAGTGAGCATCGATATTTTTTGCGCTCTGCTTCATACTATTTTTGTGCAAGAGGTGATTCCCTTTATTTATCCAATTAGTGAGAAATGAAAAGAATCCAAACGTAACGGTATTTCCTTCGATGTTTTCTGAAAGCACGGACAAAAGTAAGGGCAAATTATCGCAATCCCAATCTCCATCCATATAGCTTTCACCAAACCCAATATCTCGGAACAAGGCAACGCGACTAAAAAGACGATAGTCATGGATGTTGAGAGTGACTTTACGATCTAAGGTCGTGTTTCCTAAGTTATAATTCTCCCCATTCGGAAGCACAATTTTCAGCTGCGCATATTTTAGATTTTGAAGCATTTTAAGCCAATGGGTCATGATCGTTCTTTGAATGAATGTGGGTTGATAATCGTTCACACGTAGCACCTTTTTATCATGCATCTTTTGTTGAATAGGCAAGTGATGCTTGAGAATAAGGATCAATGCATGACGCCAGATCCGAGGAAGATTAAGTAAGGCTTGAAAGGGATAGCGCACAAGCAAACGCATGAGACTTGCGGGTTTAAACGGAATCGTTCCACTCTGTTTTAATGTGACATCAAAATCACAACGACCCTCGCGGTGAAGCGAAATATGGATGAATAGTGAGGTGGTCGGGGTAGTTAAGACAATGGATCGGATTTCTTAAGTGGAAAACTGCATATTGGTTATGCTGCTTTCTTGAGTTCCGAGTTGCCATAATAAACCATGTCGGGAGTT
>CAIUCY010000092.1 GCA_903897765.1 uncultured Candidatus Marinamargulisbacteria bacterium | reverse complement strand
GGCACTTGTTGTCGTCGTGGCACGGTTCAAAGATAGATTTAAGCAACTAGAAGTCGCTTAATGGGGAAGTTTACGATGCTAAATTGCGAACATTTCTGGACAGGATCTAGATTTAAGCAACTAGAAGTCGCTTAATGGGGAAGTTTACGATGCTAAATTGCGAACATTTCTGGACAGGATCCTCAATAAATACGTGGCATTCAGGCTTGTGTTCGTTTGTGTCTATTTTTCTAAAAACTACTTCATTTTCGCATCTATTCTTAGAAAATTCTTAGAAAATTGTCTTACAAAAAATATTAAGAATATGCTGTGTTTCCCTGGCTAGCTGTATTTAGGTAAAAGAGACTTCTGCTTATTTTCTTTAGAGTATAACGGTTTATTATGTAATTCATTTAGTGAAGTTCTAATGGTCAAAGAATTGTCCTTCATTAATTTGTTAACTCTTTTTATATGACTCTTAAGTAGCTTTGATTGGTTTATGACATCTTCATTCCTATATTTCAATAATACTAGTAGATCCAAAGGTAATTCTTTTTTAAACTCGTCCAATAGATAATTAAATGGTTCTTGATTTCCAAGCCCCAATAAAACGCAGCCAATAAATAATAGACTATACATTTTTATCTCGTTGTCTAAACTTGGATCAGCATATATTAGTAATACTGAGTTATCTAACGCTTTATCAAAGTATTGATATGAAAGAACATCTCCCATAAAACTCTGCATAAGCCATAGCAGCCTGATTCCAGGAAGCACGGCAAATGGCGAAGGATACTCGCCAGACTTGATTTTCACATACTCAGTAGCTGCTTCAACAATAACTGACTTGACCCCCAGATTGATTTTTGAATATGGAGTTGAGTATGCTGCTAGCAAAAAGTTTGGGAGATTATATAGTCTATGCCAACGTTGGCTTTCAGTTTCAGGTTTAAGATCAATAACTTTTTGAATAATTTCAGGACAGTCTTTCTTTATGCCAAGATAAAAGAAGAAGATGTTGCTCCAATAAATATCAAAGATTTCTAGGTTGACTGGCATATCTGACAAAGTAAAAGAAAGTGCATAGAAAAATTCCATAAAACTACGATGCTTAAAAGAAACAGTGTATTTGTCTCCGTTGAAAGAAATAATTTCAGATCTGGACATAATTCGCTCGAGCAATTCATCAATGTCAACTTTCATATTTCGTTCGGAGAAATATGCTTGAAATCTCTCCTTTACTTCTTTAAATGAAATTGAGTGAATGTCATTGTTTACCATATAGACAGAGAGTTCTTTGATTACATTTATTGCTGCATCGTATTCTTTTTGAGATTGCAACCCTTTATCCAAATCCCAACGTCCAAGAGATAACTCTAAATATTTCATATATAACTCTGGAATGCTTGAAGGAAGGTCCTGTTGATTGTTAGCAATAATTTTTGCTAATAGAATTGCCGCTATAGGATTCCTAGGTAAACATTTGTAGAGCGAAGATTTCTTTAAATCTTCAATGAATCGATCAGGAATATGTAATGACTGACATATGTTATTAACAAAGGTTTTAATCTTTGTTAGAGAAAGTGGAGCAATCTCATACCGAGCAATTGAGGTATTAAGAGGAGTGGCACTATCAATGTTGAGAAATCTGGAGGCAAATAATACTTTAATATTTGATAGTGTTTCACTTTGGGAAATTATTGTATTTAGGATGTCCTCAATGTTCTCAACGGCCTTTGCCTCATCTAAGGAATCTACAATGATTAATATTTCGTATTTATCTTTAAGTTCAT
>CAIUCY010000091.1 GCA_903897765.1 uncultured Candidatus Marinamargulisbacteria bacterium | reverse complement strand
TCGCTCCCTACCTGACAGGGTTCCAATATATCCGATTGACCACACTCCGTTGTGTTCTACCGAATCATATGAAATTTGATCCGGAACTTGTCTTATCCGAGCATGCCCTCTGTTTTCAAAATTATCAACTTCCTCGAATGCAAGGTAGACCTCTTCTGGCCTATTCTGGCTGAACCTGATTGAAACTTCCTTTTCTAATGCAATTGGACTTGGACAGCCTCCAAACATCAAGCCTACTATCCTTGGGTCTTGCCGCCATTGAATATAATCGGTTTTATCAGATTCGCAGAGGGCTCTCAGTCTGATATCGGGTAATGATCGCTTATTCATAGAACAAACCCCTTCTCGTTGTTGATTATTCTACATATAACAGTCATATTATCGTTTAAATACAGCTCTGAATTCAAAATATTGCACAATAATTGAGTTGACAATCTCAAAGTATGCGCTTTATTTCATCATAGTTCCAATGTGGTAGACTATGACCCCAGAGTTTTTGATAATCATCTTCAGTTATACCCAGAAAAACCTCATCTATCCATTCGTCATTGCGCCATAAACGCTTTCGTAATAATCCTTCTCTGGTAAAACCCGCTTTCTCAAGAACATCTATACTCCTATGGTTCCCTGACCAAAGTGTATCTTCGACTCTTACAGCACCCTTCAACATGAACGCGACATCAAGCATAGCGACTATTGCAGACAATTCAGTATCTCCCCAAAAATGTTGGTCACATTGAAGACCGAATTCCCATACTCCATGGGATTCATTAAAAGCGTAAGATTTTCTATCCTTCGTTTTTCGTATACGGATATCACCTGCATGAATCAACTCTTGGGGAACAGTGGTTGATGGCTGTATAGCCTCAAAACAAAGATAAATTTCATCAGCTCTTGGCTGTTCAAATCTCATTTGCAATTCAGCCTGTATTTCTGCTTCCTGAGGAATACCTCCGCGCATGACTCCGCCGATTAATGGATCAAGACGCCAACGGAGATAGTCTTGCTTATCAGTTGGCTGGAGTGGCCTCAGGCGAATTTGAGATAGAGTTCTCTGCATTACCACCATCCTTATCTGTTATGGTTTTTTCCCGATTATCGTAACATTATCACGTAAATATGCCTCATTTTTTTCGGAAGGCATATTAAGAATCAACTCTTGTACATCCGTAAGACCTGCATCAAATGCAAGCTCCAGTGCCGTCGTTGCTCTAAAAGGTGCACCCCAAAAAAGACAACGGGCGTTTGTCTGCAAACCTAATAACCCCTCTTCAAGGACATAAAAATTCTTGAGTTGAATAACTCCGTCGACTGCTCTCTGATCATCGAACCATGTTGATGTGCTTAAAAACATTAAGCGCTTATCCCCATCCTGCACCCAATTACGCCATTTAACCGGCTCAACACCTTTTTCCTGGTGAAGGTCATCATTTTTATCCCATCGCTTAACATCAAAAACAACATAACCTCCTGGTTTAAGAACTTCAGTCATTGACCTCAGCGCTGATATCATTTTCTCCCGTGAAATCAGATGAAAGAAACCATGCCCGACACACATAACCATGTCAAACCTGTTGCTGCCGAATTTCTCCGGCAATTCCTCCCAACATGATCTTGTAATTTCAAGGGATAAGGATTCAAAATTATCAGAGTGCTTTTCTCCAAGCCCTTCCTCAATTGCGTTATTCTTACACTTCACAATCATTTCATCAGAAGCATCACTGGCTATGATCCGCATATGTTCGCTTTGAGAAGCAAAAAGTTTCAATGCCACACCAATGATCGGGTCACCGGTCCCACATGCGCAATCCAAGATAAATTTGCTCCCTGTTGAAGAGATTACATCAGTAAACGCATCGGCAACATCTGGTCGATATATTCCAGCTTTCCTTCCTTGTGCAGCATACATTAAATCATAGTACTTGCCGAATACGTTATACGCCGCATGAGTGTCTTTAATCAACGAGTCCAGATCAACAAGCATATTTTTCACCATAAGTTTCTCCTTATTTGAGAAGACTAAGAGCCCGTTCGTATTTTGATTCTTTTGAATTATCGAGATTTAGTTGCCTCTTGATTTTTGCAGCAATATGAGCAATTTCATTTGTGCCCATCCCCTTGCTTTCTATCTCAATCTCAATATCAGGGCCAACGATTGTCCTATTGCGTTCATAATTGACTACATCAATACAGACTTCAGCATATTGATGAACATCATTTTTAACTTCCAAGAGTAATCGTTTTGTCTTTACAATAACTACCGGTTTGAGATCACTACAGTCTGGAGCAACATAAGGAATCAGCCGATAAGGAAGCGCCGTAATTCGCTCTCCTTTGAAAAGAGCATCCTTTTGTGAAATCGACACAGTCATTTCTTCCTCAATTCTTCGATATTCCCCTTTTGATTTATCTTGATCTGCCGTATTACTTGGACGTGCTTTAAGCGTTATTCTTGCAATTTTGCCCGATGACTCCCGAAACCGGAATGATACTCCATGCCTGAATAAATGTAGCTCATTATCATCAAAATAAGTATCTAATTGCTCTCTTGGCTTTCCGCTTGAAACAATAATTAAACCCTCCCTGTTAAGTATCTCTTTAATTTTACCAGATAGTTGCTCCTGAGTCAATGTTTTTTCTCGAACAAGAAATTTATATTCGTACTCATAGGGAGTTGAAACCTTATGCGGAGGCGCAGGCTTTTGAATATTATGTTCTTGAAGAAGCTTTGAGAAATTATTTAAATAATCTTCTTTTTTTCCACGTAAATCCTCATTTTTCAGTGACGGTATTATCCAGTAGTCGGCTCCATGGTAGTCTTCTTCTGGATAGTCGGCGTATTGAACATTTCCATTAATGTCCCATTTAACCCATCTAAAATGATCAAGATCCAGACCCCATTTATAAAGAGGATGGATTCGATGGTATTGAGTACCGAGGGGTTGACCTTTTTTATTTAGCTTAATTTTTTCATATTGTCTCGCAAATAAAGGGCTTGCTGAATCATCCGGACGTGGCTGAAAAAAATAAAGGTTTGGAACTAAGATATCGGGGTTTTCTCTTTTTATTTTACGATCAATACTGGCGGTTCTACCAATTCCAGCGGCACGAAGATCGTATTGATCAAAAAAACCAGGTTTGAAGATTGAATCAATAATATGGAGTATTTCATGTCCGTCGACACGAAAGCTATTTCCTTTCAAAATATATGGGTCACCAGATGATGGTGAGACCAGAATACTGAAGTTGTTTTTGCTTCTGGTCAATCGCCAATCATCAGGCAAGTACAAGTTTATTTCAGTAATAATATCAAGCATTTTTGACACATCATTACCTGCTCTAACTTTAAACTTCGTAATTGGCTCCCAAGCCCCTTTTGAGTTGTGAAATTGTGTAAGTTTATTAAGGATAAGCATTCTCGCAACCTCCTATCTCAGTGCTTTATGGAATACAATATTTGCTAGTTCACCATTACTTGAAGGAACGTGAAGTAACTAGAACACCTCAAACATTATTAAAATCGGCATAAATAAAGTCGCAATAATTAATCAATGACTATACCACCAAAATTTATTAGCTC
>CAIUCY010000090.1 GCA_903897765.1 uncultured Candidatus Marinamargulisbacteria bacterium | reverse complement strand
TTTTTTTTTAATTATTGATTTGACGATTTTAATTTAACCTAAAATCAAATTTATTATTTAATAAATGTTTACAAGTACAACTATCACGGCAAAAAAAACAGGAATGACCGGAATCGTAGGGGTGTTTATGGCGAGTAAGCTCCCTCCTTGAAAAAGAAAAAAAATCCATTCTGTCAGTACGATAATGCGGCGAGGTTGATCGACAAGGCGAATACGGATAAGGATAAACGAAAATAGAAGGAACATATAGCCTAAATTAAATAGGCTATGCAAAATCAGTTGAATATAGGGCGTGGTTTGTTGAAAGGCCTCTGTACTCATTGCCCCCCCCTTGCCAATATAGTTAAGTCGCGCCAGCATCCACGTAAAAAAAAGGAAAACGCTCGTTCCAATACCAAGGAGTTTAGCGAAGAGATATCCCACAACGAATTGAATCGCAACAAAACGGCTTCCCCATTTGTCCCAACGTCGGACAATCCATTCACGAACAATAACCTCGAAAATAATAATAATGAAAACGCTATAATAGGGTTCCCAATCAGAAAAGAGCTGCTGTTTTATGAGGAATAAGAACTTTATACAGGTCAAGATAGCCAGTCCCATTCCGAACCAAAGGCTTCGGATGGGAAGACTATTCTTTTGCCGATAAGCAAGGAGGAGTAAGAGAGGAATCGCCACGAGGAACAGTTCGGCTAGGAGGGTTGAGACTAAGATGACTTTAGGTAAAAATTCTGCGGAGATGATCATACGAGGGTATTGGCTACTTTTTCAAGTGCAAGAAGAATTTTTGAGGGTTCAAAGGGTTTTACGATAAAATCGACAGCGCCATATTGTATGGCTTCAATAACCTTAGATTGTTGGCCCATACTACTCATAATGATGATCCGTGCTTTGGGGTGCTTTGAGATGATATTTCTCATTACGCTAATGCCATCAGGTCCAGGCATTAAGATATCCATAAATACAAGATCGGGGAGCTCCTGATTAAACGATACAATAGCTTCCTTGCCATCGCTAGCAACGATGACCGAGTGGCCTAAGTCGGTGAGAAACTCGCCAAGGCGCTTGATAATTAAGGGAGAATCATCGACGATGAGTATTTTCATGGTTTGTGTCGGATAATAAAATCCGATCAGGCTCCTCTCTATGCATAGTTAGATAGTCAAGGAGTGAAGCAATATCGAGAATCAAACCAACATCTCCAGTTCCCATTATTGTAGCTGAGTGGATTATATAGTATTTATCGGCAGCGTAGTCAATATTTTTTATGACAATCTCTTCTTCGCCAAGAAGTTTGTCAACAACAATGCCGGTGGGTTTATCATTATATACAACAATAACAATAAATAGTTTAGCGCTTTTTACTATGTTAACGTTATTACCATAGAGTAAGGTGGTTAAGTTGACGATTGGAATTAAGGTATCCCTCAGAACAATATGAGGTTTCTTGTTCATCATTCGAATATTTTCGCCGTGGCAACGCAACACTTCTTCGACGTAGTTAATAGGAATAACAAATGTTTTATTGTTAACTTGAGTGACTAATCCGTGAATAATGGCTAGCGTTAAAGGAAGGGTGATACGAAAACTTGTTCCCAGTCCTTTTTCGCTTTCTACAGAAATTTGTCCACCCAGTTTTTGAATGGTATTTTGTACAACGTCCATGCCGACGCCTCGTCCCGATATTTCAGAGACTTCATCTTTTGTTGAGAAACCAGGGTAAAAGATATAGCGGATGATTTCTTGGTCTGACATTCGTTGAGCCTCTGTTTTATCGAGAATATGTTTTCGAACGAGCGACTCGCGAATACTATTGGGGTCGATCCCATAGCCATCATCGGAAATGAGAAAATAGGCTTTATTATGTTTTTGATGGGCATCTATTCGAATGGTGCCTAACTCTTTTTTCCCAATGGCTATTCGATGTTCTGGTGATTCGATCCCGTGATCAACCGAGTTGCGAAGGAGGTGCATGATAAGTTCGTTTAAATGTTTAAGAATAAGCCGATCTAGTTCGACATGTTGTCCAGTGATCTCGAGTTTAGCCTTTTTTCCTAATTGATTGGCTAGTTCGCGAACAAAGCGAGGATATTTTTCGACGATATTATTTAACGGGATAGTTCGAATGTTTAATAGTTCCGTTTGAAGATTGTAAGTGATCTTTCCAAGATGATTAACGAGGTCGAGAAGTTCCATAACATGAGGATCAAGGCTATATTTCTCTTCTAATCGAAGGATGTTTTGTGATATTTTGTTCCGATCAATGAGAATTTCGCCCAATAGGTTGATGAGACCATCCAGTTTGCGAATATTGATCTGAATCTCTTGTAGCTCTTCCTCCGCGTCTTCTGTTATCGACTCCGAGAGGGTCTTAGGTTTTGCCTTATTTGGATTAATAGGTTGTGGATACTTGATATGAATGGCTTTTACCCCGTCCAGTATTGAAAGAGATCGAATAAGATTTTTGTTTAATTCAATAAGGCCGTCAGGGGATACTTGAATATTAATAGGGTTCTGGATCTTGCCAGCCTTGATATTATCAAATGAAGGTTCTGAATCATAATCTATTCCAGACTTTTCAATCAGTTGGAGTATTTGAAACCCTCTGACGGAAGGCAAGGGATCCGTTGTATCAAGAAAAACGTCAATATTGTTATTGAGATGGGGTTCTTCTCCTAATTCATGTTTTACTGAGCTTGAGCTTTTTTGAGGATCTGTTCTCGTAAGGAACAACTTTGCTTCCCGAATAAAGGCTTCAACAGATTCAGTTTCAATGTCCTTTTTAGGACTGAGAATAGGTGCTCGAAGTGACCGCATAAGGTCGATAGCTTTAAACAATAAGCGGATAAGTTTCTCTGAAACTTGACTTTTATTTTCTCTGAAAACCGAAAGAACATTTTCAACCTCATGGGTTAGGTCATGGAGAAGCGTGTATGCAGCAATGCTACTGTTCCCCTTGATAGTATGAAAACTACGAAAAAGCTGTTCAATACTCCCCGTTTTATTATTACCTTGCTCAAGCTCAACAAGAGCATTTTCGCTTTGGAGTAAATGTTCATCGAGGTCTTTGAGGAAGACAAGCTGTTCCTGAGGGGATAAGGACAGCTTTATTTTCATTCTTTAGGCCTCTTGTAAGTACCCTCGAAGCTTTTTTAGGCGGGAAGGATGTCGAAGCTTTTTGAGGGCTTTGGCCTCGATCTGCCTGATTCGCTCGCGGGTGACATCATAGACCTTTCCAACTTCTTCAAGTGTGCGTGGGCGATCATCAACCAACCCAAAGCGGAGCTTAATAACCATGCGTTCGCGTTCAGAAAGTTCGGACATGATCTCGTCGAGATCACGCCTCAGTAAATTTCTAAAGAGATTGGACTCAGGGGTTTCGGTTTTATCATCTTTGACAAAATCGCCGAGTTTGCTGCTGTCAGACTCGTCACCAATGGGCGTTTCTAGGGATATTGGTGTTAAGGATGAACGGAAAATCTCGCGAATTTTTTCGATAGGCATGTCCATGAAGACGGAAAGCTCTTCTTCGGTAGGCTTTCTCCCCTTTTCTTGCATAAGTACACGAGAGGCTTTTCGAAGCTTGCTCATGGTCTCACCCAGATGAACGGGTATGCGAATGGTTCGTGATTGGTCTGAAATGGCACGGGTAATAGCTTGGCGTATCCACCACGTTGCATAAGTCGAAAATTTGTAACCTTTGCGATAATCGAACTTCTCGGCAGCACGAATGAGGCCAATGTTGCCCTCTTGAATGAGATCAAGAAAGGCCATGCCACGGCCGATATATTTTTTGGCGATGCTAACGACCAGCCTAAGGTTGGCGTCTATCAGCTGTTGTTTGGCAACTAGATCACCTTCGTTAACGAGTTTGGCAATATGTTGTTCTTCGGCGAGATTTAATAAACTGACCTTGCCGATCTCTTTAAGATACATTTTGACGACATCAGAGGTTTTGGCTTCTTTGTCCTCATTGACCTCGGCTGCTTCAGGAGCAGATGGGGGTTCTTCGGCAGGTTCCTCAGGGATCTCTTTAACAATATCAACGCCCCGATCAAGAAGATTCTCGATCTGATCGAGATTGTTTTCGGGTTCAGCAATAATCTCAAGGATATCGTCAGGCGTTAAATAGTTCGCGCCTGAAAACGTTTCAGCATCTCCACTGTTATAATCTTCAAACCCTGCATGGCTTACAAATTCCATAGTTCACCCTAAATCCTAAATTATTAATCACGTTACCCCAAGGGGACTCAGTATCTATCTTAATTCAACAGAACAAACTCCGTAAAGGGAGGGTTAGATCGAAATGGCTTCGACAGGACAAGCCTCGATGGCTTCTTGGATCTCGTTGAGTGATGCACCCTCGGCGTTGATTACACGAGCGATCCCTTGATCTTCATCCAGGTCAAAAACAGTTTCTAGCATTGAACAGCAAACCCCGCAGCCAATACATTTCGAGTCATCGATGTGAAGTGACATAACGACGAAAACCTCCTCTTTGCCCAAAAAGGGCTTTTACAGTATAGACAATTTGGAGGGTTACTGCAACACCTCGTTGCACGTGATAATCCGGGACAAGGGTTGATCGTGTATGTCGTGAGGGAAGTTTTCGATCACTTGAAAGGGATAAACAAGCCCTATGCTGAACGAATTTGGCGATAAAAATCGGTCATAGAATCCTTTGCCGTAACCTAGCCGATAACGAGCTTTGTCCACGGCTACACAGGGAGCCACAACGATGTCACACGGATCCGGGTGAATAATGCGATGGGAGGGTTCGTTGATGCCAAAGTGGCCTCGAATGAGCGGTTCCTCACGGGCATAAACCAAAGGCACGATCTTATTTGACTGGATGGAAGGCAAACAAACCGTAATGTTGTTTTCCCTCAGCCACGGAAGAAGATAGAGAGGATCCACTTCGTTACGGATCGGAGCGTAAAGCAAAATAGATGTTGGTGTTTTTTCGGAAAGAAGGACTTTCAATCTGTCACAAATGTGGATACTTTCAGCGACTACCTGTTGGCAAAGTAGTAAGTCTCGACTGGCTAAGAGTCGCCTGCGGATCGTGCCCTTGCTGTCCATTAGAAAATGGGATCAATAAGCCTTTGGGCGGCCTCAACGGTTTTGGCTTCAGCAAAATAACGTATAATGGGCTCAGTGTTTGAGGCGCGAACATGAAGCCAAGAATCCTCAAAGATAACTTTTACACCATCGGTTTCATCGATCTGAGCGTCTTTATAATACTGCCGAGTCTTATCGAGAGCTGCAAGTATTCCCTCTGGGCATGAAAGATCTTTACGGGCCTTGACGACTTTGTAGGCTGGAACGGATTTGACAAGATCAGAAACCCGGCACTTTTCTTTGGCTAAATACTCAAGGATAAAGACGATCCCCGCAAAGGAGTCACGACCGAGTCCAATGGCCGGAATAATAACCCCGCCATTTCCTTCGCCCCCGACAAGAGCATCGGGATGCATAAGAGCCTTGGAGACATTGACTTCACCGATCTTAGTGTGAACGACGATCGCCCCATACTGCTTCGCCACATCATCGAAGGCACGCGTGGTTGAAAGGTTCGTTGCGACTATTTTTCCTTTGGGGTTAGGGTGGTTTTTGAGAATATATTGCATAACGAGAACGAGCGTATAGTCTTCGCCGATGGGATCCCCCAGTTCATTAACGATAGCCAATCGATCTGCGTCAGGATCTTGAGCAAACCCAACGTCAGCTCCATGTTGGCGGACAGCTTCTCGGAGGGCACCTAAGTTCTCGGGTAATGGCTCCGGCCCACGCGTAAAACGGCCATTAGGTTCATTGTTGATGAGGGTAGCATTAATACCAAGCGCCTCGAACAGGATCGGGTCGAGAATGGCTGCGGCTCCGTTGCAAGCATCCACGACAACATTGAGTTTTGCCTGGCGAATGAGGTCGACATTGACATGCTTCAAAATGCTGTCGATATGGACTTTCGGGGCATTCGGGAAGGTGTCAAGAAGTCCCATATCCTCGATCGAGGCGTAGTTGATGAGACCGTTTTGGGTGATGGTTTCTATGGTAGTGGCACTTTTTTTTAAATGTTGAAGTTGGTGATATTTTTCAAAAATAATTTGCATTTCATTTTCGTCGAAAAAGATCCCTGCTGACGAGATGAATTTGAGCCCATTCCACATGATCGGGTTGTGGGAGGCGGTGATCATGATCCCCCCATCAGCTTTTAGGTGTTTGACCATAAGTTGAGTTGTGGGTGTTGAAACGATACCGATATCAATAATGTGACAGCCAGTTGCTAACAATCCTGAAATAACGGCGGCTTTGATGGCAGGGGTGCTCAACCGTGTCTCGGTTCCTAAGACGATCCGTCCTCCATGATTGATGGTGCCAAATATTTCAGCAAAATCAAGCGCAACAGTGGGGGTGAGAGATTCTCCCATTCGGCCTCGAATGCCGGCAACGGTGATCTTTAAAGAGGTCGTGCTAGTCTTCATATTGTACATTCTCCAATCGTCGATATAGTTTAATGGCGTCTAGAATCCCATCGCCGACACCCTGAGAGGATATCGTCGCACCTGAAAGTGTGAGAATATCCTCGTGAGTGCTGAATCGATCAAAAATACTTTTGTTGCTAAATTGTCCCTGAAAAGTAAACGAACGTCCAGCCATAGGCTCAGAATGAGCGATAAGAGACCCCATTCCCGCTGTTTCAACATGAGAAAGGATTTGAATATTAGTGACTTTTGAGCCCGAAATGCCGACGAGCAACTTAATGGGGCCTCCGTATCCATGACCGGTGGAACGGATGATGTAGCCAATTTTTTTATGGGCATGATCCCATCCAATAATAATGTTGGCGTTTTCAAGAGTTCTGTCTTTTGCGTAGGGAACAAACGAGGTGGCTAAAGGCAATAGTTTTGAGAAGGAATATTGTTGATCTTGGCGTTCACGATTTTGTGTGATGATCGAGGTGATCAAGTTAACAAGAAAAAGCGACAGAGCGCAGATCAAGGCGAGTCGAGCGATATAGAGAAGGAGACGTTGAGTATGTATGGGGATCATTTCTCTTGGATCTCCTTAAAAATGAGTGGGTAAACATGGAGATGAAGCGTAATGCCGGCTTTATCAAGCAAAGGTACCATTCCGTTCATCAAAACGATGCAAAAAGCGAGACCTCCCGGCATCTGGCTAAAGAACCGAACGGACATAACTAGGACTCCCAGCAAAAAACCATAAAGGAGTCGCCCCATTTTTGTTAGAGGGGAGGTGACATAGTCTGTCATCATGAAAAAGGCACCCAATAACGTCCCACCTGCTAGGAGATGCAAGACGGGGTCTTGTCCCCCAAGAAGAGCCAATAAAAAAACGGTGGAAAGAAAGCTCCCTGGGATCTTCCAATCAAGGATGCCTTTCTTGAATAGCCAAATAGCACCCAGAAGAATGGCAAAGGCTGAGGTCTCACCGATACTCCCCCCCACGCCTCCCCAAAAGAGTTGCCAATGGGATACGATCAGCGTGGATTCTTTTGCAAACGGTGTCGCCGAAGAAATGTAAATGGGATCGAGTAAGGCGCTAGGTTTGCTCCATGAGGACATGGCTACAGGGTAAGTCACAGAAAGAAATAGTCGACCCGAAAGGGCGGGATTAAATAAATTGTGCCCTAATCCACCGAAGAGGTGTTTGACGATGACGATTGAAAATCCGTTACCCAAAACGACCATCCAAAGGGGAATAACGGGAGGAAGGGTAAGGGCTAATAGAAGGCCAGTAAGTGCTGCCGAACCGTCAAAGATGGTTAACTTTTGATGGCGAAGGGTGTTGACCCCAACCTCAAACGCAAGGGCAGATAAAATAGACGTAATGATAACGGACAGAGCCGGAATGCCGAAGAAAAAAACACCCAATAAACTAGTTGGCACTAGAGCTAGAATGACGTTTAACATGATGGATGAAACATCTTGAGGGTTCCGGCTATGGGGTGAAGCGGCGATAAATAATCTCATGGGTTTATGGTGCACATTTGTTGTTCGATTTTTTTAAGTCTTATTTTTTCAACTAAGGGGATCCGAGAAGGACAATGATAGGAGCATAATCCACATTCCATACATTCGCTAGCTTGTATCCCTTGTTCGGCAGCGATAATGGGCATGACAAATACGGGGCAATGATCAATACAACGTCCACAACGTATACATTTTTGGGGTTCATAATTAGTATGTTCTAAAACGAGAACGCCCGTCGTTCCTTTGATAATGGGAACTTCAAGTGAGTATTGGGCGATACCCATCATGGGCCCACCCATGAGGACACGAAGGTCCCCAAGCTTATGCGCACGATCGGGGCTAAGTTCGGGAAGGAGGGTTTTAATAGGTGTACCGAGTCGCACCCGGTAATTATATGATTTTTCTAGTTGAGAACCCGATAGGGTAATCACTCTTGAGATAAGTGGCATCCCATTTAAAATAGCTTGTCCTATGGCGGCACACGTGGACACATTTAAGACAACGACGTTTGCCTCTATGGGTAATTGACGAATACGCTTTTGGGTTAGTTCACGAACAAGGACTCTCTCGGCTCCTTGAGGGTAAAGGGTCGGGAGATGGATGACTTTAACATTTTTGTATTTAAGTGCATAGTTTCGCATAGTGATCATAGCGTCGATCATGTGATCTTCTATGCCGATCATAACCGTTTGGGGTTCAAGGATACACATGGCCACCTCGATTCCAATAAAGACTGCCTTTGTCATTTCTACCATGACTCGGTGGTCGGCTGAAAGATAGGGTTCACATTCGGCACCATTGATCACGAGTTCAGTAATAGGTTTGGGGGGGCGTAATTTGATATGGGTTGGGATCATCTCTCCGCCAAGGCCGACAATACCCGCTTCTTCTATTCGTTTTAATAAAAATTCTTTGGGTGTTTCTTTGATGGGGCGAGTATGGGTTGCCATGGGGACTTTAAAATATTTATGGTCATTCTCAATACGTATACTCATCATATCGACGCCACTACTATAGGGAGCCGGCTCAATAGCCGTTACGAGACCGGATACACTACTATGAATATTGGCTGAAATACTTCCAGTTGCCTCTGCTATGCGTTGACCCACCTTGACAAGATCACCCACGTTGACGATGGGCTGGGCCGGACGGCCTGTATGCTGAAGAAGCGGAAAAATAAGCTCGTGGGGAGCGGGTGCCTCTCGGGTCGGGAGTAGGCCGGTGATCTTCTTGTGATTATTCATGACGCTTAAGTTTTAACCACGTTATTGTGGCCATAATAAAAGCCAAGATCAAAAAAGCACCTGAAGGTAAGATCATGAGGAGCATCGGGTAATAGTTAGGGAAAATAGTGAACCCCAAAAGAGTGCCGATCCCCAGTAATTCACGAATAGAGCCTAAGATCAATAAAGCGACAATAAATCCAACCCCTCTTTTTAATGCATGAATCGTCGAGCATGGAAGGGAGCAAAGGACAAGGCAATTTATTACAATAAGAGGTAAGTATATGCTTAAGTCGTGGCCGAGTGAGGGCAGGAACGCTTGAACAATAAGGTCTAATAAACTTACAAAGGTTGAGATGATGATCGTTTTGCTTAGAAGGGTGATTGCTTTAGGGAGAGTGGGTTGGAGCCATTTGATCACCGTATTGGATGCTATTAAAGCGATCAAGGTTAAGATGCCCATGCCGAGTGCGTTCCAGACCGAGGTGGTGACGGCAAGTGCGGGACATAAGCCGAGAAGTAGGACAAAAGTAGGGTTGCCCTTAAGGATGTTCATTCTGCCGAATGTGAAGTGCCCCGCTGTAAATGGCGCCTTCTTCGAGAACAAGACTCTCACAATGGATCTCACCATAGACACGAGCAGTTGGATTCATGACGAGTTCATGGGTAGCATTGACGTGTCCTTCGACGATCCCAAAGATTTGAATGTTCGGGGCGGAAAGATCCGCGATAATGGAGGCACCTTTTAATATGTGAATGGCCGATTCAGATTGAATACGGCCCTTTACTTTGCCCGCGATATAAATTGCGTCAGGGCTTTGAATGACCCCGTTCAAGGTAATTCCACTGGCAAGATAGACTTGTTCGTTATTTTTTGACTTAATGGCCATAACTAGAAATTATACACGCTTTCGTGGTTTCTAACAAAAGTTCTAACTCTTTTTTTGATAGGGATAATGGGGGCATTAAAACAATGACGTCCCCAAGCGGGCGAAGAAATACGCCTTTTGCGATGGCAGCTTCGCAAACCCTTGCCCCCATTCGAAGTGCAGGATCACCCCCCCTGAGTTCGATGCCAACCATAAAGCCTTCTTGTCTTACCTCGGCGACCCCCTTTAATTGGGCAATGGCAATGAGGCCGGCTTGAAGTTGTTTGATCTTCGGTTGAAGTTTGTCGAGGGTTTGTTCTTGCTTGAAAATTTGAAGACTAGCAAGGCCCGCTGCACATGCCAAGGGGTTTGCGGTATAAGTATGCCCATGGAAGAAGGTCTTGTCATCGCTGTGTTCGCCAAGAAATGCCTCGAAAATAGTTTCGGTTGTTAGGGTTGCCGCTAGGGGAAGATAGCCCCCCGAGATCCCCTTCGCTAGGCAAAGGATATCGGGTTCAATGCCCGCTTTCTGGCAGGCGAACATGGCTCCTGTTCGTCCAAAGCCCGTAGCGACTTCGTCAACGATCAAGAGGACATTATATTGATGGGCGAGTGTGCGCACCTGTTGAAGGAAGGAATGACTTGAATGAACCATGCCCGCAGCACCTTGCATGAGGGGTTCAATAACAAGGCCAGCAATTTCATGACCTTGTAACTTAAGCGTGGTTTCGAGTTGAGAAAGGGCAGCTAATTCGCTTTCCTCGATGGATCGTTTTTCTTGAAGGGGATAGGGGAAGGGGAGTCGAATGGGTTTGAAAAGAAGAGGATCGTAAATGCGATGGAATAAGTCCATCCCACCCAGACTGACGGATCCCAAGGTGTCTCCGTGATAGGCGTTTGAAAAGGCTATGAATTTTGTTTTGCTGCGTAAAGTGGGATTGCCTTGTTGCTGCCAGTATTGAAACGCGATCTTGGTGCCGATCTCAACGGCAGTCGAACCATTATCAGAATAAAACAGACGAGATAACTTTTGGGGAACCCATTTCATCAGTTCATGTGCAAACTCAATGGCAATGGTGTTGGACAGCCCTAAGAATGTGCTATGAGCGATGTTGTGAAGCTGTTTCCGTATCGCTTTATTTAGCTTGGGGTGATGATGCCCATGAACGTTCGTCCATAGCGATGAAACGCCATCAAGATAACGTTTTCCATTAACATCGATGAGCCAATTCCCTCGGCCTTTTTGGATAATGATGGGATCTGTCTTGAGCCATTCCTTCATTTGGGTAAAAGGATGCCAAATATGTTGTCTGTCGCGAGTTGACCACATAAGCGCTAAGTATACCATACGGGTTGAGTTGGTATAGAGATGGTGTATACTGTATTTATGCGTTACTGTAGGTTTTATTTTAACCGTACGATCATTGTTTGCTTAATGACACAGCTTTGTATTTCAATGTCTGCTTCGGTAAGTAGCCCGAATACCAGCAACATCGAGATACAGGCCATTAAACCAAGTGGTAATAATGCTGTCATAAAGCCGCATATTCTTGCCCCTGGGGACATACTTGAGATAAAGATAATCAATAATCCGGCCCTCAACACAAAACAGGCGATCACTGATGGGGGAAGTATTTCCATCCCTCAAATAGGTCGATTGACCGTTATCAACTTATCCTTACCCGAATTGGATGCTTTGTTAAAGTTAGAGATATCCAAGCATTACAAAAAACCCGAGTTCTCTGTTTTTCTTACCCCTCGGCCGATTTATATTGTGCAAACAGACATGAATAAACAGACAAGTGTTGTCACGGAAGCAAAGAATATTGATGAAGCAAACGCCATAATGGGAACCACTACGGCTAATTTTGAATCAGGTCAGATCTATAATGTTAAGGTTGGCAAAACCGCCGACTTTTGGCAGGACGATGGGCTTAAATGGCTTACGGCCATTGGGCTCATTGTTGGGGTTTATACCCAATTAAAATAACTTAATCATGACGACCGCGCCCTTCGTTTCTTTTATGTGTTTTCCCGTAAATATTGTGATAATTTCTTGGGATATTATATATAGGTCTGGGCACATTTTTCAGGGAGACATGCTCCCATGTCCCATTAGACTGCCGTGACCGATACCAGTTGTCTCCTCTTGGAGACCACCAGTATCCGTCAAGAAAGAAGAGATCGTAGTTTTTGTCAGGAACAAAATAGACCCCAAATTTTGGTATTAGAACAGTGTCGGCACGTGTTGAAAACACTCTGGGTGGTGGGCCGATATTAATATTTAAATTGACTTCTGAATAAGCGATGACGGTCATTCCGACAATAAAAATTGATATGATCGTAATAATACCAAATATTTGGTTGAATATTTTGTTAGCGTTCATTAGAATTTATACCCAACTTGAAACTGTAGTCTTCCGGATTTAATCGCATCAACTCCGACTTCAAGATATAACGGGGGTATGTCAAGAAATCGCTCAAATATCAGAGAAACAAAAGGACCGATCTCGGAAGTAGTTCCCAAACTACCCATAAGACCAGCGCTTAAATACATAGGGTAATTCCCATTATCCATATCCGTAACAAGCCACTTGCCCCCAAGGAATATAATGCCTCGGCTGTCGGATGTATTGGCTTCAAGGCCTAAACGTATCGCCGCTCGGGCTGATAAACCATTTTCTAATACGATACCTAGAGCTACGCCATCACGCGCGCCCCCAATGACTGATGGTGTATAAGCCATACCTAAGGATCCGATTAGCATAAGACCCAAAACGCTCACAATTAGCATATTCTTTTCACAGCCATCCCATAGGGAGTTAAAAATCGGG
>CAIUCY010000089.1 GCA_903897765.1 uncultured Candidatus Marinamargulisbacteria bacterium | reverse complement strand
CCGTCTTTTAAATCCTGTATTATTTGTTTCACGCGGAATGATAAATAAGTGATGAATGAAGAGCTCTGGTAAGGATAGATCCCTCACAGGAATTCGGGGTGACAACGTATTGAACACGATTGTTATCATCGGATTTAACTAATGGGCACTAATGGGGAATTAATAATCAGACAAGATTGAATGCTTTTTCGATCAAAGCATCTTTAGTCGAACGGTCAGGGTAATTGATGAGAACCGCTCTATATTTTCCTTTGAAAACAAACAAACTTCCTGCAGCTGCACCAATAATACCAAACTGTGTAATCAGACCTTCAATATCCTCCAAAGAACCTGCCCCACCAAGCACTGTCATTGGCAATGATATGGAGTCTCTCACACTTTTGATCAAGTTTATATCGTAGCCTTTCATAACACCATCATGATCAATAGCATTGATGACAACCTCACCCGCACCAAGAGCTTCAACTTTACTGGCAAACTCAACAGGATTAATCCCCCTCTTCTGCTGGGCGTTATGTGTAAACAATTCGTAATGGCGTAATATACCGGATTTTTTCACATCCAATACAACCACAATACTTTGACTCCCAACCTGATCGGCGGCATGAGTAATCAAATCTGGTGTTTCAATTGCTGCTGAGCTAATGGCGACCTTTTCAACCCCAAGACCGATGATTTTTTGAATCTGCTCAACCGTTTTCACTCCACCTCCGTAGCATAACGGCATGCGACATTCAGCAGCAAGATTTCTTATGAGAGTATAATCAGGCTCACGTTTTAGAGAGGATGCATCTATATCGAGTATAATCAGTTCATCAACTTCCTTTTCATTGAAAATACGGACTGCATTGATAGGGTCACCTATATATTTTGATTCACCAAAATGAACTGTCTTGACTAGACCACCATTTTTGATAAGCAAACAGGGGATAACACGGGGACGCAACATAATCTATAACTCAGCAAAATTTTTAAGGAGCTGAATGCCCCATTGATGACTCTTTTCAGGATGAAACTGGACTCCATAAACATTATCTGAACAAACTGCAGAGGCAAAGGTACCGTTATAATCGGTAACAGCTAATACATCCTCCTCTCTTTGAGGAAGAAAATAATATGAATGCAAAAAATAGTAGCGCGGTTTAACCTCAATATTACGAAACAAGCTGCCAGTGCTCTTTGGTATTACATCATTCCAACCCATATGTGGTAAATGGGTTTTCTGAATAATTTTTGAATCATCAAACTTTTTAACCTCCGCATCAATCCAGCCTAGTCCTTTCAATTTACCTTCATCACTAGATCGAGCAAGCATCTGCATACCAACGCAAATGCCCATAATTGGGATTTTTTTTACCGTAACCACTTCATTAAGACAAGAACGCATACCAGAGTCATTCAAGAGGCTCATTGCCCAATCGAAAGCTCCTACACCTGGAAGAACTATTTTCTCTGCGTTAGCTACCTCATGAGCAGTGCTTACAACAACAACCGGAATATTGAGACGCTTATAAATATTTACTATCGCCTGAATATTACCGAGACCATAATTAATAATAGTAATCACCGTTTACCTCCAATTTCCATGCCTAAAATTTTCATGACCCATGAACCAAGGGCATAAACATTCTCTTGCGATTTATAATCCTTATAAGACTTATTTGGTGCATCCATATACCCTTGCAACTCATTTACTGAAATACCGAGCTTCGTCGCTACATACTCAAAATCCTGGTGAACAGTTGAAACATCATAAGGAGGATCTGCTAATTTAGCCAAAGCCTCTTCTCTAGTCATTTGACCTGTCAAAATCAAACTGGAAAACTGAACCCTGCGAGTGTCATAGCCAAACTTTTTAGGCAACCAATAACCTTCATAAAACCTGGTAAAACGTGACTCGAAATGCTTTTGTGGATAGGGCTGCCAGGCAAATTTCTCAACGAGCAACTTAATTGCATCCTGTTTAACATAGGGAATACTGTTTAATGGGCGTACAACTTGTATCCCCTTGATATAAGGCAAATATATTTTGTGGTGAAGAATTGAAGTGACCGGATAGTTTGTCAATGGATGTTGTCCAAACTGACGATGTATGTCGCGTAACTGGATGGCATCAGATTGATAGTACATCCACTCTATAGGATTACGAATGCATTCAGTTGAAAGATTAGCCCCCGTTAAGATGTACTTAACTTTGTGCTGCTCAGCAAACTTATACATTGTTGCGAAAAAAGCATGATCCTGAGGTGTATCAATATGAGGAACTCCTGACTTAAAAAAAGCAAGTTGCAAATCTTTCATTGCCTCCCAGTCAATGACTTCTGTAAAAAGATCAAGCCCAAGGTTATCAACAAGTTTTTCAATATTATTAACAGCTTCTTGTGAATTCCATCCAGCATCAACATGAAAAACAAGAGGTCGCAATCCAAAAATAACTTTTGCGATATATAAAAGATAAGAGCTATCTATACCCCCACTCATGCCTAAAATGCAATCATGATCCTTCCCTTTGCCAGCTTGTTTAATTTTATTAATAAGTATATTGAGTTCGTTATTGCAAAATTCATCAGTATGCCAATTTGGTAAAATCTTTTTATAAAAAGTGTTGCAGTGATCACAAACTCCTTTGTTGTCAAAAATAATTTGTGTGTCAGTATTGTCCATGACACAGTTTGTACACAGTTGATACATGGTGTCTATCTGAAAATATAAAGATTATTTAAAATAGATATTAGTGTAGTATTGATAGCTTTTTGGAAAAAAATGAGTTAGCTGATGGGATAGAATCGTAGACTGCAGTATTTCTCAGCTAATCAAATAAATGCATAAGCGCTTAACAGAAGGTCATTCCGTAATCGATACCGAAACCGTCCCGTATTTTATTGACATCTTCATCAAGAGTTTTGAAATTTCTCGTCATGAATTCCATTAATTCATATTCATTTTATGCCAAAGTTTTTCAATCCAATTGAGTTCGTGACTATAGGTCGGCAAGAAATAGTGCTTAAACACTTTTTGCTCCTGCACCTTCAACAACGGTCGAACTATTTTTCCTTTATGGAATGATGCATATTCCAGAATGACCGTTAAATGCGCACCAACATACTTCATCAACATACCAAGAAAACCGGTAAACAGCATTAACGTGTTCGTTTCCCACATCTTCACTGAGAACAAATCACCTGATGAGAGCATGGAACCTATGACAATCAGGCGTTTCCTACGATTGGCGTTGATCTTAGGGCAATTACATACGGGCGTCAAAGCACTCCTGATTAGCTGGGCCAGTGCAAAACCAGTTTCATCCGCATAGGACTATTTGATTTCGACACGGTCAGCTTTGGCTATCAGCTCTTCGATTTCTAAATTTGATTTTCTAAAATCCTCTGCATTTAAATGAGGGATAACCGGACACTAGTGAAACAAAGATCTAACAGTTCATGCTGCACCACTATGGCCTTTGCACTCAACCCCTCATTGAAATATAACAGTGTTTAAGCCCTATGACGTACTCGCCAATCACTCCCTTTTGCTACAATATCCAGTAGTTTTGCACTATCTTCTGTAGATAATTCCAAGTT
>CAIUCY010000088.1 GCA_903897765.1 uncultured Candidatus Marinamargulisbacteria bacterium | reverse complement strand
CCCCCATGATTTTGACCTTGTAGGCATAAGTGGCTATCAAAACGAAGTCTTGCTTCGAGAACAGATCATCACCTACCGTCCACGCCTTGTAGCGGTTTCATCATCAACCATGGCCGATACGCTTCATCACGATTTTCCATCTATTACATTTTTGTACGGCGAATCGGGGTTGCTCGATCTCGTGAGCACACCCGAGGCTGACTTGGTCGCCATGGCCATCGTCGGGGTCGCTGCCCTAAAACCCACGCTTAGGGCGCTTGAAACCGGCAAAGATGTAGCCCTTGCTTCAAAAGAAGTGCTCGTTGCGGCTGGACAAATCGTAAACAGTGCCTGTGCTCGATTGAAGCGCAATATCTTCCCGATCGACAGTGAGCACGCTGCTATTGATATTTGCTTAAAGGGCGTTGCCACAAAACACGTTAAAAAACTTATTCTTACCGCCTCCGGTGGACCCTTTCTGAAAAGAAGAACACTCGACGACATCACGGTCAAAGAGGCGCTTTGTCACCCCAACTGGGTCATGGGAAAAAAGATCACGATAGATTCGGCGACCTTAGCGAACAAGGGACTTGAAGTCCTCGAAGCTTTTTGGTTGTTCCATCAACCACTGAATAAAATTGAGGTTCTCATTCATCCGCAAAGCATCGTTCATGGTATTGTCGAACTCATCAATGGGGCGCAACTCGCTCAAATGGGTCAACCCGATATGAAGATGCCCATTCTTTACGCTCTGAGCCGCGGCCAAATCACCTCATTCAACGATAACCCTCTCGACCTCGTCAAGACGCCCCTCTCATTTGATCATCCTGATACAGATCGGTTTCCTGCTCTTCGTTTAGCCTATGAAGCCGGTCAACAGGGTCAAACCTACCCCGCTGTATTCAATGCCGCCAATGAAATAGCCGTCGATTTGTTCCTTTCCGAAAAAATTGCTTTTCTCGATATCGCAAAACTCATTGAAAAAGCCCTACACCAACATCAAACGGTACCGACCCTATCTCTGGAAAGTATTCTTGAGGCAGACCAAGCCACTCGTCGCTATGTCTATGACGCTATCTAACAAACAACGCATAGGCCTGTCGCTGCTTCCTAGTCGGCAACAACGCCTCTTGCGTGAACAATTTCTCGCCACAAACACCCTACACGGTTCGATTCTTGAAGATGTCTGTAAAGCCTTTGAATCCCGTATCACTCGCGATCTACAATATTGCCTCGACAACGCCATTTCGTTGGTCTGTTGTATGGATGACGATTACCCTGAGCTCCGTCATCACATCCCTGACTTTCCCCTCATGCTCTACGCAAAGGGACACGTCGACTGTCTACACGAAACAACCTGTTTCGGTATTGTGGGAACTCGTCATGCTACGCCTTACGGCCTTGAGGCGGCTAAATCGATGGCAAGTGAGCTCGCTCAACAAGGTATCATTATTGTTAGCGGCCTCGCCCAAGGGATCGATGGTGCAGCACACACCGGGGCTATCAACTCGGGAAAAACCATTGCTGTTATTGGCACGGGCATCAATGTGTGCTTCCCTTCAAGTCATCAATCCCTTATGAATAAAATCGTTCAAACGGGCTGTATTCTTAGCGAATTTCCTGTCGATTCTCACGGCTCTAAACTGACCTTTCCTTTGCGTAATCGGATCATCGCAGGGCTCTCTCGAGGCGTTCTTGTTGTAGAAAGTCAAGCCCATGGGGGTTCTTTGATCACCGCTCGTCTAGCGCTCGAATACAACCGAGACGTCTTTGCTCTTCCGGGTCGGATCAACGAATCCACAAGTCAAGGAACACTCCAACTGATTCGGGATGGCGCCGTTCTTGTTCGAAATGTCGATGATATTTTATCGGAATTACAATGGCTCCGTACACCAACAACCCCATCCACAGTCGCTCTTTCCCAAACAAATTTTTCTGACCAAGAAAAGCTCGTCCTTCGTTATCTTTCAAGCCAATCCTCGAGCCTCGATTCGCTTTCCGCAAAAATTGATCTTGACTCGAATCAGTTAATTAGCACCCTGAGTCAACTTGAAATAAAAGGGGCGCTTATTGTCGAACCCGGTGGGTACTATCGAAAAGCTAAATCGTAGCGGACTGACCCTTTAACAGCAGTGTAGATTTGCCCGTCAGAATTTGGATCATTTTTTTATCTTTGCTTCGTTGATCATCAAAGGTAGTTTTATCAACATAAAATAACTCATAATCTCGATTAAAAATATCCATGATCGCTTTCAAATAGTCATGCAGTATTTCTTCCGGCATACTTCCTACAATAAAAAGTTTGACGGGTTCTGAAAATTTCATGGGATTTCGAACACATTCTCCATATAGAGCTATTAGTAATAGTGATTTGGTGTTGATCAGCATTTTAAAAAAATCTTTAGGCTCGGTACTTGTTTTTAAAACCAAATTTTTTATCTCTTCGAAAAAGGGATTTTGTGTGTTCCCAAAATAGTTTATGAGGTTGCCTTCAGGATACCTGATGATCAATTGGAGCATGACAAGTTTCTTCACTTCGCGTTGAACGGCTGAAATAGGCTCGTCGATCAGACGACTCAATTCTCGTGTGTGGTACTTTTTGTTTTTGTTATATAAAAACAATCTCAGCAACTTTCGTTTAACCTTTGATTGTATAAGATTGCTCAGCAGATCGCTCATAACATCTCTATAGTACACAAATCATGGTCAGGAGTCAATTCTTCGAATCAAATCATCTAAAATCTGACCATGGAGGGTATCGATCTATCATATAAAACCTGACCAAGAGGCATGGCAAAAAATGAAAATCGGATGCGAAATATTCGGGCAGAATATCGACCCAGAAAAAGCAACTATGATCCTG
>CAIUCY010000087.1 GCA_903897765.1 uncultured Candidatus Marinamargulisbacteria bacterium | reverse complement strand
GATCATTAATTTTAGGAGCCCAGTCTATATGACTGAAACGACTCCCTTTGATCTTATCCAGAATATACGTTGCAAAATAATGCTCTTGATCATTCATTCCCTCAATAAATTGTTCAAAAATAAACCTGTTAATGGGATAGAATTCATCCTTTACAAAATTGAATTGAATTTGCCAAAGCAAGATAGCCCCCCTTAGGGCTACGTCGAAATCAAGATTAAATTTTTTCGCAAAATCAGAAATGAAAGGCATAACCTCCAAAGGAGATACAAGGCCCCCAAAAAATTGTTTTTCTGTTTCAGGGATGACACTATTGAGCTCCCTAATAAGGATGTCCGAGGCTAATCCAATGATGACCTTTTGACTATTTGGAGTTTGCTTAGTCAGCTCATAGTTTTTATAGGGATGTGAAATGATCTTTCTCATGATATTTATGGGTTTACCTTCGATCTTTATTCAGTCTTTGGCTTTCCGTAGCTGGTTCTGGGGCCTGGAGTAGAGGATGGGATTCCAAGTGAACCCGACACGCTAGGCTCAGGGGTCTTATTCTGAACACCGATCATTAGTTTTGGACTTAGATTCTTGAAAAATTCGGGGAATTCCGTATTGAGTGAATTCCCGAAAATAGTCTTTCCATTCGAGTTCTTTATGTGTAGATCATATCCCTGAAAAAATATTACAAAATACTTAAAAACAAGAAGTTTATTTGGATCAGCATTAACCATCCCCTCTTTAACAGCCCGAACAATACTTTCAGCAAACGATTTATATTGATGTTCAGGTAGCGGAGGGGTCTCATCCGATTCATGAAGAATTAATTTAAATCCGTTGACCAACGCACTTGCATAAACTTGGGCCAGATACTCACTATCGAGAAGGCTCTCGATCCCATGAACAGAAAGATCTATTGATGAAAACAGGGCTTTCTGGGATTCATAGACCATCTCAGGAAGGATCTTATAAATATGCTTAAAGATAGTATATCTTTCTTCGAGTTCATCAATGAATCCCTTATGCTCAGGAAGATCTTCTCTTAGTTTTTTAAAGTCAGACATCGTTACCGATTGTTTAAAATAGAACAATCGATTTGTTGTTTTTTCATCAATTTCTTTTATCACTCTTTCGTCCAATATTCTCTTAAATATTGTTCTGTTTTCACGGATGATATCTGTATCGGCGACTTCTCTTGTAGAAAGCGATTGCTTTATTAGTCTAATGGGAAGATTAATACTAAGCGCAGAACCAGGGACAACTACTTTAATAAGATCTGTTACAAACTTAATAAGGGATCTTATTTCATCCTCGAGCTGATCCTGTTTAACTGAAATCGAATTTAATCGATTGAAATAATAAGCACAGGCAAGATCAGAAGCACGAAAACGATGGAGTTCGTCATGATCACGATACTGTAACATTCTTTCTGTAAAATTCAAAAAACGCCCATAGTCGCACTTGGGTACATGTGTGCAACTCAAAGAGTTGTGCATCATGTGCACAAGTTGACGAAGTGGGTCAAAAGG
>CAIUCY010000086.1 GCA_903897765.1 uncultured Candidatus Marinamargulisbacteria bacterium | reverse complement strand
TTTCTGAATTCGAATCAATTCTTCCTCGCTTCGGATGATATGTTCAAAATAATTTCGTTGCCAAATGGGCTGGCCAGGGGTATTGCGAAGAATATTGATTTGCTTCGTAAGCGCAGCTTTATAGCCTCGAATAATAGCGCCGATGGTTTGCGAAGGGGATTTGAATCGTTGGGGCGTATTGCAATACGCCCGTACGGATTGCTCGGAAGAGCTATTGGCCCGAAAGGATTGCTCGGAAGGGCAATTTTCCTCGGAAGAAATATTCGCAAGAAAAGATTCTTCCTGAGCGCTATTCGAAAATTGGGGCGTATTGCAATACGCCCGTACGGAATTATCGTGAGGAAGATACGCCCGTACGGATTCTTTGATTGAAAGGATTGCGTGGAAATGATCGGGCATGATGATAAATTCATCCAGCGCTGTATTTGGCCGAAGAATCGGCGTATTGAGCCATTCGGATTTGGCGAGCTCGCCAAAAGGATTCGGATTCATTTTCCCCTGAATGATTTCGCCAAAAAGATGCACTCGGTTTATCGTACAAAGGGTGATAAAGTAGCTGCCCTCTTGGGCGTAATCGAATTCCTTTAAACGAATCGATCGGCGATCTCGCATTACAATACCCGTCGTACCGCCTCGACGTCTTTGGCGATCTGAATTTTGAGCGCATCGAACGATTCGAAATCTTGCTGCTCACGAATATGATATTTAAACGATAAGCGAACGACTTTGCCATACACATCTCGATTAAAGTCGAGGATATGTCCCTCAATGTCGAGTTTCTCTCTTTGTATCACACTGATCGCGGTTGGAAATTTGACACCCTCGATCTCAACATGACCGGCATAGACGCCAGGTTTGGGGGTTATTTTCTGAAAATGGATATCAAGATTGACGGTAGGGAACCCTATGGTTCGACCGAGTGCTTTGCCATGAATCACACGGGAAGACAGAAAATAGTCATACCCTAAGTATTCATTGGCTTTTTCGATGTGTCCCTTTTGTATCCACTCACGGATGAGTCGACTTTTAATAATGTGAGGGCCCTGTTTGAATGGGGGAATAATATTGACCTCGATCCCCATCGCCGAGGCTAGACGTGACAACTCATCGGCATTCCCTCCCCATTGTTTCTTGCCAAAATGGAAATCCCAACCCACAAGCAATCGTTTAGGATGAAGGGCTTCATGGATGATCGACACAAACGCTTCAGGAGACAAGCCAGCTAATTGTTCATCAAATCGCATAAAGATGAAGTGTGGATAAAGGATCTGTTTTTCATCCGGCAGGGTCAGGGATTTTTCGCCCACATCAAAGAACGTCTTTGGAGCCGGAATAAAGGAGAGTGCCGCATCGGCCTTTGATAAGAGTTGTTGATGCCCGAGATGACATCCATCAAAGGCCCCTATCGCGATCACGCCCCCTTGAAAAGAGGCGAGCCGTTCAGGGTGAAGAAACCATCGCTTGGAATCGGTCAAGTCCATAAGCATCCTTTATAACATACGGTCCCACAGCAATACGCTCCAATTGACTTAGCACACCATATGTTCCCAGTTTTTCGCCCATATCATGAGCTAAAGAACGCATATACGTCCCCTTAGAAACCTCCGCTTTGATCAGCAACTTTGGAAAAGCTCCGGACTCAAAGGAAAGCACTTCGATCGACTCGATATGAACTGGGCGAAGTTCAATATCGATGTCGATATCTTTTCGGGCGTACTCATAGAGCTTACGACCCTTCTTTTTGATGGCTGAGTATATCGGGGGTTTTTGAAGAATATCACCCAAGAATTCTGGGATAATAGCCTCAATCTGAGCCTGTGTAATGTCGGGGGATTGCGCAATGGCGGTGACTTTGCCTTCAAGATCATAGCTATCGGTTTCTATACCGAAGGTAATTTGTGCGATATAGGTTTTATTCATACCCACAACATGATCGATCTGTTTCGTGAAGATTTTCCCAACAGCAACAACAAGCACCCCAGTTGCCATAGGATCAAGTGACCCCGCATGACCGATCTTTTTCTCGCCACTAAGATGTTTTAATTTATTAACCACATCAAACGAGGTCCAGCCCTGAGGCTTGTTAATGGTATAAAATCCTGGCCGGATCTTACTCATTAAAATAAGCCTCCACCACTAACTTGATCTCCTCAATTTGAGCGGAAAAATCTGTCAGCGGAAGGGTCGCTCCAGACGCATGGATATGACCTCCACCCCCAAACTGTTGAGCGAGATTTCGAATATTGAGCTGAATATCTTTCGCTCTAAAACTCAATCGGATTTGATTGCCGACCGGTCGTGCCAAAACAGCTGCTCGAACCCCTCTTATAGAGAGGATGGGATCGACAAGACCGTCCTCCTCCCCACAATCTCGGTCAATATAGGAAAAGGCGATCCCATCGCTGACTAGGGTCAAGTTTTGTATCGCTATACTAATGAGCTGCCACTTTAATAATGACTCTTCAGCGAACAAGAAATTAACCAACTCAAAATATCGATTCTGTCCGATCAATGCCGTTAGTCGATTCATGACAAGGAATAAATGAGCAGTGGTATTGCTATACTTAAAACGACCGGTATCGGTCACGATCGAGACGATCAACGCTTCCGCCAAGGGAACCGTATAAACTACATCCAAAAGAGGCAACCACGCATCGATCAATTCCCCAACTGAAGAGGCATCGTGAACCCAGTTGATCGTCCCAAACAATGAATTATCCGTATGATGATCAATGTTGATGATTTTCTGCGCATGTTCGAGAAATCGTTTGGCGTCCCCAAGACGATCGGGATTGCTGCTATCGACGGTTATAACAATAGGATACTGTGACGTATCAGATATTTCACCCACAACAGCCTCCTGAAAAACATCCCATGTCTTCCAAGTCTCGTGACTGACCTTATTCCAGATTATTTTGGATTTAACCTTCAATTGATCGAGAATAAGTTGGATCGCGATCGCTGAACCAACCGCATCACCGTCGGGTTGAAGATGAGTCAATATGAGAACGTCGGATTTTGAGGTCACTACCGCTTTTCTAAATTCGAGAACGAAAGCTTTACTGTCCAAAGACTAGTGCTCCGACAAAGGCAGATCGGCAAGTTTATCGACGATAGCGTCTCCATCAGCCAGCGCTGCGTCACGCTGAAAAATAAGCTCAGGGACTTTTCGTATTCGGATCTTTTGAGCCAACTGAGATCGAATATAACCCTTTGCCTGCAAGATATAATCGAAATCTTGTCCAGGTTGTTTGCCGAACAGGCTAATATAGATCGTCGCTATAGACAGATCAAGCGTTAACTTTACGTATGGGATGCTAAACAAAGTGACCGGATGACGAATATCCTCTCGAATAATCTGCGAAACGATCTCTTTGATCTCTTCAGCAACGCGAGCATCGCGATGGTGCATGAATAACCCCTACCTTATCGTGACTTCTTTGAGCTGATAAACACGGATCAGATCACCCGCTTCATACGCCTCAAATCCATCGATAACGATACCACATTCATATCCATTTGCCACTTCTTTAACATCATCTTTGAACCGCTTAAGCGATGATAATTTGCCTTCAAAAACCATATTGGTTCCTCGGTATATCTCCAGCTCCGCATTACGCGTGATTTTGCCCTCCGTCACATAACTACCTGCAATAGCACCCACTTTGGAGAACTTATAGACTTGACGAACTTCGGCTACACCAATTTGTTGGCGTTCAAAAATGGGTTTCAATAAGCCTTTCAACGTATCTTCAAGATCCTCTAATAATTTATAGATAATGTGATACAACCGGATGACGACTCCATCTTCCTCTGCCATATTTTTAATGGAAACGGGTAAAGCGACATTAAATCCAAGAACGATAGCTTCTGAAGCCTTCGCGAGCATTAAGTCGGACTCGGTGATCACCCCCGTGCCACTATGAACAATATTGATCGCCGTTTTATCGACTTTAATTTTAGCGATGGAGCCAAGAATAGCTTCTAAAGAACCGCTCACATCGGACTTCACAATGAGATTAACGACGGCAAGATCGCCTTCGTGGATTTTTCGTGAAACATCTTCAAGCGACATGGCTCGTTTTTTCTTTCGATTCAGATCGGATAATTCATGGGAGCGCTGTTCGGCAATGATCTTTGCCTCTTTTTCACTCCCGACAACCTGAAGGACATCACCTGCATGAGGAACACCCGACAATCCCATGATCTCAACAGGCATGGATGGCGTTGCGTCTTTACGTGGGTTTCCGCTGTCATCAACAATGGCACGAACTTTCCCGAAAATAGGGCCTATGGCAAATGGATTACCAATACGAAGGGTTCCACTTTTGATCAAAACAGTCGCAAGTGGTCCTTTATTTTTTGATAAATGCGCCTCAAGAACAACACCCATGGCTTTTTTATGGGGATTGGCTTTGAGTTCTTCTGTTTCGGCGACGAGCAAAATCATCTCAAGCAGTTCTTCTAGCCCTGTCCCAGCCTTTGCTGAAACCGGCACAATGATCGTCTTCCCGCCCCAATCTTCTGCAAGGAGGTCATGTTCGGTTAATTGCTGCTTAACGCGATCAAGATTTGCGTCAGGTTTGTCCATTTTATTGACAGCGACGATTATGGGAACCTTGGCGACCTTGGCATGATGGATCGCCTCAACCGTTTGAGGCATAATGCCATCATCGGCGGCAACCACTAAAATGACGATATCCGTAATGTTCGCCCCTCGAGCTCGGATCTCTGTAAAAGCCTCATGGCCAGGCGTATCAATAAACGTAATGTCTTTACCTTTGAGATGAACTTGATAGGCACCGATATGCTGCGTGATGCCCCCATGTTCTTTATCGACAACATTAGTATGACGAAGGGCGTCGAGCAATTTGGTTTTACCATGATCAACGTGACCCATAACGGTCACAACCGGTGAACGATCTCGCAAGAAACGGGATTCTTCTTCAAAATCGGCAAGAAGGGCGTCTTCCATGCGTTGCTGATGGGCACTGGTCTGTTTAGATTGAATATCGAGCATAACACCGTATGAAACAGCGATCTCTTCGGCCAAGGTTATCTCTAAATTTTGATTAAGGTTAAGCATCATGCCCTTTTTAAGCAGGGTAGTCATGATCTGGGTTAAGGGCACACCGATAATTTCGGCGAAGTCTTTGACCGTAATATCTTTGTCTGGGATCTCGACAATACGAAGATCCGGTTCGGCTTCATCTTTTTTATCTTTTACGGGATTGAGTTCAGCGATAAGCGCTTCGTCCTCAATAACGCCGCCTTTCCGGTCATCAGACGAGACCGATACAGCATCACTAACGTCAGGACTTGCCGTTATAACGGGTTTTGCGGGCGCTAAAGTGTCAAGGTGTTTGCGAACCTTGTCGACTTGAGCGTCCATAAGCGTTGAGGAATGCGACCTGACGTCGATCTCAAGTTTGCCAAGCATGGCAATCATTTGCTTGGTGGTTAAATCTAGTTCCTTTGCCAGTTCGTGAACGCGCATGGCGATCCTCCGTTCCGGACTAAGCGATGCTCTCCTTAACGAGGAGATATACGTCATAGTCAATATTGCTGGATGCACTTTTTGCTTTGTGCCCTAGCTCTTCCAATTTCTTCAAAATATCAGCGACGTCCATGCCTAACTCTGAGGCGGCATCGTTAACTTTAATTTTCTTCACTTCGACCTTCTCTTCTTTAACCTCGACAACATCTGTCGACGTAGGTGTGGCAGACTCGGATAGGGTCTTTTTCTCGGCAAGCAGTTTATCTAGGAGATTAACCTCAACTTCGCTCTTTTTAACAACATCAATATTCCAGTTAGCTAATTTCGAAGCCAGTCGGACGTTCAGTCCACTTTTACCAATAGCTAAACTCAGTTGATCGTCCTCAACAATGGCACGTGCTTTACGCTTTTCTTCGTCAAGGATCTCAACTTTAAAAACAGCAGCTGGCTTTAAAGCATTGGCAATGAGTTCAAGAGGATTTTCTTTCCACTCGATAATATCAATTTTTTCACCATTGATCTCTTTAAGAACCGTTTGAATTCGAGCGCCCATACGACCTACACATGTCCCCACAGCGCCTACTTCAGGGTTATGGCTCATGACGGCGATCTTGGTTCGATAACCTGCCCGTCGTGCGATAGCTTTCATTTCGATAACACCATCAGCAATTTCGGGCACTTCAAGTTCAAACATCTTGGTTACAAACCCCTCGTGAGAACGAGAAATGATCACCTCTGGGCCACGAAAGGTCTTGGCAATTTCGACAAGATACAGCTTGACGCGATCTTTCAGACGAAAGACTTCGCCCGGTATTTGATTACGCGCATCGAGTAAGGACTCCGTGCGGCCAATGTTGATGAGATAGTTAGTCCCTTCGATACGTTGAACGATTCCTGTAATGAGTGTGCCAATTTTATCGTGGAACTCATTGAGTATCGATTTCTTCTCCGCTTCAATAATACGCTGAGTAATGACTTGTTTTGCTTTCTGAGCGGCGATACGACCAAAATCAGGTGGATTAAATTCTTCTTCAACCACTTCGCCGATCTTAGTTTTACTATTAATCAGTTTGGCTGCTTTAAGGGAGATTTCCATCAAAGGGTCTTCAACGTCTTTAACCACTTCCTTGGTTACAAGAATACGTGCTTCGCCCGTCAATAAATTAAGGTCAGCTCGAAGATTATCCTCAGAATTATGATACCGTTTGGCAGCCAAAACAAGCGCTTCAGAAATCGCCTCGATGATTTCGTTTTCGGGAATCCCACGTTCGGTTTTGATCTGGGCTATGACTTCCTTGAGACCGTCGATCTTGATCATGTGACAAAAACTCCTTCTTTAGTCAGATTAAGGTTCTTAATAAGAACAAAAAAAGTGGGACAACGCCCACTTCTACAGCGGTCATTATAGAATGTAACGGCTTAGACTTCAAGAAAAATATCGACTGGCGTCAAGCACCTTAATATAGTGGCCATTCCAGACTAAAACGAGTCCTTTGCGCGCGAGAAGGTGTTGTTTGCCAAGAACAAGTTCGTCTTTTTTCATGGCGACATCCACGATCAATCCCGGCCAATGCCTATCGAAATTGAGCTGTTTATCCCCAACAGTTAGCAATTTGAGGGAACCAACGCTGATAATGTGTTGCTGATGCGATAGGAGCCATTGATCTTTTACAACAATGATCTGCGGACTTTCTAGATATGGATATCGACCTAAAATACTTTGATAAAGTGGTTCACCTTTGTGATTCATCACAACCACGCGACGACTATTCTTATTTGCAATGATGACCCATCCCCCTTGCCGTTTCGCCATAAAGCACCATGTTGAAGGTTGTGCGGCAACTTGTATCATTTGAAAACAGATCAATACAGCCCCGATCCCCGCGCCTATTCGCCAATGACGAGTCACAATCGGCATCAATCGGAGCAGAAAGAAGATCGCACCGAACCATCCCACAATGAGAGGCCATGGGGTAAAGGGCAAATACATCGTCATCCCTGATATCTGTTTAAAGAAATGAACCAGTTGATACACCCACGCCATAAGACCCTCTTCAAATCCCAAAACATAAGGGGCTAAAATGGGTGCTATTGTTATTACCCCCAAGGAAGCAAAACCCGTCACGACGATCCATTCAACAAGCGGGACAATGAGCAGGTTCGCAAAAAGAGATAAGACGTCCAAACGATGGAACGTCAGGAGTATCACCGGCGCGGTCAACAGTAATGGCCCCATCATCATGGCAAGCCAACGGGAAAGTCCTTTTGGAAAATGACCGTAAGTTATTAACCCCTTCTCAAGAAAGGGTGCCAACTCCATAAGCCCCGCTGTCGCCAATATCGATAACCAAAACCCTAAACTACCCATCCATATTGGACAAATGATCAACATCAGCAACACTGTTACTTCAAGAACCATCATTCCCTGCAATCGACGACGACCCCGAAAGGCTCCATAAGCGATCATTGACATGAGTATCGAACGCCATACGGATACGCCACCCCCCACCATGGTGGCAAAAAGACCCTGAACAATGATAAGCAACGCCCCTTCAATCAACATAGGCATGGCCCATCGCTGTGTGATCATCAGGATCATCTGCGTTAATATTCCCATTTGTGCGCCTGAAACGACCATCAAATGCATAATGCCAAGATATTTAAACGTTGACTGAAGCTCAGGCGCCATCGGCATTCCCTCATCTCCCAATAACAGGAGTCGAAACCACGCTCCTAACGGGGGATGCATTTGGTCTAAAATGACTTGCGTCCATTGATCTCGCAAGGCATATATCCAAACAAAGGGGGAGCGCCGGATCACCTTAACCTCGACAAATGAGACCTTGACCGGTTCTCCCCAAGCGGGACAAGTTATTTTTTTTGGCGAAACCCTGAATTTCAACAGCGAAAAGGGTTCAACTCGACCACGAAAGTAACCCCTTAGTCGCAATGAAGAATGGCGCAGCTTAATCTCGATCGAGGTGGAATGAACCGCCATGACTCGACCTAACAGAACCCTATTATTTGACGCATGCTCAGCTAAGTCGAAAGTTGCTCGAACTGTCTGCAGCTGCGAAAGATGAACACGACCAAACCCAAAAAGGATAAGTATCATCACCACACTCATATTCCAACGCATACCAGCCGAGCTATGTTTCCATGTAACAACCAAAAAAATCACGAAAAGACACAAAATCGCAAGGATAGATAAGGGGCTGAAAAACAACCCGAGTATACTCCCCAGAATCAGGGCGAAAATAAAATATATTGCCGTTGACTTGTATTCGCTATTCATTGTTTACGTTAATTTAACACAAATGAGATTCAAGGGCAACGATTGAGTGTTTTCTATGGGTTCATTGCCGCCCACATCACTACTAGTCCTTAACTCACCTCGTCAGCTGTTCGCTGACACTCCTCCAAGGAGGAGAATTAAATCCCCTCTTAGATTATTTTCACACTTTATGTTCAAGAAGCGGGATTTTTTTAACGTTGCATCAAGGCAAAGTAATGGATAAGTTTACAGACTCGTTTACACATCTGGTATTGTTCGACAAGTCCTCGGCGAGCTCGGTCGAACGCTCACTACAAGTAAAATTGTTTTGCGGAACAATCAAGTCTTAGTATATAATTGGATAAAATGCCTTCAGTCATTAACGTTCATGG
>CAIUCY010000085.1 GCA_903897765.1 uncultured Candidatus Marinamargulisbacteria bacterium | reverse complement strand
GGCGGTGTTAGCGCAGATCGAAGCACTGGACACAAAGGCAAAACAATCGTTGGTAGTGCAGCTGGACAATATGATCAAGAACGCCAGTCCAGAGGGCGCAGCGGTGTTGGCTCCGATCAAGGTGGCGGCAGCTGATGCACTTGAGTCCGAGACACAGCCCCATTGGCTTATTGAAGACGACTTCTTGCCGGCTATTTTCTCAGCGAGCACAAGTTTGGCGCCCCAAACATTTCCGATCGTTACACCAACAACTTCTAACGCCTCCACGAAGCCTGAGGCAGGTAATATTGTTTTAACAGAAGCCATTAATGAAAAGACCTCGGAAATTGCACGGGTCAGTATCAAGAAAGCTGAAGAATCACTGAGCCGATCTTTGAGTCCATTTGAGACTTCATCTAAAATACAATCGTTGATGAATGAAACCGCACAACATCTTTTGACAGCTGTTCGGGTGTTTGGGGGATCAGCTGTGGCTAATGGAGTGTTAGCCAAGTTGAAGGCATCGAACAACAACGTAACTTTACAGGATATCAAAGATCTAACCGTAGCGATGGAAAATATAAGTGACCCCATTGTAAAGAATAATTCGCATATTAGTCAGGCTCTCAAGAGCTTGAATTCGTTAATCTTTGTTCTAGGGAATACAACAAAAACAACCAACACCCTTGCCCAACTATTTCAAGGAGTATCGGGTGAATCGGCGGGCCCGATATTACAAAAGATGATCGACGATAAAATCACCCCCAAAGATATAGTGGACCTCATGACAACCCATGAGGGGAGTGATTTTATCGAGTTGGTTATGAATAAGCCGGAATGCAAAGCAGCTCTTATTGCCTATATTCAATCTGCTCAGATTCCAGAAGCACAGCGAGTTGTACTAGCGGAGCAAGTGTTGAAGGCGATCCAAAATAACGACAAAATAGCAACCCAACAAAAGCAGATGTTTGTCGAAGAACTTTGTACGCTTTCTGATCTGCCATCGATTACGAAAGATCCTCCCAACCCTGTGGTAATGGCCGTTATTATGTCAGCCATATCTACAAAGGAAAAGTTAGGGTCAGTCAAGGCGAGTCGTCAGTTAAAGGTGTTAGCACAAAGCAATGCATCGGTGGTTCCTGCTGTGAAAGAGGCTCTGATCACGACCCCGAGACTCGAAACAAACTTGAAGGCGGCGTTCCCTGAACTATATCAACAAATTATTCGCGAAACGATGAATGATCAAGAATCAGCCTCTAATAAAACACGCGTCATTATCTGGATGACTCCTGTGCAAATTAAAACCTTAAATCCCCGTCAGAGGCAACAAGCGTTTCAGATCTTGAGTAGTCACCTTGACCGTATCCTTTCGTCAAAGGAAAATCAAGGAATTTTTCAAGTCATCGCGTGTATTCAATTGTTAAAAACTCCGCATTCTCCAACCTCAAAGGTTCTCGATATTGCCCTTGAGATGCCGAGCCGAACCCTAACAGATATTGAGATCGATCAACTCGATCTGGATTGGAACGCAAAAGTACAGTTAAAGAGTTTTTCAGCTGTACTGAGATTACGAGATCAATTTGTCTCAAAACCGCTCACCTCCGACATGATCGATCAATTTAGAGCGTTGACGATCGAGGATCAAATTGGCCTTTTGAAATATCTTTCACAATTTTCTGAAAACAAATTTCAAGATTTAGCTCGAAAACTGTCGATTTCGATCCTTACAGATCCCTCTTCTAAAATGACGCTAATGTTAGCACCTGTACTCGCTCAAGTCGTGAGCGAGTTGTATCGAACGATTCAAAACCGAACCGAATTGGTTAATGCTTTAGGAAAGCTTGCTAATGCAAAAGCGAAACCCGAGGTAGCTATTGTTGTGGTGGGGCTTCTTAGTGGGGGCAAACGATGAGTTTATTAAACGATCAAGATGTCAAAGATTTTTTTTCATCGATGCAATCAGACGATTTTAATTCGAGACAATATTTTGAGCGAATTTTTAGGAGTGATGTCGTAAAGAAATCGCTTCCCGATGAAACCCTAAAGCGTATGGCTAATATTGCCGCAGAAACGTGGGGATTGCCAAAATTCTTAGAGATGGAGGCGGCTTTTGCTCAGGTCAGTTTGGGGTCGTGGGTTAATACAGAGTCAGTGGAGAAGGCCCCAACGCTTCGTTTAGGAGATATAACCTATCAAGGATTAATGGATTTAATTGCCTATTATCAACAGCACTCAACCTTAACGGACGTTCATAAATCAGATATTTTGGATTATTTCTCGGAGCTCTTTTCTGTTAGTCAATTCACAGGGTTTATTGATCCTATGGTTCAGTTTATTCGCAAACAAGGTTGGGACAGTTCGACCACATGGGTGGCGGATCAAATGGTCCATATCCCAAAGGGAATAGACTCCCAAGATGATTTTGCCATTATTCTAAAACAGTCACAACTGCTCAATTTAATCCATCAAACTCCCTCGACACGTTCATGGAAAGCGGAATTAATCAGACCCCTTGAGCTATTTTTCCAGTTTTTACCTACAGAACAAGTACCGATGATCGCGAACCAACTTCCTGCGTGGGTTCTTCAACAAATGGTGACCGATTATTCAGAGAATCCTTCTAAGATTTCTAATGGTCGACTTGAATTGATGATCCGAGAGGTCCAGAGTATTCTTGCAGATCGGCAGATTCTAGAAGGACATAAAACTATAACCAATGCCATTGATCTTTGGGTAGAGGCGATCAAACTCGTTGATCCTGTTAAAATTCATGAGGCCGAACTCACCGTTAAAATAGCCCTAAACAAGCCCGATCAATCGATAATGGCGTTGATCAACCCCTTAAATGAATGGATAAAGGCTCAGCAATATATCGCCCCTAATTATTTAGAGAAAATGGAGCAAATATCGCTCTTCTATCATGCAGTTCCTTCTATACGAAAATTGCTTACCAAGATCTATGCTAATTCTGACTACGTTTTAACCGAGATCGATCGTAGTCATATTCAGTCATGGTGGCCGGTGATCGAGCCGTTTCTTAAGAATAAGATCGAAGAGACTATTCTTGAGGATCTTCGGACACCGGTCTGTCATCATATCGAAAAATTGGAAGGCTTGCTTGGTTTGCCTCGGGATGCCATTATTATAACATTGCAAAACCAATTGAAAGTTAGATCATGATCGAAAATGGCTCGATGGAGAATATTCTGAATCTTGCTGAGGATGCATGGGGCCTCTATCAGCATTCTCTTGGGGTTACTCCTCAAGATACAACGTTTAAACGTCTTCATGTAGATGAGGCGAAACCCTTTGACCGAACGCCCCCCCTAGATTCGCTTGATAAGTTCAATCAGCGTATTATTGAGTTATCGTTGAGATCCCTTCAAGATAAAAAGGCGCTCGATCAACTTGCAGATGAGATGATGGAGCATTATCAGTCCATAAGCATTCAGCTTGAGTGTCAACCGGATATGATCAGTTTTGTTGATAATGAGGTTTTGTATAAAATTCTTATTCGGAATCAGTTCTATGTCTTTGTGGAAGCATGGAAACAAGATGTTTGTGTTCAATCTGTCCCCATGGTTAATACCGCTCAGTTCGTAGTATTTATCCGACGAATGGATCGATTAGCTGAGCGACTCTCTATTATTGATAATCCCCAGACGGATATTCTTAAAAATAATTTAGCTAAAATAAAGGCCATTGCGGATCAATTTCGTCCCGAGTGGCACGATTGGGCCAAGACCTATTCGGATAAACGGTTACATCCCTTCAGCTTGTATTATGATAAACGGGATGCGCAAGAGTATAACAAAAAAATGTCACAGCTCATGGGTAAAAATGACAAGATAAATGATGATGAATTGCGTCAGGCGATGATGAATTCAGCGGTTCCCAAAATGTTGGACACGCCCGCGATAAAGAATATCATGGATAGTTTGTTGGGTGATACGTCTGATATCAAGGATTCTATGACGACGGAAGACTTGCTAGAACGGTTTGATCCGAGTTCGATCTATGAGGCTCAAGGGAGAGCCATTGTCGGGCAAAATTCGCTAGACGATAAACTGTTGGATTTGGATCGACGCATGAAACAGATCCGAGAAAAGGTTCCAGAACTATCAGACATTTTTCAACCCCCTCCGTCTATTATTCATTTGATCAAGAAGGAGTTTTATGCGAAAGAGGATGAGTCCTGCCTTTCTCTTCTTCGGGATGCATCTACTTCAGATAAAGAACAGTTCATCGAACTCATTGAGTCCTTTTCAGAAAAAATTCTTCGGGAGCATGCCTCTTTTATTTTGAAGGCAAATGCCGAGGGTTTACTTGTTTTTGATCCGGTATTTTTAAAACAAGTCCTTCCTTTCTTGGTCGATGAGCATATTCTCTCACCTCTAACGAAGGACAACGACGAATTAAAAGAAATGTTTTTCGCAGCTATATCGCTTATAACGCCCGAAACTGCAGCTCAATATTTTACACAGCCCCATCAAGAGATACGAAACAAAGCTGAACAGGCTGCTGAAAAAGTCTTTGCTTTAAAACAGGAAGCATTTCGAGAGATCGCCCTGATCGATAATACAAAAGAACGAGCCGAGGCTAGAGTCGAACTCGTAATGCAGGATTTATTGGATGCGATAAAACTTGAGTTTGGGGCAAAGATTTAATGCAATTATTGCAGCGATTAACTCAAATAAAGACTCCTCGTGATCTAAGCCTTGCGAACCAACTATTTTTGCGTTCACTCGCAACAGGGGTTGAAGGTTTCTCCATGAATGATGTCAAAAATATTGGAAGAACGGCCAATGTATTGATCAAATATTTGACCACGGTATTTCCTGATCCCTACGGGGTTTCAGACCTGACATCAAAGTTGATCGAGGTATTCTCTCCAGTTTTCCTTAAACTCTCTCAAAATGAAAGATTACAGTTGTTGCCTTTTCTTCCTTCTCAAGTTGCACTCCGATTAGTTGAAAAAAATGACGTATCAAATGAGGTCATTTATGAAGTTGCAGGTAAGGTCATGATGGAGGAATTGAGAAATGCCGCGACAGAAAGGGTCAAAGCAGCAAGAACGGCTCAAACTACGTCTTCGCAAGATCGATCACAAGAAGGTGCGGAAATGTATCATCGAGTCATGAATGAGAAGCGTTTATATGAGATCTCAGAGGAGACCTTTAAAGAAATGACGCGAATTATGAAAGACGATATCGATCCTGTCATCCAAAAAATCGATCATTCCCTTAAAGACGAAGTGGCAAAGCTAGACCATCAATTAAATGAAGCCATTGCATATAGAAAAGCTATTAATGGTCCTGATCCCTCGATAAGCCCCGACCAAATTAAAGAATGGATCGGGGAGTTCCAATTGTCGTCACAGTCTTGGGTAGAATTACCCGCAGAGATGAAAAAGATCTCAAAACAGGAAATAAACTCAGCAAAAACCCCATTAGAAAAAATAGAAAAAGCCCCTCCCAGCGACAAACATATAAACGGTAAAGGGGATCAACGAACGCGCCCATATATTAAGCAAATTATTCCTCAGATTCCAGACAAGGCTCCGACTATCACTGTTCCTGAATATGAGGTCGTCAAAGAAGAACAAACATTTATCGAGCAAAGCCCCTTTAATGTTGACGAACCGAAGTCGCATCAGGACTTAGAAGAGCACGAGGTTAATATCGTCCCCAACGCCCATTATGACCAATCACACGTTGTAAGCGAGTTGCGGAGTCGACATAAACAGGGGGCCTCTATTTAGAGTCTTTTTCCTGTTGAGAGATCCAGCGCTGGATCTCTTTTTTCCGATTTCTCCAAAAGGACACTTCCTTGAATCTTAAATTAAAGCTGATGACGCTGAGTATCACGATAATAATTAGGACAAGAAGGAAGACAAAATTCATAGACGTGCCGTTCCGAGTTTCTTTTTTGTGTAATTGATGAGGCCACCTTGTTCGATCAACTCTTGCATAAAGGGCGGAAAGGCTGTTGCTGTATAGGTTTCTTTGCGGGTAATGTTTACGATCTTACCCAGTGCAAGATCGATCTCTAGCTCGTCGCCTTCCTTGATCTTTTCGCTGGCTTCAGCACTTTCGAGTATGGGAAGACCAATGTTAATTGCATTTCGATAAAAGATGCGGGCAAATGTTTTAGCAATAACACAACTGATCCCCGCTACTTTGATGGCGATAGGGGCATGTTCGCGGCTAGATCCACAACCAAAGTTAACCCCTGCGACCATGATGTCGCCGGTTTTTATTTTTGTAACAAAGTCACTGTCATAGTCGATCATGCAATATTTGGCGAGTTCGTTTGGGTCGGAGGTGTTTAAATATCGGGCGGGAATAATAACATCCGTATCAATATGGTCGCCGACCTTCCAAGCTTTTCCGTTTACATTCATAATCGTCTCCTTTATTAAATTATCTCTTCGGGGCTGCTGATCGTACCTGTTATGGCAGAAGCAGCTGCGACGGCAGGGCTAGCAAGGTATACTTCGCTTTCGGTCGACCCCATTCGTCCGACAAAGTTTCGATTCGTTGTGGCGAGTGAGCGTTCACCTTTGGCTAGAATGCCCATATGTCCTCCTAAACAGGGTCCGCACGTGGGGGTTGAAACCGCAGCATTAGCATCGATGAAAATATTGAAAAGCCCTTCATTCATGGCTTGTTTGTATATTTGCTGGGTGGCGGGGATAATGATACATCGAACCCCTTTGGCCACTTTTTTCCCTTTCATAATGTCGGCAGCGATACGGAGGTCTTCAATACGTCCATTGGTACAGGACCCGATAACGACTTGGTCGATTTTGAGCCCTTTGGCTTCATCAATACGCTTTGTGTTCTCAGGTAAATGTGGGAAGGCGACTTGCATGTCCACGTCAGCAAGGTCAATTTCGATGGTGCGCACATAGGTTGCGTCCGCGTCACTTTCATAAATTTGATAAGGACGGATTGTGCGACCTTTGACATACGCAAGGGTCACCTCATCGACACCAAAGATGCCATTCTTGGCACCGGCTTCGATGGCCATATTAGCGATGGTAAAGCGTTCATCAATGGAAAAATCTTTGATCGCAGGTCCTGTAAACTCCATGGCTTGATAACGAGCCCCATCGACGCCAATTTGTCCGATTATATAGAGAATAAGGTCTTTCCCTGATACCCACTTTTTCTTTTTCCCTTTAATGACAAACTTGATGCTTTCGGGAACTTTAAACCATGCTTCACCCGTGGCCATGGCAATACCCATGTCCGTGCTGCCCACACCGGTCGAAAAAGCGCCGAGTGCGCCATAGGTACAAGTATGAGAGTCTGCGCCAATAATGAGGTCACCAGGTCCGACAATGCCTTTTTCTGGGAGAAGAGCATGCTCAACACCCATTTCACCCACGTCATAAAAGTGGGTGATGCCCATTTTGGCTGCGAACTCACGGAGAACCTTGACCTGCTCAGCACTTTTAATGTCTTTGTTGGGCGTAAAATGGTCGGGGATGAGGGCAATGCGATCCGTCGCAAAAACCTTGTCGATCCCTAGCTTGTTAAATTCGTTGATGGCAACAGGGGCTGTAATGTCGTTGCCAAGGACGATATCGAGTTTGGCTTGGATGAGTTCGCCCGGTTTGACGGATGTTTTACCCGTATGTACGGCGAGGATTTTTTCTGTAATCGTTTGTCCCATGAAATGCTCCTTCTTTGCATGTTTGAATAGAAGAATTATAACCCAAGACTCAACTCGGCGCTAATAAAATCTAATGTCGAATAAATTAGCAAAATATTGACACGTTGACAAACAACTGATAGCGTTCTTAAGCATAAGATCTACATGCCTTGGGGGGTAACAATGTCAAAGAAATCACTTCAAATTAGCACGAAAATTACGCTTTTAATGGGTGTCATCCTCATTTTATTTATTGGGCTTTTTTCGGTCTCTAATCGCGTTATTTATCAAGTCAAGGTAAAAGGCCCTATCTATCAAGAAATCGTTAGAGGGAAAGATCTCATTGCCGATATTCTTCCTCCCCCTGAATATATTATTGAGAGTTATTTGACGGCCATTCTTCTGAAACAATCCATTGGAACGAGTCAGACGGGCGCTCTTATCCAAAAGCTAGAGCAATTAAAGAAAGACTTTAATGATCGACATGAATATTGGACAAAAGACCTTAAAGATGGCCCCTTGAAAAACATGCTTCTTGTTACATCCTACGCCCCAGCAAAACAATTCTATGATATTGTCGAGCATTCGTTTATTCCCGCGATAAAAGCCAACGATCGAGTCGAAGCCGATCGGGTCTTTACTGAAATGACGAAGCATTATGAAGAACACCGAAAAGCCATTGATGCCGTGGTTGATATGGCCAACACGAAATGTGCGACCGATGAGACCATTTCTGTTAATACGCTTAAGAAAACGGATCGGCTTCTCGCCGGATTTTTTGCCTTCATTGTTATTCTTCTCGCCATCATTATTGTTTATTTAAATAAAACCCTTATTTCTCCGATCAAAGATATGACAGCAAGGCTGAAGGATATCGCTCAAGGTGAAGGGGATCTGACAAAACGGCTGCCTCAAAAGAGTATGGATGAGATCGGTCAAATGACGCAGTCTTTTAATCAGTTCGCTGAGAAAATTGCCTCCTTGGTTCGTGATGCACAAAAAACCGCACAAATCGTTGATCATAATATCAATGATCTAAAGATCTCCTTTGTGGAAACCAATCGAACCATGACCCTCGTGGCCCAAGCAACCATCGGTATCGCTGAGGGAGCCGATTCACAGAGACAAGATATTGATAAGGTAAATGATGCTATTGGTGCGATGGGTTCAACGATACAATCCACCAAGAAAGAGATGAGTAACCAAGCCCTTCAAGCGAAAGGGTCGGTCAATTCTATTGAAGCCATTCAAAAAGCTATGGATACCGTTGCCAATGACATCACCTATATCTCACAAGCATCAGAAAGTACTCGGCACTTGGCTAATCAAGGTCAGGAAAGTGTTGATAAAGCCGTCACGGCCATTACCGATATAGAGATCAAAGTTAATGACGTTGGGGCTCAAATTGAAGAGCTGGGTCAAAGCTCAGAAAAAATAGGTCAGATCATTAGTGTTATCACCAATATCGCCTCCCAAACCAACTTGTTGGCGCTGAATGCGGCTATCGAGGCGGCACGTGCGGGCGAAGCGGGGAAAGGTTTCGCGGTGGTTGCTGATGAGGTTCGAAAGCTCGCAGAACGATCAGCAGAGGCCACGACCGAGATCACGTCCATCGTCAATTCCATTCAGTCGGTTACAAAGGCATCCGTCGAATCGATGTCTGTCAGTAAAAAGAATGTAGCGATAGGTGTTCGTTTAGCGGAAGAGGCCAAGGTTTCTCTTTCCGAAATTATAGCGGCTGTTCATGCGAATAATGAACAAATTCAAAGTATTTCAGCTTCAGCGGAGCAGGTATCGGCTAGTATTCAAGATGTTCGAACAAACATTCATGCTTTAGAGGAACGATCCAATGCCTCGAGTCAAGCACTGGGTGATCTGACCGATGAAGAAGCGCAAATAACCCGATCATTCAGTAGCCTAACCGAAGTGGCGACATCGAACGCTGCCAGTGCAGAAGAACTTACTGCCAGTGCAGAAGAAGTGACAGCCACGATCGAAACCGCGACGACGACGGTCAGTGAGTCCGCTTCAAAAGTAAGTGAACTGGGCACGATGCTTCGGCAGTTTAAGGTGTAGTGAAATCGGTCAATTAATTTTGAGGTTCATCATATAAAAACTTTATAATTGACCAACATAATTTAAATAACTCCAAAGGTATCTCTAATATTTTCAAGGAAATCGACTTGTTTTCCTTCTTATTTGGTATTCCTTCCTTTTTTTTCCCTGAGCCGTTTACTACATTTTTAGGTGTTATGGGAAATGTCGGCTGTATGTTATTTGGTTCTAATTTATTATTTCTTGGGGTTTGAGTCGATTCAGACCTTGCCTCTACCTGTTTATTAATTTTTATATCAGCACCTTTATCAGGGAAACCCTTTTTTTCAACCGGTTTTGTCCCAGTATGATGATGTTTCTTGTGATGTTTCTTTCCCTCATTGGATGGCAAATATATCCATTCAGGGAGTATATTTTTCCTTCTTATTGAAAAAGAATCTTCCGTGTTCGTATTGGTTGGCGAAGAAGGGAGTCTATAGTCATCAAGAGACATTCCTGTCATGAGTGTTTTCGGAGTGTCAGCATTATTAAAAGAGGGGTTTAATAAATTCCGATTTTCTGTGTAAGAGTTCACTTTTTTTTGCACTTCTTCGTCTTGGACTTTTTCTTCCGTTGACGCCCCTTGTAATGGGAATGGAATATCTATCAGAGGGCTGAGGATAGTAGATGGAGAAGCGGGGGATAGCCTTCCCTCCGTCCTGCTTGGCTGATCTGGTCCAGTAATGCCTGATAAGGATGATGTCTCGGGTAACGGGTTTAATTTCCAGTTTATTGTGTATGTTGATCCAGAATTATATGTTATAGGTGGTGCCATTTTATACTTTCCCCTTATTCTCTAAGAGTTTATTAATATACGCATCTCGCTCTTCTGATGTCTCAAAGATGCAGTATTTGGTGTCCTTCGTATAATTTACTGAAATCTTGGCGCTATCAAGTTCCTGACGGGTTATTAAAACGAATGTTTTGATCCCTTTCTCACAAGCATGAGTAAAAATACTTTGATAGAAATCAGTGCCAAAAGAAGGGATTATTAGTGTTCCATTTTTATCCATAGCATCAACGAGACGAATGGCTTGTCGGATTTGTACGCGTTGATCTCCCCATTTACTGCCTTCTTCTTGCGTTACAAGGACGGGCTTGGTTCCTATTGTTTTGGCTATTTCATTTTGATCAGTTTTAGATGCTGCAAATTTATTTAGGTTCTTCATAACTTCATGTTTAATAGCCTGACGCTCTATTTCTGCCGATTCGGCGTCCAATTGGGTCGATTCAACGTCACCAGAGGAACCAGCTGTTTCATAATGGTAGTTCGGACCATCTAAGTTGTTCTTGTGAAGCTTTGTTTCATATTCCCTTACACGATATGCGATATATTCGGCAAACACATCATCTGACATTTGCTTAGCTGGATCGATCAGTGGCTTCATAAAAGCAAACCGGTTATAATTTTTTGAGAGAAGCACTCGATTGAGAGCGTTTTGAATCGGGATCGGAACCTTGCCCCGTTGAATATCCTTTAATGTAACCGCAGGATATTCCAGAGAAAGAATAGGGGCTTTAAGAATAATATTCATCGCTTCCAAATCTTTTTTTAATATGTCCTTACCGAAAACTTGCAATCCTTTTGTCCCCAGAATTCGATTTATCGATAACTTTCGTTGAAGGGCAATATGTGGTGCTATTGATTTTTTCTGTTCCCTCGATAAGCCGTATTCTGTCATTTCTTTTGTGTGGTCTAACCATTCTTTATATAACGATTTAAACTTTACAGGATCAGTAGCTTGAGTCATTTGTTCTTCTAAAGAATCTAACCAAATTACCCTTATCATTGCCGAATTGATCGTTTTAAAAAGAGCCTTATGACCAGATATTGCCTTGTCAAAGTTTCCTGGGAGGATCGTTTCTTCTGCATGAGTTGTAAAGGGAATATAGTTTTTGTTTCCCCATTGAGAAAACCTATTATTCATCGACATTGAAACCGCACGTATAGCTTCAGTTGTTCTGATTAATTCCTTAGGCATTCGCTTGGCCCAGTCAACCTTACGCTTATTCCATGCGTTCCAACTCTTTGACCAGACATGCCATTTATTTGGATTATCTAACGCTTGTGGGAGGTGGATGAATGGCAACTCAACCTCAGGTCTCGATTCGCTATAATTTAGCAGTTCTTTTGCAAGTCTGTCAGATGTGGGAGCAAGTCGATTTAGGAAGTTGTCTGCATAATGTTTAATCAGTGAATTAACCAAAAACATAATGCCGATGGTTCCTGTTAACAAGGCCCCAAACTTACCAAAGATAGGATCTTTCATTATGTCTGATGCAAAATCTAAATAATCGCTCGGTAATATGCCGAAGACTTCATTGTTAAGCATTGTCTTTGAGATGGATTCAGAAAGCTGATGGAGTAAAGCGCCTACTTCTTTGCTGCCATAGGAGAAAATTACTGAAATTGGCAAAGCCCAGGGCATGTCATTGATTAGTGGCATATTAAGTCGAACTCGTGCTTCATAATATTTTTTACCCCGATAAGCCTGAACGATCTCCTTTACATAACTTCGAGGGTCAAGGGGTTGTAGGTGAAGATCAAGCTTGATCTTATAGTCCTTCAATATTTTCATTCTTTCCTTCTTAGAAAGCGAATTAAACTCTTTCCCCGTATTAAGAAGGAAACGATTCATCATTTCTATCAGTCGCATCCGATTAGCATCCAAAAATAATTTCAAGAATAATGTGGCACCAATTGAACCATCGGCTCGTAATGAGACTCCATCCGCATCATTTTTTAACAATATATCTTTTAGGGCTAGTACTAAAGCTTCCCGAATTTCTTTACCAGCATGGAACGTGGCATCGCCTTCTTGTTGATAACCGATCGGCTCGACAGGGACGCTGATCGTTCCGTCCTTATCAATATCAAAAACACCAATACCTTCTGTGTATTGAGGCAGACTACCGACTACCTTTCCATCTTTTCCTTCAGGTATGACGGCATAAGCACCCCCTGCCATCGTAATATTGGTGTTATTGCCTAACGTATTTGTGTACAACTCGTTCACGCCAAATAATGTGGGCGTAGCCTTGATAAGATCTAGGCGTGTATCGCTACGTTTGCCCATAAACCGATAAAGCGCACCGTTGAGAATATACCCGTCTTTGGGGAGTTTATCCATATTCATGGCGGGTCCATAATACTTTAGATTTCCTGCATTTTCTGGCGAGGCAGACCCGTTTACATGAACATCCATTCCTTGGTCGAGGTAATCAGCCATATTTGGGTCTTGAATCGTTAATTTGCTTCCAAAAAGAACCATTTTTTGTTGAAGTTTTGAGAGCAGCTCTTGCCAAAAGTCCTCACAAATAGTGTGGCCTACAATATGGCCACGCTCGACAAAAGAGTTTAATATATCACGCCGTCCAAACGTCTGGAATCGGGGTTCATTAAAATAATATTCAGAAATCAGCTCCTGTTTCCCAACCTCTAGTGCAAGGCTTCCATCCATGCGAAAGACATACGTCCCATTGAAAGGCTTGGTTTTCCCCGATGGCATGAAGGCTGGAAGCGTCAGTCCTAACCCATGGTCATCATAGTCTTTATTAAAGTCTTCAATGATTTGGTCTGAATTATATTTGCTATTGTTTTGTAATATTTCTCGAAGTGCTTCGCTTAACTTATATTGCTTTAGGTCTTGTTTGGTCTGCGCGGTGAGCTTATCGGGAACGAATGTATCCGTTATCTGTTTTTTAAACATGTCTTCGTCAATTTTGTCCATTCTTTCCTTAAACGCATCAACAACGTCCTTCCCAGTATTTTTTGTTAACCATGCGATGACATCTTTAGAGAAAAATTTTGTTACCTCTTTATTGATCTCACGAAGAGCCTCCATTTGTTGTGGAAGATCTCGGGCTGCGTTATCCCCAACGTGATAAGCAGAAAGAGCCGTTTCTTGAAAAATGACACGGTGAGACTTCGCTTGCTTGGCTTCATAAGCAGATTTAAGAATTAACTTTGTATTTAATCTGAAGTCACCCGAGTGAACATTCAGTGAGGCCATCGAATAGCGAAGCGGTTTCTTTTTCGCATATCTATCACGCGTATCCTGATTGAAACGATCCCGTTGAATGGTATAAGCCTCGTGTATTGAACTTGTTTTTTTGTCTTTTATTTTAGAAACTAATTGCTTGGCTTGCTCTAATGCTGAGGAACTTTCTTTGACAAAAGGCATGACTCCCTGCATGACTATCATTGTCTTTGTTATTATTGAACGAAACTTGAACTTGAGAGTGGTTAGTCTTTTCTCCCAAATCTGTTTTTGATCATCATGATCAAGGAGAATATCTTTTTTGCCTAATAGATCAACCTCTTGTTGAATATCACTTTTTCTATTAATCAAATCATGCATAATTTTTTGGGTTAGGGCGGATATTTTTAATTTAATCAATTTGTCGATATCATCGTGACTCATGTAGTCTTCTGGAATATCCGAGTCGGCTGAGAGGAGGCTTATTTGAGTCAAATCCTTTGATTGTTGATATTGATTTATAATTTCAAGTTCAATTTTGCCTTCGATATATCGTCGACGATCAAATGGGGCAAGGTTTTGGTCGTCTTCCCCTTTTTGAATATTCTGTACTAATTGCTTTGCTTGTTGTTCAAGATTATTAATTTCAGTCGAGTGAAAAAAATCGTTTTTTTGAAATGTTATGGCTTTCTTGCTTAATTCTTGATTAGTGCTTTGCGAAAAAATATAAAGGATATGCTGCTCCATTAGTAATTGCCGGTCCTTTAGTTCGCTGAAACCGTGATCGCCATTGATAAAGAACCATTGTAGATTCATAGGGATATAGACATCGCTATTCATATCATCAAACACACCGTCAATAACGTTATCACCCTTAATAAGTGTCTTAAATAGATAGAAATTAAGATTCTTTACAAACGTCGCATCAGCTGGAGAGAGTGTCTTGCAAAATGCATTAATGAATTCTGGGCGTATGTATTTTATATCTGGCCAATGCTTTTTATTGTCGTATCGTTGGCCAGTGCGAGGGAAGTCGTGTTTTCCGCCAATATCCATGGGAATAGGGCGCATGCTCGCTTTTATAGCCGCTATTTTCCGATCAACCTCTGACTGAACGTTGTTAGGGAAACTATTCGACCCTATTGCAATAACCTTATTCATCAACCCCATCACTTCTTTCAACTTAAACTTATCTCTTATAAGTTATCGGCAAAAGGAAGGAAGAATTTCATGGAACGTAAAAAACCGATGTGTGGCAAATATTTATCAGAAAAAATCGACAAAATGTGCGCCAAAATACATCAAACAGCTATTCATCGATCTAATATCAACGAAAAACGGGTTATTTATTAAAAACTACTCGACAACTATAATATTTGTGATCTCTCGGATCAGCTCATTAAAATATCGAGCTGTGCCCCAATCGGGAAAATGGTCGCGAAACCCGACATCAGCCGTTTGTAGGGCGCACCAACTGGCGAAATGCAGCAGGCGCATTATGGTTAAACTGGGGATCAAACTAAGCGACCGACGATCAAAGTCTCGAAACACTTCGTAGCCCTCTAAAAACCAGTCTATTTCTAGCGGGCAATCCTTCGCCGTGCCGGGTAATAACATCCATAAGTCTTGCACGGCGGGACCAATACAACAATCATCAAAGTCGATGAGATATATCCCTTCATTCGGACGGTGGATCAAATTTCCTTTATGACAATCCCCATGGATCAAGAACAACGGTTCGCGTTCAAACAAGGGTTGGGCTGATTGAAGGAACTGATTGACGACACGTTCAAGTGGTTGCCGATAGTCGTCGGGAAGATGCTTATCCTCGAGTAAAATATTGAGATGATGTAGTGTGGCCTGCTTCGGAGTCCATTTTATTCGAGTTGATGCCGCTTGTGTTTGACTAAGTGCATGGAAGCGTCCCATCAGTCGGCCTAATTGTATCCATCCCTCCTTCGTGAATTCATCAAGTGCCCGACCGCCCATTTTGGGGAATAGGGCGAAAGGGATAGCGTCAACGTTAAATAGGGTCTTATCAGCAATGCGCATCGGCGGAATAACGAGCAATTCTTGGGATTGCATTCTCTCAAGAAGCGCATGCTCCTCAAGGATCTGTTCGGTGCTCCATCGGTTTGGGCGATAGAACTTGACGATCAACGGTTGGCGAGAGGCTTTGATCGTTAGCTCATAAACGCGATTGATATAGCTGTTTCGAGGGATGATCAGATTCGCTAATGGCTCGCCGAGAACCCCTTCAACAGCCGTTAAGACAGCGTTCTGGGTCAGCGAGTCATAGTTATTGCTCATACTGTTTTTTGCTGAGATTGAACGCTGTTTTGATCTTCTCTGATCCGGGGAATTTAAAAAGCAGTTCATCGAGTCGAGCAAAATATTGAAGACCTTTGTCTTTATCGTCAACACTAAGTGCAGTTACCAACCCCCCGGCACATGCTCTTGCAAGCTCTTCAGCGAGGGGCAAACAGTCCTCATGATCTAGCCACATGCCTTCTAGGTCCTCGATCGCTTGATAACTCGCCTCGAAATGCCCCATGTCGCCTAGCATCATCGATAGATTGCGTAGAACGTAGCCTTGCGCGATCAAAATGGATTCGTCTTTGGGGGCTTCTTCTAGCATCCAACTAAGCATCGCTTTTAGTCGATACAGTCCAGCTTGTTGAAGGTTGCGGGCAAGGTCTAAAGAAAGATTCACCATCATTTGTGTTAATACCCACAGAGGCGGTTTTAACTCGCTCTGAAACCAATCGTCAACGAGTTGATCGATCCAACGTATCATATCGGCAAGTCGATTTTCTTTGCCGAGCGCGATCATTAAAAGCGGCCATTCCTCAAAAGGGAGGCCTGATACATTTTCAAGTGAATTATTAGCAAGCCACACCTTGATTACCGGAGGAATGAGCGCATCGGTGACCACCCATTTTTGAGCGGGCTTCTTTATCGTCCAACTTTCACTCCATGACGTCATGACCTCGTCTCGTTTAGCCAGCAATGCTTTTAAATAGGTTTGTTCTTGCATGATGAGGTCTTGCTCGCCAAGACTTAACCATAAGTGCAGCCAATGAAGTCGGGAACAGATCAGCAAGGGGTAAGCCGTTTCCGCTGTCAGCCATGAAACCGGACGCGACTCTGTGTGACTACGGAGGAATTCTAAGGTCCAATCAGACGTCAGGTTTGAAAGGGATTCAAACCCCAGACAGCCCAACAAAAAAACGACATCATATAAACAGAGTTCTTGTCGGGCGTATTCCCAATCATGAAAAAGGATAGTGCCATCATGGCGAAACATATTGCCAGGATGCAAGTCCCCATGGACAAATTCTTGATCGAGCCAAGGTAACACCGCCTCAAAGTTGCGTTGTAAATAGAGATTCGCTTCGAGAATGGTGTCAAGATCATGATTGTCAGTCACAAGCCCCAGTAGACTTTGTTGAAATACGGGGCTAAACAAATTGGAGGGCGGATATTCAAATTCCTTTACGGGAAAATGATTTGGCAATGCCGCGAACTGCTCACCGAGCTGAGTCGCAAGGGTTAAATTTTGGACAAGGTCTGCCCCCGTTAAAGGTTCACCGTAATGAGGGTAAAGCACCCAGAACGCGTCCCCATCGATCGAGTAGGGCTTATTGTTTTGCGTTACGATCGGCACAACGCTAGGAATGGCATGTTTTGATGCACGTATCGCCCTTGAAATAGCTCTATCGACCGAATCCTGTCGATCAAGGGGAAACGAAAAAAGAAGATATTGAGCCGCTCCGTCTGCGATGACAAAAGCAGCATCCGCACGAAGAGGCTTCTCGGCAAACGCTTCAAGTTTCGCCTCTTTCGACAATCCCCACCTTGAAAGAATCTGAGTCTTACTCATCGCCAATTCCTCAGGTTTTAGTAAGGGCGGTTACCACTGCCAAATCGCTTAGGTGCAGAATAATCACTACGGCCATGGCTCTTCCAAGAAGGACGTGGCTTGCGATACTCTTCACGAGGGGGCAAGGAAAGGTCAGCATTAGCATCCATTCCCTTACTCTCTTTATCCATCGCCATTTTTAAAAGGGCGGCAGCAATATCAAGAATAGAAAGGTCTTCTTCCGACAACGCTTCGATCTCAGCAATGAACTTGGTTAGTTTTCCTGCCGCGACTGTTTCGCGGATCTTGGTTGAAAACGTATTTAAACGAGTCGATTCTACTTCATCAAGGGTCGGCATCGCATGACGTGTAATTTGAATACCTTGGGAGCGCTCGATCCGTTTCAGTTGATTAAATTCCCGACCAGTAATAAATGAGAACGCCATACCGGCTGTTCCAGCTCGTGCGGTACGACCCGTACGATGGACATAATCTTCATCATCACGAGGAAGGTCATAATTAAAAACAGCTTCTATCCCTTTGACATCGATACCCCGACCGGCCACATCGGTGGCAACAAGGATCTCAACCGTTCCTTTACGAAACCCGTTCATGACTTTATCCCGTGCAGGTTGGCTAAGGTCACCATGAAGGGCGTCTGCAAAAAACCCACGTGTTTTGAGGGTCTCTACCAGAAAGTCAACTTGTCGTTTGGTATTGCAGAACACAAGCGCTAGTTTGAGCCCATGAAGGTCAAGAAGCCGAGCCAATACCTCCGGTTTGCTACGTTCCGACACTTCGAGATACATTTGTTTAATGTTGGGTGTGCTGAGGCGTTTCTGTATCACATTGATAACGATAGGGTCTTTTTGGAAACGCTTCGTGATGTCAAGGATCTGTCTTGCCATGGTGGCGGAGAAAAGAATGGTCTGACGTTCGGGTGACGTTTGGCTCAGTATCTCTTTGATATCATCGAGAAAACCCATATCGAGCATCTCATCCGCTTCATCGAGGACAACCATTGTCACGCCACTCAATTTAAGCGACTTACGACGCATATGGTCCATTGTTCGTCCGGGTGTTCCAATAATAACTTGCGGATTATCTCGAAGCAGCTTTAATTGACGGTCGATAGGTTGTCCACCATAAACAGGGACCACCGAGATGCGCGGCATATATTTGGTTAACTTTCGAAATTCTTCAGCGACCTGAACGACCAACTCACGGGTTGGGCAGAGCACGATCGCTTGGGTTTCGCGTTTGTCTAGGTTGAGTCGTTCAATAACAGGGATAGCGAACGCGGCGGTTTTACCCGAACCGGTTTCCGCTTGACCGACAATGTCACGGCCTTGAAGGAGAAGGGGAATGGCCTCCGATTGGATCGGGGATGCTTCCTCAAAGCCAAGATCTTTAATGGCTTTCTGGATATTCTCGGAGATGTCTAGATTCGAAAACAGTTGCTTATTCATAACGGGAGCCTCGCATTCATGATTCTATGCAAGCGCTACAAATGATTTCAAAGGGGTTCAGAATTCAACGGCGGATGCAAGATCGTATTAATTAACATCATTGTCCCGCGTTTTGACTTTATTTGCAATCAAAAAGAAAAAGAGAACTACTTTCCCTCTACATCAACACCTTTCTCCCAAAGCTCGTTTTCACTGATGTCGATTTGATCGCTCCAACTGATGCCATAGCCACCTCGGTCAATTGTTGCACTCTTAAAAAACGACTCATTATTTAGTGCATTAAACGGATACTCTGAAAGTTTGTCTTGAAAAGAAAAACGTTTGATTACCTCGTTTGAAAAAGTGACCCGAAGTGAGGCAGGCGACTCAATTTGGAAGCTGACAACCGTTGGAACCTGTTCCATCGTTACTCAATTCCATCTATACTGTGAAACTCTTGCGTGTTCCATATTCGAAGCAATTCATCCTTGTGTTTTTGAGTTCAAGTTTATTCAGATCATACAATCCAACAAATTCGCCATAAATAGCATGAAAGTGGGCAGGAAGATGGTCATTGAAATACATTTTAATGGATATTCCATAGAATCGAGAAATTACGGGCATGGCTGACTCCCAATTATCATTTAATGATATGTTATCGAACCTTTGTGAGGTATTCAAGTGGCAAAATAAAGTAGCATGGGACTTTTCATAAGCATTTCTGAACTGCCCATGAATTAGCCTTTAATCATTTATCGTTGGGCGGTTTCATTTATTCCATAAAACGAAAAAATGCAATATATGGTGGGAGTGTCGAAAATAGCCTCATAAAGACGTTGCGTTTTGTCAAGGACAACGATATATTATCGTCACTTGTGACTATGAAAGGAGCGATAAACATGAAATCGATGATCCTTATTGTTTTGATGATCTGTTTTTCGAGTATTATTTTTGCTGAGGCAGGGATGAGTGAAGCAGAAGCAGCCTACAAGAAGGCGAACTACAAGGTTTCGTTCCCGATCTATAAACGATTGGCCGAAACAAAAGATCCTGATGCGATGTATAAGCTGGGGGAGTCCTTTGAAGAAGGTCGTGGGGTGTCTGTAAATCTAAAACAGTCTTATGAGTGGTACAAAAAGGCTTCTGAATTAAAAAATGATTGGGCTATGTATAAGCGAGCCCTTTTTGCCGTGTCTGGAAAAGGAACACCGTTAAATTATGCTGAAGCTTCGCAATGGTTTAAAAAGTCTGCTAAATCAGGGAATATGTGGGCTCAGTACCAATTGGGTATGATGGCCGATGAAGGAAAAGGAATGCCCAAAGACGTTATTGCTGCGATCGATTGGTATACCCTTGCGGCGGACCAAGGGAATAATTGGGCACAGTATAAATTGGGTGAGATCTATCGACAAGGTAACGGTGTTCTCGTTGATATCGATGGCGCCGTGAGTTATTACGAAAAATCCGTGGATCAGGGCAATGATTGGGCCGCCTATCAACTCGGTGGTCTTTATGAAGAGGGGAAAGGTATTAGTCAGAATTTCACAAAAGCTGCCGAGATGTATGAGAAAGCTGCTCGTGCGAAGAATGCTTGGGCTCAGTATAAACTGGCGTTACTCTATGAAAAGGGTAACGGGGTTACCAAAGACTATATCCAAGCATGGTATTGGAATAATCTTGGGAAAAATGCATCATTTTCTGGAACTAAATTTAGTGCTGACCTTAATGCAAGATTGAGTAAGGTCATGACTTGGGATCAGACCCAAAAGGCAAAGGAACGGATCAGAAACACTAAAAAATAATAAAGCTTATATATAGGGGTTGTAGCTCAGTTGGTAGAGCGCTGGCTTCGCAAGTCAGAGGTCAGGGGTTCGATTCCCCTCAACTCCACCATGCTTCGTCTTCGTTAATGCTCGGCTACGTATGGTTCGCCAATTCTAAGACCCAAGGACACCTTAATTATGCGGATCATTTTTTTTATGCTTATGTCTCTTCTTTTTGCTGTTGATACGGCGCCCCTTATTACCGCCTATCAAGGCGTTACACCCAACTATTGGGGAGAGCGGGCTCCGGGCGTAATATCGCGGATCGAGACAAAAGATAAGGTCATTTTTTTAACCCTTGATGCTTGTGGTGGGAAAACAGATGGATATGACAAACGTTTGATCGATTTTCTGGTCATGAATAAGATTCCTGCCACGCTATTCATCAATGCTCGATGGATCGATAAGTTTCCTTCCGAATTTCATGAGCTTGCGGCAAATCCATTGTTTGAGATCGAAAATCACGGATTGTCTCATCGCCCTTGTTCGATCAATGGACGATCGGCTTATGGTATAAAGGGAACCCAAAGCGTTCGTGCAGTTATTGAGGAAGTCGAGGGTAACGCTACTAAGATCGCAAACCTAACCGGTCGCCGCCCTCGATTTTATCGTTCGGGAACTGCCTTCTATGATGAAATTGCTGTAAAAGTGGTAAACCAGTTAGGTTATCAGGCCGCTGGATTTTCGGTGTTGGGTGATGCGGGTGCCACCTATTCGAGCCCACAGGTTGAAAAAGCTGTTTTAACCGCTAGATCAGGAGATATTGTTTTGTGTCATATGAATCATCCAGAAAGTGGAACCCATGCCGGACTTCAAACAGCATTGACCCAATTGATCGCTCAGGGGTATCGATTCGTTAGACTTTCAGAGTCCAGTCCGCCGTAGTTGATCTTTATCTGTTCTTTAGCCAGTATACTTGATCGAGTAAATGCATAATAACAGGGATCGCCGCGTCATTAACACCCAAGTTGTGTCGGAGGTCTTTGATCAAGAGCAGTCGGCCAACGTCCTCTTGATCTAGAATAACATTTTTGCTGTCCAAGGGAATGATCCATTGGTTCTTGATGCAGATACGGATAAAAGATTTCTCTAAACGATAAATTTGAACGAGATCGTTGATAGGGTAAGTGCACATGATCTACGATGCCTCCGATCGTGGGTTATAAGGATGTTCCTTTATCCATTTTTTGATGAGCGAACTCAGCTCTGTATCTGGTTTGGAAGGCAGCATCACGGTTACAAGAATATATTGATCGCCTCGACTTTTTTTATCTGCACGTAGAAGACCTTTACCTTTGATCTTTAACTTGAATCCACTGTTAACCCCTGCGGGGATTTTAAGCAGGATCGGGCCTTCAATGGTCATAAAGTCTAATTGGGTTCCATGAAGCGCCTCATCGAGGTTGATCGGTAGCTCAGATATTAGATCCTCGCCTTCGATCTTAAACCGTTTGGATGATTTGTAATGGATCTCGACATAGGCATCCCCTCCGGTTTCGCCATGTCCTTTAAAGCGAAGTTTTATGCCTTCCGCAATGCCTTTAGGGATCTTTACTTTGAGCTCTTTGCCGTTAGGAAGCGCGATCTCTTTGGTGGTTCCATGCAAGGTTTCGTCCACCGTAATTTCAAGGGAATAAAAAGAGTCTCGATTCCGTGCCTGAGCTTGAGATCGAAAGAGCGAGCTGAAGAGGTCTTCGTTGTCCTCCTCAAAAATGCGGCGATATCGACTATCTGGGTTTTGGGTTTGATGGTAAAACGGTCGTTCTTGTCCGGTTGTTTCCGTTTGGGACTGAGAAAATTTTTCTCGGGAATCTTTGTTGCTAATTAATTCATAAGCTTCGCCAAGTTCCTTGAATTTATTTTCAGCTTCTTTGCTGCCAGCATTGAGGTCAGGATGATATTTCTTGGTCAGTTCCCGATAGGATTTTTTAATTTCCTCATCCGTGGCATCCTTGCCGACACCCAATATTTTGTAGGGATCCAACATAACACTATTGTAACATAATATACAAATAGCGTTATGTTGCCCTATTTTCGCTTTAGGTTAGGCGCTCCAGGTGGAAGACCCAACAGGATTTGTTGCTCCCGATGATGCCGCTACTACTGGCGCCGCTGGCGCTGCGGTGGCTGTTGATTTGCTAGTTGCTCCCGTTGTCAATTCCGAGATCGCATTCGATAATACAGAAGATATCGCTGAACTCATTTAATTACACCCCCCTTAGGTCTGAATTATCGGTAAGATCAAGATTATCTTTAGCAAATCTCATATTGAATTTTATTAATATGACTTTGAACCCAGGATTTGTTGTTTTATGGTGAGTGTTCCGTATATAATGTGATAAAAAGGGGATGATGAACAAATGAGTGTAAGTTCAGTTTCAAATGGGAGTGCAACATCGTTACTTTCAGTATTAAAGTCTCTTGAGACATCAACGAATGGGGCTACTTCAAAGGCAGATTTTATGACAGCTTTGAGTCAGGCGATAAGCAAGGTTAGTCAAAGTTCTTTAAGCAGCACGTCTACTTCAACTTCTGGGGTTGTAGCTCCTGTAAGCATTGCGGATTTAATTACGGCATTGGAAAAGTTGGCTGGTCATAAAGGTCATCATCATAATAGTGCTGTTGCGTCGGTTTCGGGTGCTTCGCCTCAGGCTAATTGGGTTGCACCGACGAGTACGTCTTCGATCGTATAGTTCAAAATTAACGATCAGGTTATGCCCGAGGTCAACGTTCTTAGCGGTGAGACGATGGGCACGACCTATAATATTACCTGCATTCTTGAGAAGTCTATTACGTTAGAGGCTGTTAGCGATGATATCAAACGTGCCCTTAAACGTGTCAATCGTAGCATGTCAGTCTTCGATAACCAAAGCGAGATCAGTCTGTTTAATGCCAAGTTAGATACGCTTCCGATGCGTATTTCTAACCATTTCTACAAGGTATTAACAGAAGCAGCGTTTGTTTCGAATCTTTCAAAGGGTGCTTGGGATGGAACGTTGAAGCCCATGGTTGATTTGTGGGGATTTGGCTCCAAAGACAAGCCTAAACAAATCCCTTCAGATCAAGCGATCGTCGAGTCGGGGCAACATATCGGCTTCTCAAAGATCCATTTCTACAAAAAGGGTCGCCAAGCCTTTATTGAGAAAAAAGATCCTCTTGTCACCTTGGATCTAGGGTCGATAGCCAAAGGGTATGGCGTTGATCATGTAGCGAGTGTTCTAAAAAAGATGGGACTTTCACGTTTTATTGTTGAGGTTGGGGGAGAGATTTATGTGTCGGGTGAAAAAATTGATGGGGAGCCATGGATTATCGGGATCAACTCACCCGAAAAATCTGCTGCTGTCACCGATATATTTGTTGCCTTGGCGTTAAAGGATCAAGCCATTGCTACCAGTGGCGATTATCGAAACTGGATCGATCTCAATGGAGTATCGTTTGCTCATACACTTGACCCTCGTACATTAATGCCGCTTCAAAATCATGTTATTAGTGTAAGTGTCATTGCGCCCAATTGTACGTTGGCAGATGGGCTTACCACAGCCCTCATGGTTTTGGGCCCTTTGGAGGGGGAGAAAATGATCGAAAACATCCCTGACATCAAAGCGCTTATCGTCACTAAGGAAAACGAAACCTATACAGTCTATTCTTCGACCCATTTTAAATCGCATATAGTATAGTCGAAAGCCTTGTCATAATTGGTGAATCCAAAACTCTTCATGTTTATCTTCAGGTGTTTTGGGCATACTATAAGAATAAAGGGGGGAGAGAAAAATGAGTATGTCTTCAGGCTTAAGTTCGTTATCCAGCATGTCAAGTGCGTCTAGCATGTCTGGTGCGTCAAGTGTGTCAGGTGCGTCAAAGTTGTCTGCAAGTGTGTCGGGCAGTTCGTCCAGTCATGGTGCGAGCAGCAGTGTCTTTAATCAGCTTTTATCGGGCATGCTAGACAATAGTCAATCAAGTGTTGGGCCCAGCAGTTCTTCTGTAGATAAATTCGCTAATATGGTTTAGTTTTAACCCTAGTTGGGGACTTCATTGCTCCAACTAGGGTTTTTTGTTTTCTACGCGCTAGTATTTATTCCATTCATTAAAGATAAAAAGGTCTTCATATCCTCAGCTGTGTAGGACGCTTTCGAACTACCACTCTGACTGAGCATGTTGAGGATGAGACTTAGACGATTGTCACTGCCTGATGGGCTTGTGGAAGAACTTGTCGTTGCGCCTGTGGTTGCGTTCGCAGAATAAGCCGAACTTGTCGTCGACGATGTTGACGCCGTTGTCGCGCCTGACGCCGCATCGCTGATGGCCTCTGATCGATGATGGCCTCCACCTGCTGGTCTCATTTTCTCGAGTATGGCTTTTAAGTCGCTCGTAGAAATGCTTGTGCTCCCCCCAGACAACTGATCAAAACTCAACTTTGGATGTCCCCCTGGCATGCCCCCTTTGGTTGTTGCTGAGGTAACCGCATCGTATTCTGACTTGGATATCTGGCCGTCATTGTTTGTATCCATTTGGCTGATCCATTGATCCAAGCTAGTTCGCTTGGGCGCTTGTGTATTGCCACTACTTGCCACTGCACCTGTTATACTCATACTTATCCCCCTTTTGTATGGTTGTCTATGCACAGTTGCCTGTGAATAAACGTGTAGCTCAAAAATGAGCCTTGTTAAATATCTTCCGTGAAAAATTGAACAGCGTACAAAATCCCTGTAGCTTTAAACAATAATACTAAGTTAATATCGATTGTCAATAATATTTCTTTTTTAGGGTTTTGTTCGAGTTGAAATTCTGATATCATCATCTGTC
>CAIUCY010000084.1 GCA_903897765.1 uncultured Candidatus Marinamargulisbacteria bacterium | reverse complement strand
GATGGAAACGATGTTACGCCGGATGCCGGATGGTACAACCAAGACAATGTGATCATCTCATGGAGCAACGCACTGGATGCGGGCGGGCTACGTCCGAAACCGTACCGAGCAAAACTGGACAGCAACGCATGGTCGGATTGGGTGACGGCGAACCAGTATGCTTTCACTGGTTTAGCCAATGGGTTGCATACCTTAACTATTGAAGGTGCTGACAGGGCCGGCAATGTTATCAGCAATCTGTTGACGTTGAATGTGTTGGCAAAAGATCCGGCAGGGGGGCTCCAGTTATCCACGAAAAATGTTTTTATTAACTATCCTTTAACCCTAACATTAAACATGGATGACCTACCAAAATCGACACCAAATGTTGTGTTGAATTATGGGTTATGGAATTTGGGAATTACGTTCAATAACAGAGTTGGACAGGCATTTGTGGCTACGTTTTCATTTAGCCCTCCGTTGGTCGTCCCTAATCAAAAAGTATCTTTTTATATGACCGCGACAAATAATGCGGGTCGGGTCGTGGTCGATAGTCAATTAGGGCTGGCGTATGATGTTCAGGCAACCATTACAACACCTTCATTCTGGCTTGAAGATGTTAATGACCCCGAGACCCGATATACCCACGACAACTCGGTTTATTCGATTATTGGGAATGATCAGGGTGCTAGTTTTTGGCTTGTTTCTGAAGTGAATAAAACACCGACGATCACAGATAATCGATGGATGAGTTACCGCCCTGTGATGTATCAATTCCTTAATGCAGTCAATGAAATGAAAAGTGTTTATTTATGGATCATGGATAGTCTCGGTAATATTAGCACACCGGCCATGGTGGCTACGATCAATTTTGACAATACACCGCCAGAGGCAACGATCATCCAAACACCCACCGGCTATCTGCCCATGGGTGTAGTTCGGCTTACGCTTAATATGAATGAATTGTTATATAAAGGGCTTCCCCCTTCGTTAAACTATAAGCTTGGCATAGATCCAACCGTAAATCTTGTTTTGACAGAAGTCATTAGCCAATCGATTTGGGTTGCGACCTATAATATTTCCGCAGGAAAGAATGGAACCTTAAACTATAGTATTGAGGATTATGATCTTGCTAAAGTAAAGGGAATGTCGATCGTTGTAGGCAAGACCCAGATTGTTAAGACGACGCCACCACCTAATCCGAAATTGACTATAGAAGATGCTTTCTATTTGGAAAGAAATTATACACAAGGCGGAAACTTAAAAATAAATATTGTTAGTGACAATGAAGCCGTACAGTGGCTAGTTACGTGTAATGCCTTTGCTCCTCAGCTGGATGATGGCGACTGGATAAACATACGCCCCGACATGTACAGCTTTCCAGCATCGCAATTTACTGAGGGCGTCAAAACAGTTTATGTTTGGATCAAAGACGCTGCAGGGAATATGTCCACAATGGCAGCAACCGACCGAATTACCTTAGATTTAACGAACCCCTCTATTATGATCAATCTTGATTTAAGTCAAAATGTGGATCTGGGATATCATTATCCCGTCTTTGCTATAAGTGAGCCGTTGATATCCTTTAATATTAAGTATCAGTTGGCGGGTGAGTCCCTGTTAAGGGATATAAGTTTAAGTGATCCGATTAGTCCGACTTGGTCCAGTTTTTATATTGGTTATAACGATAGCAACGGGATCGCCTCATTTGTGGTTTATATGGAGGATCGATCTCATCGTATTGTAAATACCATAAAAAGTGGCCAGTATTTTAACGTTCAAACGCGCATGCCTGATCCTGTTTTTGCTGTTAGAGACATGAATTCTATCGTCTCAGTGAACAATATTGCCAATGATTTCTTGGTAAGCTTAAATATTAAAAGTCCAACCGCTGTAAAATACAGGCTAAGCTATGATGATAATCCGGAAACAAAACCTGCAGTGGATGATGTCGGCTGGCAAGCCACGCCCCTTCCGGTAACGATCAATCTAATCGACTATGGATTCTTCTCCGGTCCAACGCATCAGGATCACTTGCTCCATTTGTGGGTCATGAATGCTGGCGGAATGATCAATGACCTAGATACGTTTATTCATGTTCTTTATGATCCGTTGCCTCCCAAAGTTACAGCTCTTGATGTGGTGATCCGACCCGATGGCGGGTCTTTGGCAGCGGTACTAACAACGATTTATCAGGATCAAGGCAGAAAACTTACCCGTGGTGTTAACTACACGGTCAAACTAAAAGCCGAAGATGATCCGAACAATTGGGATGCAGCTTTAGGGGCTTCACCCATCGTCAAATATCATCAGACAACCGTCAATATGGTATGGGATTCCTTTTATCAGGGATACACGGGCGACTTTAGCATTACTGCTAATATTTCAGGAGAGGAGATTTGGGATATTTCACTTGTCGATAAGGCGGGGAATATCGCGAACAACGTCTTTAAGCCAGAGGTTATTCCAACGTTTGAAGTACAAAGCAATTCTTTTTTTTCGAATTCGTTTAATATATCAGGTCAAAGCTTTTTTCCCTTTATCGACAAGGTAAACCCAGATCTTTATATTGATAGTCCTGTCGCGCAGTATTACTTGGTTGATACAGGGCTAATGAGTTCTGCTAACATTTTTGCTAATCCCAAATGGGTTCACGATAAACCGCTTCTGACAGATATTAGCGCTGCCCCAGAAATGACAAAAGAAACGTTGTATCTGTGGACGATGGATGCTTATGGCACACTTTGCGCAAGCCCCACCACGATCAATTATTATAAAAATGTCGCTGTACCGATTATGGATAAAGCCTGGAGACTATATAATTCGCCAGTTATGAACATCAATTGGTTTAATTCTTCAGGAAACTTCAAAGTAGATTTTGGGTTTAATGAAGCGATCCCCGATGCCAATCCCCCGAATGTCACTATAAACTATAGGATCGATCAGACAGATTATTTCCAGAAAATTAACTTGGATCGTTATGTGTTATCGGAGATACCTGAAATAGCAGGGAATGATCATTGGGTCGGTACAATAAATGTTGGCGAGTGGGATGATGGCGCGTTAACGTTTAATTATAGTGTCAATAGTTATGTTGGAACGAAAGGGGCCGGCATATTTAATGTGGGGGCTAACAATTACAACCGCCAGTTTAGACTAGATCGAACCCCGCCCGTTCAAATTACGCCCCAAATGAACGATAAAATCTCGGGAGAAATAGGATGGACCCTAGCGAATAGTGTTTCCTTTAATTATGTGCCTTTTGGTATAGATCCTTTTTTATATCAAATGAAAGTCAGCTACAATGTTAATGATGGCATCACCCAGATAAGAGATTGGCTGCCCCTTTCGACTGTTTATTCTTTGGGTGGGGGTACAGGCAAATATACCCTTCAGGTTAAGGTTAATGATGCTGCAGGTTTAGAAAGCCCGTATTCCAATCCGATCGTATTGACGTTTGACAATTATATTCAGCCCCTTATTTCACCTAATATCGCTGTTTATGATGCGACAACATCCAAAAGTTATCTCATCAAATTTAATCCTATGGCTGTTACCTATTCCTATACTCATAGTTATGACGATACTCAGAATATTTTTTATCTGATTAATCTCGTTACGTCGGGAAGCTCAATGGCAGCACCTACCTATCATGATATTCGGTGGGTATCTGCTAATGAGCAGCGAACCACCTTTGATATTGGCGGCTTGCCCAATGATTATTATCAAGTCTATTTCTGGGCGAGGGACCGCGCGGGCAACATGACCTACCTGACCCAAAATATTCAAAAAGACACAAGCATTCCCCACACGACGATAAACCTACAGATTCTCGGGCAACAGGTGCCAGCTGGCACCTTAACGATTAATCTAAAGATGAGTGAACCGGTTTACGTTTGTTTAGTGACCTTAAACATTAAGGCATTGAGTCTGAGCCTCCCTATGAATACTTTTACAGATGGAGGCGAATTATTGACCGATAATTGGTGGGCAACCATCAATATTTTGCCGGATTTAGCTTGGAATGAACGGGTGGCGTCTTTGTCGCTGACGATCAAAACCCAGTACAACGTCGTTGGGCATGAGGATACGGCGTCAGGAAGCGTTTCTTTTATTATTGATAACCGGTCTCCGACCTCGCCGATATTAGAAATTCACGACAAGAGAACGAATAGCCCTGAGTATACAAATCAATTGATGGTCACGGTGACTATGACGGGAAACGATCCAGAAGTTAGCCACTATATACTGACAGAGAATAGCGCTATTCTCGATACCTCAACGATATCTTGGTCGACCTATAATGTGGTGTCGTTGTCCTACTCGTTGTCAAGTAGTGTAAATGAGAAAAAGACGATTTTCTTATGGGTGCGTGACACCGCGTTTAATGCCTCTATTTCCTCGGCAAGCATCATATTTGATAATACACCGCCTACCCTTTCGATATTTAAAGAACCCTTTAAATATGCCAAAACAGGACTAATGCGTTTAACTTTGAACATAAGTGAAAAAGTCTCGACGCCTGATTTTACGCTTCAAACATCCGATAATATTTCGCACCCAATTATTGGGCTGAGTTCTGTGTCACCTATTATCTGGAAAGGAAGTGTTTTGATCGATGATACGTTTGCTGAAGGCTTCGCCACTTTTAATATCCATGTAACGGATAATGCGTTGAATACCCAAGACACGTTCAGTAATGATTTCAATATTTATATTGATAGAACGGCCCCAATAGCGAACTTTGACCTGAATGGAAAAGAATATTTTCGATCTGGTTCTTGGCCCATTGCCATTACTGTTTCGGAAGAACTGTCGACGACGCCGTCATTGATCATTAAAGATTTTGCCAATCAAAACATAGCCTATACCTCTTTTGATGCAGTTACATCGTTAGACTGGCGGACAACGCTGAATATCAATGGATCAATAACAAGGAATGGTATCGCAACGATGAGTTTGCTCGTTTATGACCTAGCGTTAAATCCCTTTTCGGCGACAAGAACGATCATTGTGGACACCGTTACACCCCAAGCTACGCTAAGGTTTGAACATGAATTTATTTCCTTTAGAGCTGGCGAAACAATGAATATAACTCTTTCTGTCGTGGAAGAATTGCTTCAAACACCTAGCATGATGTTACGGTTAAGTAATGGAGCGCAGATCCCTATTACATTAAATACCAAGACATCACTTGATTATTTGACGCAGTTTCAGATCTTGAATAATTTTGTGGGTGGTCCAGCGACATTGAATATTGTTGCCGTAGATCTCGCAGGGAACACCTCTAATCAATTTGTTAAAATCTATGATAATAACACCCTTACAGAAAGCAGCGTGATCTATATCGACAAAACGCCTCCAGCCAATCCAACCTTTAATCCGACCAATCGATCGAACGGGAACACCTTAAACGCAAATGAGCTCATAATCTCACTTAATATTTCTCCTGACACAGAGGTCTACGGTTGGTACATTACCGAAGATCAGCAAACGACCCCTGATTTATTTGATCCTGCTTGGAGAAGAGTCATTCCCTCTACGTATAATATTCAGAACGCGTTAGAAGGAACTCGGAATATTTTCGTCTGGGTAATGGATAATGCGGGAAATATCAACGAACAACCTATTCAACGCTCTATTTATTTAGATATTAATCTGAGTGCAGCTAAATTTCTTTCAATTTTGACGATACTAAGATCATCCGTTGGATATGATGATGTAGCTGAAATGACCTTAATAGGAAAAGATAGTTATATTATTACGGTGAATGTTCCGAATGAAAAAAGGATAATAGGAATAGACCCTTCACTGGAAGT
>CAIUCY010000083.1 GCA_903897765.1 uncultured Candidatus Marinamargulisbacteria bacterium | reverse complement strand
GGTCGATATTCTGCCCGAATATTTCGCATCCGATTTTCATTTTTTGCCATGCCTCTTGGTCAGGTTTTATATGATAGATCGATACCCTCCATGGTCAGATTTTAGATGATTTGATTCGACTAATTTGTGAAAACGTTAAAAAGAGGTATAATGTCTCTACTATGAAAAAACTCGAAATCTATCTTGATACATCGGTAATCTCTGCCTATTTTGACTTGAAAAAACCTGTTCGGCAATTAATTACGCAGAAGTGGTTTGAAAACGAAATTCAGCGCTATTCACCTCATATCTCCGACCTTGTAATACAAGAGATTGAAAATACAAAAGATAAGGGCCTTCGCGAGAATTTCATTAAACTAATTAATGACGCGGCCCCTACGCTAATACCAATAACAGACATCGAAAATCAACTTGCGGGGAAGTATCGGGCGGCCATACTTAAAAAAGAAGTAAATGATACTATCCACATCGCTTGTGCATCGCTGGCTAAGCTTAATGCTATTGTTTCTTGGAATTTTCAACATATTGTAAATTTAGAAACGATGAGTGCAATTAATCAAATTAATGTAGTGGAAAATCTTAATATGATTGAAATTGTTAGTCCTGAAAATCTTGGAGGCAGTAAATATGGCTCACTATAAAAACGATTATTCGAAGGATGACGATTATATGATGTGGCAACTCCATCAGACTCGACATTTTTTGGCAAAGCAAAATATAACTGCTTCGCAGATTCATGATAAAGCTCAGCAATTTATTAAAAAAGCCGGATTAACTAACCTTAAAGTCTTTCATGCAAAATGACTCCAAAAAGGAGTTGTTTCTAGAAGTTGCGTAGCCAGGCATAAGCGATGAAGGTGAAGATCGCATTTGGGGCAAGAAGGTTGAAAAATGGAGTTAAAAACTCCAAATATTCATGTAATTTGGATTTTCCAAGAAGGAAAAGGGACCACCAAGACGTGTGGGGGTATTGCTGATCCCTTTTCATTAAAGTTATCGTACGGGGTTTGGCATAATTGCAGGTAATTTTACTTTTCTTTTTTTGCCCCTGCCGATATACTACCTCCCATGATAAAACGTTCAATCCCTTGCGGCCTTATCCGCGCTTCGCATATTGGTCAAACGGTGTCTTTAAATGGGTGGGTTCACAGACGCCGTGACCATGGGGCGGTTATCTTTATCGATCTTCGTGATCGTTCGGGGATCGTTCAGGTGACCATCGATGCGTCTAGATCAAGTGAAGCCGTTCATAATTTGGCTGAAACCGTCAGAAGCGAGTTTGTTCTGGGGCTGAAGGGGACGGTCATCGCGCGTTCGTCCGATACGGTTAATCCTAAAATGGATACCGGCGAGATCGAGATCGAATGCCATGAACTTGAGATCCTCAATACCTCCAAAACGCCCGTGTTCAGTGTGGCTGACGATGAAGAAGTCGACGAATCCCTTAAATTAAAATATCGATACCTTGATCTTCGCAAAAAGAGTCATCTGGATAAGTTCATTCTTCGTCACAAGATCGTTCAAGCTGCCCGCAATTATCTCGACAAAGAAGGGTTCCTCGATGTTGAGACCCCTATTTTAAATAAAAGCACACCAGAGGGTGCCCGCGATTACCTTGTGCCTAGTCGGGTCAACCCAGGCCATTTCTTTGCGCTGCCTCAGTCCCCTCAGCTCTTTAAACAGATCTTGATGTCGGCTGGTTTTGAGCGGTATTACCAGATCGCAAAATGTTTTAGGGACGAAGACCTTCGTGCCGATCGTCAGCCCGAGTTTACCCAGATCGATATTGAAATGTCGTTTGTGGATGAAGACGATGTCATGGCTATTACCGAGGGTGTTCTTCGTGAGTCGTTTTCGACGATCGGTGTTGAGTTACCCAACCCTATCCCTAGGATGACGTGGGCCGAAGCGATGTCTCGATTTGGCTCAGATAAGCCCGATCTGCGTTATGACCTCGAATTGGTCGATATTTCCGATCTTTGCAAAAATGTAGAGTTTAAGGTTTTTAATGATGTGGCTAACTCAGGTGGCATGATCAAAGGCCTTAATATCAAAAACGGGTTTACGCTTAGTCGAAAGAATCTTGATGATCTAGTCGAATTCTCTCGCAAGCATGGAGCAAAGGGCATGGCATGGATCACCATTAAAGAAGATTCGCCCGTTAACATAGATCAATACGAGTATTCGTCCCCTATAGTCAAGTTTTTCAAGCCTGAAGAGCTTCGTACCCTCATGGAGCGCTTTGGTGCGGTTCCTGGGGATGTTTTGGTGTTCATCGCAGATAAACCGTCAGTCGCATATGATGTGACCGGTCGGCTACGCCTAGAGATCGCCAAAGTGTTAGGCCTTAAACCGAAAGCCCCGTATATGTTTACATGGGTGACCGATTTCCCGATGTTCGAAAAAGGCCAAGAAGGCATCACTGCTCTCCATCATCCGTTCACCATGCCTCATATTCAAAGTGTTGATGATCTGGATGGCGATCTATTAGCGATCAATTCCAGAGCGTATGATATTATTTTGAACGGCGTGGAATTGGGGGGTGGAAGTATTCGAATCCACCGTTCAGACTTACAGATGAAAATATTAAATCTACTGAGTATCGATGCCGAGTCGGCGAATGAAAAGTTCGGTTTCCTTTTACAAGCACTCGAATTTGGAACGCCACCTCATGGGGGGTTAGCTTTAGGCCTTGATCGCCTAGTGATGATGATGACAGGGTCAGAATCGATCCGTGACGTTATCGCGTTTCCCAAAACTCAGAGCGCGACCTGCCCCTTAACCAATGCGCCTGGGGCCGTTTCATTGGCCCAACTCAAAGAGCTAGGCCTTCGGATAAAAATAGCCGTCGTCGAAGACTAGCTTACCCTTCGCGTGTAGTCGCTGAGCATCGTGTGGTCACTGAGCGTTGTGTGGTCACTGAACGAAGTCGAAGTGACCCGCTTGAGGCGGAATTTATCCTATCTTGTGTCCGCGCAATAAATCGTAAACTCTTTATCATATCTGCTTTTCGGACATGCACACATGTAAAATAATTCAAAAATGGACACACATCGGACAAATATTCTAAAAAAAGGATGTATACTGGACTAAACAAAGACAATTATACTTGTGCGCGGCCATAATGAGGACTTATAATAGAGGAACGTGATAACGAGAGGAGATATAAACGATGCCAAAAGTAGCGAACAAGAAAAAGGTAGTCTTAAAGCACAAGGTTCAATTTAAGTTTTTTTCACCCGAGTCGAACTCGGTTATATTAACAGGCGCTTTCAATAAGTGGAATCCTGTCAAAAAAGTAATGAAGTGTAATGAAAAGGGGGAGTTTACAACCCGAGTCATTCTTCCAGAGGGAGAACATCCTTACAAATATATTGTTGACGGTGCTTGGATCAACGATCCAGGCGCTAAAAAATTTGCCGATAATGGCATGGGCGGCACGAATAGCGTTCGTGTCGTTTAAGAAAGGATATTCCCATGATCGACCAACAAGAAGATTTGGTGAAGTTAACAAAGCATGAGCTTCTTCAGATCGCGACGGATCTGGATGTTAAGTATCGTACCCGTATGGGCAAGCCTGAACTTGTAGGGTCTATACTTGAGGTGATTGCGCAAAAACGTTGTGAAATTTGTCCCGAATCAGAAGGGCTTCTCAGTGCCCAACTGGATCAAGACAAAACTGAAACCGAACTCATGGCTGCTGCAAAAGAAGAGGTGGAAGCCAGTAAATTCTCTCCGGTGGAACCGCCCGTTATTGCTTATCGTGAACCATCCCCTGTCGCTCTAGGTGCGAAAGTGTTAGAGGATCATCATTATTTGCCCGAAGGGTATGGCGATAATATTATCGTGATGATGGTTGTTGACCCTGTTAATACTTACGCCTATTGGGAAGTGACGGATTGGAAACGGGATGAGGTTCTTCGTCAGGCAGATGCGCAAGGTCAGGCCTATGATGTGGTCGTTCGCCTCTATGATGTTACGGATGTGAAGTTCAATGGCAACAATGCTTGGTCTACCAAGGAATTTGTTGTTAATTTTGCAAAGAACTGGTATTTCCCTGTTGCTTCAAATCGTAGTTATTGTCTTGATGTGGGGCTTCGTCTTGGAGACAAGCGTTTTCTCCTGATCGCTCGATCGAATGTGGTGAGCACCCCTCGCGAAACGGTCAGTGATTTCTACGATGAAGAATGGATGATGATCGATTTTAATAAAAACCGCGATCTCTACAACGAACTCTATCGTTTATCGGGGGGGCATGTTATTCGTCAGTATCAGCTCAACTCTTCTTTTGTGACGGAAAGAGGGCGCGAAGAACTCAATCTTCAGATCCCTATTCAGTCCTTAAGTTCGGAAACCCTTTCAAGTAATATGGGGCAAAAGGTAGAGTCAAAAAAAGATTTCTGGTTATGGGTGGATACCGAATTGATCGTTTATGGTCAAACGAAGGCGGATGCCAAAGCGTTAACGATCAATGGAGAAAAGGTCCAATTAGATAAAGAAGGTCGGTTCCGTTTGCATATGGCATTACCTAATGGACGTTTCCCCTTCCATGTAAAGGCTGTTTCATCGGACAGCTCGATGAGCGAAGAGATCACGCCGGTCGTCAATCGCTGGATCGAGTAGTTCATCTAGAAAGGAATAATCATGGAAAAAGGCTATTTATCAATGGTATTGCATGCCCATTTGCCGTTTGTTCGACATCCGGAATATGAGCATTTTCTCGAAGAAGATTGGTTTTATGAAGCGATCACGGAAACCTATATTCCTCTTCTCAATGTATTTGAGGGATTAGTCCACGATGGGGTCGATTTCAGGATCACCATGTCGATCACACCACCACTGGCAGCTATGTTCTCCGATGAATTGCTTCAAAATCGATACGTTCGGCATATCGAGCAATTGATCGAACTTAGTGCGAAAGAGATCGATCGTACCCGATATCTTCCCGAATTCCATGAAACCGCAAAAATGTATCATCAACGCTTTATGCAATGTCGGTATGCGTTTGTGGATCGATACCATAAAAATTTGATCAATGGTTTTAAGAAATTTCAAGATTTGGGCAAGTTAGAAGTGATCACCTGTACTGCGACCCATGGTTTTCTGCCTTTGATGGAAAATCGTCGTGAGGCGGTTCATGCACAGGTTCAAATGGCTGCAAGTGATTACGAGCGACATTTTGGACGTGGTCCCCGTGGTATATGGTTGGCCGAGTGTGGGTTCAACCCTGGAGACGATGCTGAACTGAAGAAGGCAGGGATCAAGTTTTTCTTTGTTGATTCCCATGGTGTTCTGCATGGTCATCCTCGTCCCAAATATGGGGTCTTTGCACCCGTATATACGAAAAGTGGCGTAGCGGCCTTTGGTCGTGATATTGAGTCGTCTAAATCGGTATGGAGCTCCGAAGAGGGCTATCCAGGTGATTATCGTTATCGTGATTTCTATCGTGATATTGGCTTTGATCTGGATATGGATTATATCAAAGACTATATCCATCCTGATGGCATTCGAAAACATACAGGGATCAAGTACTTTCGCATTACGGGTAAAGGTACCGACAGCAAGGTGCCTTACAATCATCATGAAGCGGCTGAAGTCGCTGCCTCGCATGCGGGTAACTTTTTGTTCAACCGAGTTAAACAGGTGGAATATCTTGCCGAGGTGATGGGGGGAAAGAAACCCATTATCGTTTCGCCCTATGATGCTGAGCTTTATGGTCACTGGTGGTTTGAAGGCCCGATATTTATCGATTTTCTGCTTCGAAAAATGTTCTATGACCAAGATGTTGTTCGTACGATCACGCCGTATGAGTATCTCTTAGAGAACCCCACCAATCAGGTGGTCACCCCTTCAATGTCGAGTTGGGGGAACAAAGGTTATAACGAGGTATGGCTTGAGGGCAGCAATGACTGGATTTATCGTCATCTTCACAAGATGTCAGAACGGATGACCGAGTTGGCGAATCAATTTCCTTCTTCGGATGGGGTTTTGAATCGAGCCTTGAATCAAGCTGCTCGAGAATTACTCCTTGCACAGAGTTCGGATTGGGCGTTCATTATGAAAACAGGGACAATGGTCGAGTACGCCATTCGTCGCACGAAAAGTCATGTAAACCGTTTTAACCAACTTTACGATATGATAAAATCTGCCTCCATTGATGAAGCCATTGTTCGTGAACTTGAGTCCAAGGACAATATCTTCCCAGGGGTTGATTATGCGTTGTATAAAACATCAAATTTAACAGGGACGCTTTAAGCGGAAAGGGCCAAAAGCATGAAGATCTTGTTTGTGTCATCTGAAGTGATGCCATTTTCGAAAACAGGAGGACTTGCCGATGTGGCGGGTGCGCTCCCAGCTGAGTTAACCAAGCTTGGTCATGAGGTTAAGGTGTTTACGCCGCGATATAAGGTTGTCGATAAAGAAAAATTCAAATTAAAACTCGCTGTCAGTGATTTAAAGGTTGAGTTGGGTGAAAACGAATATAATGGTGCGGCGTATGTATCGACGCTGCCCGGATCTAAAACAAATATTTATTTCATCGAAAATGACGCGCTATATGATCGTGACGGGCTTTATCAACAGGCAGGTCTCGATTACAAAGATAATGCACAGCGTTTTATCTATTTTAGTCGAACTGCGCTTGATTTGTGCAAAAAACTCGACTGGAAGCCAGATGTGGTTCATTGTAATGACTGGCAAACGGGCCTCATCCCTGTCTATCTAAAGAGTATTTATGCGACGGATCCTTTTTTCCAAGGCATACGCTCGATGTACACTATTCATAATCTTGCCTATCAAGGTGTTTTCGCCAAAGATGTTCTCGAGTTGACCGGACTCCCTTGGGAATATTTCACTATGGATAGGGTCGAGTTTTGGGGAAAACTTAATTTCATGAAAAGTGGGCTTGTTTTTGCTGATATCATCACGACGGTTTCTGAGCAATACAGCCGCGAGATCCAAACAGAAGAATATGGGTGTGGATTAGAGGGTGTTCTTCAGGGGCGTCAGTCTGATCTTTTTGGTATCGTTAATGGGGTCGATTATAAAGTATTCAGTCCCGAAAAAGACACGATGATAGCCAAACCCTATAGTCTCAAAACGATCGAGAAAAAACATGATAATAAGAAGGCTCTGCTAAAGCAGGTCGGTTTGCCAACCAAGCGGGGGGCAGCATTAATTGGCATGATCTCTCGGCTAGCGGATCAAAAAGGCTTTGATCTGGTTGCGGAGATGATCGAAGCGTTAATGATACAAAATGTTCAATTAGTGATCTTGGGAACGGGTGACCTTAAGTATCATACCCTTCTCAAAGATTTGGAAATAAAATATCCCAAGCAATTGAAGGCTGTGCTAGCGTTTGATGCTAAATTGGCTCAGCAGATCTATGCAGGCTCTGATTTTTTCTTAATGCCTAGTCAATACGAACCTTGCGGGTTGGGTCAACTGATCAGCCTGAAATACGGGACGATCCCTATCGTTCGAGAAACAGGTGGCTTAGCCGATACGATCACTGATTTTGATCTGGCCAAAGATTTTGAGCATGAATTGGGGAATGGCTTTGTGTTCCTCGACTATAGTGCTCAGGAGCTGCTTAAAACGATTCTTCGAGCTTTGACCGTGTATAAAGACGAAAAAGCATGGAACAAAATTCGACTTAACGCCATGCGTTGTGACTTCTCGTGGAAAGCCTCCGCCAAAAAGTACGAAACCCTTTATCGCCGATAATGTAAAAGCCCCCTAGGGAAGGGGGCTTTGTATTTTTTATGAAGGACGGTTTTGGGGGGAAAACCGTCCTTCGGATGAACTACGTGATCTGGGGGGGAAGAGGGGTTAGATCACGCAATTTCTTATGAGAGCCCGGTTTTTTACGGGAATGATGTCCTTATTATGAACATAATTCACATTAAAAAACTTCTTGGCAGGAAGGCCCTTCCTATCATTGACTGTGAAATTGATCTTATAGATCGCTTTTTGAGGTTTGCGACGCTTAATTAAAAGAATCGCTACGACGATCACAGCTACTGATACGGTTACAAGAGCTATCATGGTGTTTCACCTCCGCCTGCCTTATGTTAATCTATCGAACAGATTTCTGAATAATTACAGGGATATTTTGTGGTTTGTTTTTTTGTATTCACACTAGTGTCCGGTCTTTTTCATGTACACCAGAGCAACAATTGACCAGAATCCTGTAGCGACGGGGGCTCTGGATTGTCAAAACCGAGAATATCTAACAGGTGAACTCGGGAAAACAGAATCTCGTTGATAATACTAGCCAAGTGAAACAAAGTGCCTTTGAACTTGGTTTGATGCTTGAAATACCAAAAGATCAAATACACGATCATGGCGACCCAAATTTGAGTCATCACAGCATTCCGTGAGTTGCCAATAAACGCCTTGATTTTGAGGTGTTGCTTAATCCATTTGAAAAACAGCTCGATTTGCCAACGTTGTTTGTAGATCAAAGCGATCGTCTCCGGTCGGAAATTCTCAATATTGGTCAGGAATCGATAAACCTTCCCTGTTTCGGGATCTTCATAGGTCACGAGTCGCAGAATATCGGGATATTTGGGACGTTTGCTGGGCTGTATCCGGTGAAGCCAGGGCACTTGAATCTCTTCGTCTGAAATAACCTGCGGATGGTCTGAATCCTGCTGTCCAACCACCGAGTAGTTCATGTCCTTTTTAGCCCTAATAACAAAGTAGGCTTTGCTGGTATGAATGCGGTGTAATACCTCAAAATCTAGGTAGCCACGATCGACCACATAGATGCTGTCCGGTTTAAACGTTAAGCCTTGAAACACTTTGACTTCATGGTCTTTCTGGTCGGTGATAACAACCATGTCGGGCAGATATGAATTGTGTTCCAGTTGCACATGAACCTTGATTCCGCCCTTGCTTTGTCCGAATTTAGCCCAAGGAAATAGCCCCTGACAAAGCTCAATTGTCGTTGCATCCATGGATCGGATCGGGTTGTTGAATTCAAAATGACTGCGAGAATAATGCTGACACTTCCCTAATAAATACTCAAACAGATCTTCATAAATTTGACAGGGGCGTTTGTTGTTGGCATCAGAAAAGGTTGACCGCTTGATTCCAGAAATGTCTAGGTGATACCAGTGGTTGCGATGAACATTTAGTCCGTTCTCAATCGTTCGAATGCTATCCATTGCCCGTATTTGGCTGTAACTCAATGCAATGAATTGTGTCCAACAACTCAGCTTGTGAGTCCCCTTGTCTCCGTGGTGTCGATCCACCATTTCTTGAAACTTGTCTCGCGGTATAAATTCCAATAGTTGACGAAAGATACTGTTTTGATATTTCATTCCCTTGACCTCCTTGTTGTGGTTTGTTCCCAAACAACATTTTACAAGGGGGTCTCTTTTTTATCTCCTACTTAAAAAGACCGGACAGCAGTGTTGTATTCAATGTTAGAATAGGGCATATCATCCATAGGGAGGCACATTGCATGTCAGGACACAGTAAATGGAGTACGATCAAGCGTAAAAAAGGTGCGGCAGATGCGGCTAGAGGTAAGGTTTTCACTAAGGTTGCACGAGAGATCATTATTGCTGCCCGTCAGGGTGGTGGTGATCCGGCAGCGAACAGTCGACTTCGACTTGCGATCCTTAAGGCAAAAGAAGTGAATATGCCAAATGATAATATCAAGCGAGCCATCGACAAAGCGGTTGGAGGTGGTGAGGGAAGTAATCTGGAAGAGGTTATGTATGAAGCCTATGCCCAAGCGGGTGTCGCCGTTATCATCGAGTGCATGACCGATAACAAAAACAGAACCTTGCCCGAAGTTCGCAATGTGATCTCAAAACGTGGCGGTAACATGGCTGAGAAGGGTGCGGTCTCTTACTTGTTCAATTCTCTAGGACTTATCGTTTTTAATGGGCCAACAGAAGAGCAGATAATGGAAGTCGCGCTTGAGCATGATGTAGACGATATTTCTGCTTCGGATGATGGTGCCGTCGACGTTACGGTCGCTGTTGAAGTTTTCGAAACGTTAAAAGAAGCCTTTGATAAGGCGGGACTCAAGTACGAATCGGCAGAAGTGACGATGATCCCTTCTATGCAAATACCGATCGAAGATAAAGAAGTCGCGGAAAAGATCCTCGCTATCATTGATGCTCTTGATGAATTAGATGATATCCAAAATGTCTATCACAATGCCCAATTCTCGGATGCTTTATTGGATCAACTGAGCGAGTAATATGGATACTATGGAAAATAGCGAAAATAGTGAAAACCTCTTTGCTGCACTGGTGTACTCACTTTATATGACCGCTATGCAGCAATTGGGTGCTGTGGCTAATCCGATGTCAGGGCATAAAGAGTGTGACCTTATTCAAGCCAAGATCTCGATTGAAATGATCGATATGTTGGCCGCTAAAACAGTGGGTCATTTAAGTGAGTATGAGGCGGATTTTATTCGAAAAAGTATAGAGCAGCTCCATCAACTATTTGATCAGGCTTCTCCATGATCCGTCGTTTTTGGTATGGGGATGAATCCTATTTGATCCACGAGCGCCTTACGCAGCGTAGACAGTTTTTTTTGAAGAACTTTGGAGACCTCGCCATTCTTGATATTCAAGAATCAGATCCTATTGAAAAATTGATCCAAGCGTTAACGACAACGGATTTCTTTTCCCCCCAGAAACTTATTGTGGTGCAGGGTATGCCCACGATACGAGAGGATTATCAGGCCCATTTTGAAAAGATACTCCTTGATGCTGACATAGGGCATGAATTGATCCTGATCCATCGCGGCTCACCCGATAAACGTCGAAAATTTACTAAATTTCTGCTAGAACACTTCGAGTCTGAAGAGTTTAAGAGTTTTTCACCTTGGGATTCATCCAAAGTGAAGCCTATTGTTCAAGAAATGGCTCAAAAGGACGGTTTTACTTGGGGGGCTGGAGCGGTAGACCAAGTGATGGATATCGTAGGGCTTGATCTATGGGCTCTCCGTCAAAATGTTGAAAAACTTG
>CAIUCY010000082.1 GCA_903897765.1 uncultured Candidatus Marinamargulisbacteria bacterium | reverse complement strand
GCAGTTTTCCACTTAAGAAATCCGATCCATTGTCTTAACTACCCCGACCACCTCAAACTCGATATTAACAGTTCGTTTTTTTATTTTCTTCTTATGAAGCACATTATTGAGTCTATAGTCTTTATACTTCTCAATGAATTGAGTATTAATATCATTAAGATAGATAATGTTGCAGTTTAGCTCGTTTAATACCAAGACTAAGTTTCTATAAGTTGACTCTTTGCTTTTTATTGTTCCTTTCCCTTGGTCATTCCTAACCCATGCAAGGTATTCAGGAATAAAATCTGTAATCTTTTTTTTGACAGGCAATTTAATGCCAGCATTAATTCTTGCAAGTTCAATTTCCTTTGCTCGCTTACATTCAGTTGCTATTGATTTAGGAACAGACCCTATTTTTTCCTTATGCTGCTTACTATTGATTCTATAAGACAAATAGTAAACATTCTTTACTAGGTGAATTGAGGCCATTATTAAACTGTTTCCTTTGCTTGATTATTCTTATTTTACTAGTGCTATTTTACTATTAACCAAATCAGACATCAAGACTATAATACTTGTATTATGGGGCTTGGGGAGAAAATAAAACTATCAAGACAGAGGCATGGGCTAACCCAAGAGCAACTTGCCAATAAGGTTGGCATCACTTCCTCAACGATGTACAAAATTGAAAAAAATACAACCAATCCTTCTTTCAACACCGTGGAAGCCATTGCTTCTGCTTTGAACATTTCTCTCGACTCCTTACGTTAGAACTTTTGCTCCCTCTCAACGATCCAAGCTTCAATACTATCTTTTCGAAACCGAACTTCTTTCCCAATTTTCAAGTAAGGTAACTGGCGAGAACTTACTAAATGGCTGACAGTGTTCACTTTACACAACAGGATTGTTGCTACGTCTTTTTTATCTAACAATATCATTGTGAAAGCCCTCCTTCTTCGTGAGGGACTTCTGAATCATCAGGAAAGAAATACTCCTGAATACCATCTCTGAAAATCTGATCGAGATCCTGCTCACTAGTAACCTTGTAAAACTTCCCATAGTCTCTATTAAATTGCCTGTTACCATTCAAGCGTTGCTTTGTGAGCTTCAACCCGATTAGGTTAACCATGCTTTTAAAATCGAAGAATCTCGTCCTGTTTTCCCTAGTTCCTGACACAGGCTCAATAAATTCAATCTCCATCAAATGAACTTGATGAAAGTATTCTCTTTGCAAAACTTCGTGTAAGTTCTGGATAGTAATGCCCTGAATATATTTCTTTTTGAGTCTCAGCTCTAATCGTATGGTATTCATTAGAAGAGCCCTTTCTGGCGTCTTTTCAGTAAGCGCTCTTCACTCTTATCATATACACAGATTTTTGAATTACCTGTACCGAAATATATCCCCTGAACTGTTTTCCCAGGATTAGTTGAATAGAATGGAACAACTTGATTCTTGTAATCAATCATCAGGTATTTCTGGAACTCATCTACTGACAAACACTCAAAATCTAGTGCATAATGAATCTCGACAACCTCTCCAGTATCAATACCAAATACTTTTAAAGCCTCCTTCAAGGACTCATACGTCCCGATCCTTGATGGATTTAGCTCTAAATAATCCTTCCCGTTCATTCTGCACTGAAGACTAACCGTGATTTTTGATTCTTCTGACTTATTTTGATAAACAACTTTTCGAGCAAAGAATCTAGTAGATCCTTTATTCAACCCCGTGTATTGTTCTCCACCAATATAAACTTTACCCTTAGGAAGAATTATCTTGTAATCAGACTTAATCCTCAGTTTATCCAACATTACTGATCGTGTACGATAATGTTCGCAATTTGAAGAAAAGAGAGAGCCATCGTAAACTTCTTCATAATCGGCAAAAAACGAAGGAGGAAAACGATGGCTCAGGTAAATGATAGGGATTTGT
>CAIUCY010000081.1 GCA_903897765.1 uncultured Candidatus Marinamargulisbacteria bacterium | reverse complement strand
TCGAAATGGTGATGTTACTGGTTAAGGCTAGATTGGCGGTGCTGACTGGGGGGAGATTGGTTAGGCTTGCGCCACTACCAATAAAATTATTCGCTGTCACCGTGCCATTCACTTGTAACGCCGAGGTAGAGACCGTGCCGGCAACTTCAAGCTTTGTCGAGGGGACTGTCGTCCCGATGCCGACGTTGCCTGCAGTTGTGATCGACATGATGGCATTCCCTGTCGCTACCGTTATCGCTCCCATCAGCCCTTTCGCGTTCATCGAGATTGAACTGTTACTCGTCAAAGCCAAATTGGCTGTATTGACGGCGGGGAGATTGGTTAGGCCCCCACCACCACCAATAAAGTTATTGGCTGTAAGGGTACCTGTAAAGCTTCCCTCACCGGTTACAACAAGATTCCCCGTTATGGCTTGCCCCGCGAAAGAGGTGGGCAAACTTACAAAGAGCAGAAACATGTATAACGAGACAAAGTGTAAACGGTTCACTTCTTTATTATCTTCTTCACTTTTTCACAAATAGCCGATGCGATTTCATAACAACGCGTTGCCTCTACTATGGTAATTCTATCTCCGATAGGATATCTAAGTTTCGGAAAAAATGAATCAAGCTCAAGCAAATCATTTTCAGATTGATCTAGATTTAAGCCCAACAGCTTTACCTGATGATATAGTTTCCTTAAATCATGAATACGAGGGACTGCTTCAAAGTTGTTTGCGACAAGAAACGCCTTTAACATTTTCTCTACAGCTTGATGTGATTGGTAAACACTTATATGGGCAAGCGTTGAATCGCCGAGCTGAAACTTAGCCGAAGCCAAATCCGCCTCTGCAACAAATAACCATTCATCTAAAAGACTGACCATATAACACCTTCCCTTCATTGACGATTTTATTGATCATTGGATTCCATGTCAGTTTTTCTTTGAGCGAATCAGCCGAAAACACTAACATTTCTATGGGTGAGTCAATATCCCACAAATCGCCCATTAGTTTCTGATAATAAGCCTTGGGTTGTTCGGATGAAACAACCATAAGATCAATGTCGCTATCTTTGTGTGGGACACCATAAGCATGGCTGCCAAACAAGTAAATGGAGAGCGGATTATGTTTAATCAGGCGCCGAACAATCTCATCAATGGTCATCATATCTGTCATGGTCATTTATCTGCTCCTCTAGGGTGTTATCGCACTTTTATCAACCCAAACCGAGCTCTCAAATCGCTGAAAGACTAAACTGTTCCCTGAACGTATAATACGCCAACTCCCCTCTGTTACGGAATCCCCAAAGTAAAAGGCATTCGTTGAAGTGGTATTAATATCGCCATTCACTTGTAACGCCGAAGCGGAGACGGTTCCTGCAACTTCAAGTTTGGCTGAGGGTGTCGTCGTCCCGATGCCGACATTGCCTGCAGTTGTGATCGACATGATGGCATTCCCTGTCGCTACCGATATCGCCCCCATTAGTCCTTGGGCGTCCATCGAGATGGCGAGATTACTGGTCAAGGAAGTATTTGCTGTTAAGGGGATGCTATACAGTCCCGTATTTTTCCCCCCAATGACATTGCCTGTCACGCCAAAAGAAAAACAAAGAAGGACCGCGGCCAAAAAAATAAGCACGTTAAGTCTCACAATAATGCCCCTCAATGCTTCAACATTTGTTCAACTTTAGAAAAAATAGACCGATATACCTCTGTTGCCAAACGGACACAGGTTATCGCCATTTCTTCGCGGATCAAATCACCATAGGGATACCTGATCTTAGGGAAATACTCATCCAATTCAATAATATTATCCCTGAATATTAGAAGCTCAGGATTCGTCTTCATTATTATTGCACCAAGTTTGCGCAAATCATGAGAAAAGGGGATCTCTTTATTACAACAAAACAGGTAAGCCTTCATCATTTTCTCTACCGCTTGATGTAAGTGGTAGGTCACAATATGGTAAGGAGCATTCTCGCTTTTCATCATCCAAAGTGCCGCGTTATAGTCTGCCTCCGCAAGAAACAACCATTCTTCAAGCTGATTCATATAATTTTTATCCCTTTGTTTACTATCGACATGACCAACTGATTATCCTTTAGCTTGCTTTTGAAGGTTGCTTCATCATAAACGACCATTTCTACGGGAACAGGATCGTTCCAAAATTGAAGCGACAATTTTTTATACAATTGGCTCGACGGCTCTTGAGAAACAATTAGGACGTCGATATCACTGTCTATTGAAGGGGTTCCATTTGCGTAAGACCCATAGACGTAAGCACTTAGGAGTAATTGAGTTGAAAGAACACGACGAACTCTATCAATGACAGCCTCACGGCCAACCAATCCATCTTTTATTTTCATCATCGCTGCTCCCTTATTGCTTCATGATCCGATAGATATATTCTACACTCGAAGTCTCAATCGCGGTAATCGTTAGAGCTAATTTCAACGTCACAGCATCTCCATCAACTCATCTATTTTTTGGCATAAAGCTTTAAGAACCGGCTCAACTTTTGCAAAACAGATTTCAAGATCATCGTGAGTGATCCGGTCGCCGGTCGGATATCGCAATCTGGGCAAGTATTCATGTAAATCAATTAACGAATCCTGATATGAGACAATTTCAGAAAATGACTCGGCTGCTTTTATGCTTAACTTTAAGAGATCGTGGGTTCGTGGAGGTTCTTCTTGTCGAGCGTGAATCATGATAAGGAGTTTTAATAACTTTTCAACGCTCTGATGAAGATGATATATCCCAATATGATAATGAGGATTTGCCTTTTTCATCATATCCAAAACTTGGTCAAAGTCTGATTTCGCGTAAAAATACCATTCCGCATAGAATTGATTAGCCATTGATTTGGATTCCTTCAGTTAAGATCTTCTGGATAAAGGGATTCCACTTTTCTTTTTCTTTTACCTGTTCAGGAGAATAAACTAAAACATCAAAATCAATCGGGTATTCGGAAAACGCACGAAGTAACTGCCGGAATCTAATCTGATGATTCTCCTCACTAATAACAAGAAGATCGATATCGCTGTAATCATTCGGTTGGCCATAAGCAAAACTTCCGAATAAGTACATTTTATCGTTTCTGTAATGGGACATTTCTTTTGAAAGGATTTGAATTACCTGTTGTTTATCCATATCAGCTTGCTCCCTTATTGCTTCATGATCCGATAGATAAATTCTACACTCGAAGTCTCAATCGCGGTACTGGTTATTGTAAACGATCCGGCCGAGGAAACAACGACCCAAGTCCCTTGCGCGATACCCTGCACTTCAATTTGCACCCAACTATTGGCATCGCAGAAACCGTCAGAAATCGTCTTTGTGTTTGTTCCAGAATCAAATTGGGCGATCGCAAATTTGTATTTCGATACATTGCTAAGATTCGTCCCATCGCCGATATAGGCATTCGCCGTTACCGTTCCATTTATCTTCAACGCCGAGGCACTGACCGTTCCTGCAACTTCAAGTTTGGTGGAGGGGGCTGTCGTCCCGATGCCGACGTTGCCTGTGGTTGCTTGAATCGTCAAACGAGTATTAGAATAACCGTTTGTGTATAATTGGAAATCTTTTGCTCCACAAGTTCCCATAGCAAATAGTCCACTATCAAATCCAAAGTATTCAAAAACTGGAACTGTGGTTGAATATCTATCATTAAAAAATCCTGCAAGATATGGGCCTTGGTCATCAGCATGAAAACCAGTCATGTATGCATTGACTGCTACTGTACCGTTGTCTTTTACAGTAAATTTTTCCCCGGGCGTCGTCGTCCCGATGCCAATATTCCCTGCCGTTGTGATCGACATAATGGTGTTCCCAGTTGCGACTGATATCGCTCCCATAAGTCCTTGGGCGTTCATTGAGATGGCGATGTTACTGGTCAAGGCTAGATTCGCTGTGCTGACGGTGGGGAGATTGGTCAAGCCAGCACCGTTGCCAACAAACGTGTTTGCGGTTATGGTTTGGTTAACCGAAAGTCCACCGTTTAAAATAGTAACATCGCCACTAATCGTAATCTTTTCAGGAAAATAATCGCCTAGCCCAGTTCCACCCAATGGGATTGCATTTGTAACAGCGCTAATGAGACAGAAAGCAATAAACAACAAAAATCGACGAACTGCCATTGTTTCTATATTGTATCAGATTAGCATCAGATTCTCATATAATCTCTACTAAACTAAAGGGGCTAGGGGAGATTTGAGGGGTCGATGGGTGCAACTCTTCACCTTTGTTTTAGGCTTCGAGTTATACTTCGACAAGCATAACTGAGGCTAATCTCTGCATGAAAACTGATCAAGCCTCAGTATAGTATTCTTGGATAGACTTAACCGTTAGCTTTTGGTGTTGAACTTTTTCAACGGCCACCACCATTGCTGTCGCGGCTGAGATCGTGGTGATGGTAAACACTTTGTAGAGTAAGGCGGATTGGCGGATAATTTTATCATCGATATGTGCCAATTTCCCGACCGGTGTATTAATAATGAGCTGAACGTCTTTACTGCGAATAATATCAGCGATATTGGGACGTCCTTCATTGACTTTGATCACCTCTTTAACCGTTAAACCGAAGGCTTTCAAAACCGCCGCCGTTCCCCGTGTAGCCAAAATATTAAACCCTTGGTCTTGTAACTTTTTGGCGATGGGTAGGATTTTTTGTTTATCCTGATCGTTTACCGAAATAAAGACATTCCCGCTTAATGGGAATTTTTCGCCTGCCGCGATTTGAGACTTCGCAAAGGCCTCACCAAACGAGGCCGCGATCCCCATCACCTCGCCCGTTGATTTCATTTCTGGCCCTAAGATAGTGTCTTGCCCTGTAAACTTATTAAACGGAAGGACGGCTTCTTTGACCGAAATATGTTTGGGGATGATCTCCTTAACCCCTAAATCAGCGATCGTTTTCCCCAACATCACTTTTGTCGCCATTTTTGCCCACGCGACACCGGTCGCTTTTGACACAAAGGGGACGGTTCGTGAGGCGCGAGGATTAACCTCTAGGATGTAGACAAGGCCGTCTTTGATGGCAAATTGTATATTCATCAACCCGATCACGTTCAGCGCCTTGGCAAGCACCTTGGTGACACGCGCTATTTCATCAAGAACGCCTTTGCTTAAGTTCTGCGTCGGCAACATACAGGCACTATCGCCGGAATGAATACCCGCTTCTTCGATGTGTTCCATGATACCTGCGATGACACAGGTCTTCCCATCCGCAAGCGCATCAACATCAACCTCTATCGCTTCTTCAAGAAAACGATCGATCAAAATGGGACGATCCTCTGAAACCAAAACAGCTTCCTTCATGTATCGCTCTAGGTCGGTTCGCTCATAGACGATCTCCATGCCTCGTCCACCCAAGACAAACGAGGGACGCACCACAACAGGGAAGCCGATCTTATCCACGACACCAAACGCTTCGTGGAGGTTTCGAGCGATACCATTCTGGGGTTGTAACAAGCCTAATTCGTTGACAAGATTTCCAAAAAGCTCCCGATCTTCTGCCAGATCGATCGAATGAGGCGATGTGCCGATAATAGGTGCACCCGCTGCAAGCAGTTGATTGGCTAATTTGAGAGGGGTCTGACCACCAAACTGCACAATAACCCCTTTGGGCTTTTCACTATCGATAATGCTCATGACATCCTCAAAGGTAAGGGGCTCGAAGAAAAGTCGATCGGAGATATCATAATCGGTACTGACCGTTTCGGGGTTTGAGTTCACCATGATCGACTCAAGACCAGACTCTCGGATCGCTAAGGAGGCATGAACACAGCAATAGTCGAATTCGATCCCTTGGCCAATACGATTGGGGCCTCCGCCCAAGACCATGATTTTGTCTCGACGAGAGGGTTCAATGTCGTCTTGTTCGTCATAGGAGGAATAATAATACGGTGTTACCGCTTTAAACTCGCCCGCACAGGTATCGACCATTTTAAAAACAGGGCGAATATGCCATTGTTTTCGTAATGCAACGATATCTAGTTCTTTACATTGAAGTAATTGCGCAAGAAAGCGGTCCGAGAAGCCTAATTTCTTGGCCTCTAACAATTTAGCCTCGGTGATAGGAGACGTGATCGTTAACTCAAAATCATAAAGCTCTCGAAGCTGATCTAAAAACCAAGGATCGATCTTGGTAAGATCAAAGATGGCCTCATTGCTCATCCCTGCCGCGAAAGCACCCTTGATATAAAATATCCGTGAGGCGTTGGGGTAAATCAATTTGTCCCGCAGCACATTGGAGTCCACATTTTTGGCCTCATCAAAACCATAATGGCCAATTTCCATCGATCGCAAGGCTTTATTCATGGCCTCTTTAAAGGTTCGCCCGATCGCCATACCTTCACCAACCGATTTCATGGTCGTGCCCAAAATGGGGTTCGCGTTACGAAATTTCTCAAAGGCGAAACGAGGGATCTTGACGACAACATAATCCAGCGTGGGCTCGAAAGCAGCGGGGGTATACTTTGTAATATCGTTAGGGATCTCATCGAGGGTATAGCCTACTGCTAATTTGGCAGCGATCTTGGCAATGGGGAACCCTGTTGCCTTTGAGGCGAGTGCTGAGCTACGTGAAACTCGGGGGTTCATTTCGATGACTATGACATCGCCGTTTTCAGGGTTGATCGCGAACTGAATATTACTGCCCCCTGTATCCACACCAATTTCACGCATGATCGCTATGGAATAATCCCGTAAACGTTGAAACTCTTTGTCGGTCAAGGTTTGGGCCGGCGCTATGGTAATACTGTCACCCGTATGCACCCCCATGGGGTCAAAATTCTCGATAGAACAAATAATGGTGACATTGTCATTTTTGTCTTTCATGACCTCTAGCTCGAATTCTTTCCACCCCAAGACCGATTGCTCAACCAACACTTGAGTGATCGGGCTTTCCTTGAGGCCATTCTCTACCACGGCGATAAGTTCTTCTCGGTTATAAGCGATACCCCCGCCGGTTCCGCCTAAGGTGTAAGCCGGGCGAATAATGAGCGGATAACCGATCGTATCGGCAATACGAAGGGCGTCCTCGACGGTATAGGCAAGGTCAGACTCGGGGGTACTGACCCCGATTTTGGTCATCGCATCTTTAAATAGTTTTCGGTCTTCCGCTTTTTTAATGGCGTCAAATTTGGCACCGATCAGTTCTACGTTATATTTTTCGAGTGTACCGTTCTCTGACAGGGCAATGGCTATATTGAGTGCCGTTTGGCCGCCCATCGTCGGAAGCATGGCATCGGGTCGCTCTTTGGCGATGATATCGGCGACAACATCGGGGGTTATCGGTTCGATATAGATTCGATCTGCTAATTCGGGGTCGGTCATAATGGACGCAGGGTTAGAGTTGATCAAAATGACCTCATAGCCTTCTTCTTTCAGGGCTTTCACCGCCTGAGTCCCTGAATAGTCGAACTCGCATGCTTGACCAATAATGATCGGCCCTGAGCCGATGATGAGAATGCGTTTGATGTCGGTTCGCTTAGGCATCTTTTACCTTTCGAAGCACCAAGAAAACACTGGGCGTCAAAGCAAACGGGCGAATCCAAAGGGGAATACTATTTTCGATCTTGGCCATCATTCGCTGCCCCACCAACTTCTTTAAAAGAGGGGATCTCAATAAGGACGAGGCGACTTGTTTTTCTATCTTAAAGCCTTTCAACGCTAACATTCGCTTTAAATAGCGGGGATGAAAATTGATGGTCAACCCTGAAATGCTGCGATTCTCAGGACTAAGTGAGAACGGATGCAGTTTACTGCGACCGATCAAACGACGAAGGATCTCTAGCCAATTGCGTTTATTGGCGTATTCTAAAATAAACGTAGCGTCTGGCTTGAGGACACGGTTTATTTCTTTAAGATAGGTGGCGACATCTTCGACATGATGGATCACCCGAACGGATATGGCCGCATCAAAGGTATGCTTATCGAGGGGGATATCGTAAAAACTCCCTTGTATCGCTTCAAAACGAGGCTCGTTATGAAATCGTACTTGGGCGCTATCGAGGAGTTTTTGTGAATAATCAAACAGCAACGAGCGCTCTTTTACCGCTGAAATATAGCTAGGGATCAATCGACCGAAGCCACCACCAATATCAATAAGTTTTGAATAAGGCCCCTTGATCAACCGACGAATAACGGATTGTTCGATCATATCCTCGTACTGACGCTCACCCCAAAACCCTTTTTCGTAGTCGGCGTCTTGGTAGTCCGTGATCTTTACATTGGGTTTATTGGTTTCGAAGAGCGGAGTCATCGAGACTGCATTATAGGCCAAGCCTGCCCGTTGGACAAGGCATAGTTCGACAGGCTCACTATACGATTCGGCAGGCTCACTATACGAAATATGAGTCCGAAAATAATTAAGGCTTAGGACCTTTAAATGCAATTATCGTAAGGGGCAATAAGGAAAATTTGAGTGGATAATATTCTTCTGGAACGCGAAAGATTGGCCTTGCTTTTAAAATATCAATGATCCTTTTTTTATCATCCTCTGTTATGTTGATATGCGGGTTTTCAAATAACTCTTTAATAACGCAGGAAATAATAATACCAAAACTCGGACACAGCCATCCCATAGGCTACCGCAACTGACTGCGATTTCCTTGTAATTACTGGGTTC
>CAIUCY010000080.1 GCA_903897765.1 uncultured Candidatus Marinamargulisbacteria bacterium | reverse complement strand
TAACCTCAGCCTCCTCGTTGATTCTTGCTTGTAATAAGAGATTGAATCGAGACTCAATTTGAAAGTCAACCTCACGAATTTGTTGCAGCATGGTTGTATAGATCGAGTCCTTAAGAGCACTTGCACGATCCCCGCCTACATGAAGAGAATAGGCTTTTATTTCACCAAAACCAGACATATAAGGCGTAATCCTAACGGCATCGGTTTTCTTATTATCCTCCCAATCTTCCCATCGAAAATCTTTCCAGAAAGAGGCTGGACGATTTGGTTTGTTGGGTAAATTTTCACTTTTCTCTTTTGATGGATCTAATGTTATGGCTTCTACGGTTAAGCGTGTTGAGCTTTTTTTAAGCGTAAAATGAGCCGCATTGTTCTCAGAGGCGACGATATCCTTAGAGGTTAAGTCGGATAAATTCACGGTGGGTAAGACCGAGGCAAGGGAATTGTCGGAAACATTCATATTTTGGGAAAGAACTTTTTCAATAGAGACGATATCCTTAGAGGTTAAGTCGGATAAGCTTACGGTGGGTAAGATGGGGGACCGGGTATTGTTAGAAATATCCATGTTTAGGGTAAGAAAAGTGTTAGGCTCTGAACGACTCGTTGTTATAATCGCCTCAGAGGCCCCAAAATTGCTGCTTGTTGGGGGCAGCGGCTCTTCCGCAAGGCAAAGGCTTGCAAAAAGGATAGCGATGAATAATAGGTGAAATTTCATAAAATCACTATCCTTAATTATTCTGTAAGAACGTCAATCACTTTGTGACGAGCATTCGCTCCACGAATAATTTTGAATCGGGACTTAGCGAGATGCAAGACTTTTGATAAAAGCTTAATAACAGCTAAATTAGCTTTTCCTCCTTCAGGGGGGGCCGTAACTTTGATGACAAAGGCGTCCTGACTCGTTTCCTCTAGCTTGTTTTCCCGAGCACGAGGTATGACGTGAACGGAAAGAGTTTTTAAAGTCGACATCAAATAAGAATGCGAAACAAGGTATCCCGAATAAATCCTAACACAAAGAAGGCAAGAAGAGGCGAAAAATCTATTCCTCCGTATTGGACTGGAATTTGTCTAAAGAGTTTTAAGTAAGGTTCTGTCACCATATTCAGAAGGCGGGCTAGTGGGTGGTAATAGTTATGAGGAATCCAAGATAGAATGATCTGGATAACCAGTAGAAATTCGAAGATTCGAAATAAGTAATCTAATGACTGTGCAAAGGTGTTCATGAAAGACTCAGTTCATCAGCCCTATTCTTGGCTGCTTGAAGAGTGCTTTTAATAATCAGCTGGAAATCGGACACTTCATATAGTTTCATTGCTGCTTCCGTTGTTCCCCCTGGCGAGGTTACCTGCTTGATCAGCTCAGATGGAGATTTGTCGGACTGTTGAAGCATCAAGGCAGAACCAAGCATGGTTTGAGTTAAAAGGGTTTTCGCCATATCATAAGAAACCCCCAATCCTATTGCTTGAGTTGCCATCGTGTCGATGAAGTGAAAAAAATAGGCTGGGCCGCTGCCACTGAGTGCGGTAACAGCATTCATAAGTGTTTCGGGGATAATTGAGGCCTCGCCAATCGACGAAAAAAGGTCTTGAACAAAGGACCGTATTTCGATTGGGCAATTGTTGCCAAAAGAGAGTCCGGTCATTCCTTTACCAATGAGTGCGGGTGTATTTGGCATGACCCGAATACACGAACAGGAGGGGAAATGCTTTTCTATTTTTGAAAGCGTTATCCCTGCTGCAATAGAAATGATCACACGAGTTATCGAAAGACCATAACGAAGTTCTTCTGCTGCTGCCTCAAATTGCTGAGGCTTTACCGCTATAATGACGGAATCATATTTACCCAAATCTTCAAAGGTATCCACTAACGTGATGTTGGGGTAGACCTTGTTCAGATATTTCGCGCGAACGTCATTTTTTTCAAGGATACCGATTGATAGATCGGGCAATGTAAAATGGGCTCCTTTCAACAGAGCTTCTCCCATATTGCCACAACCTAATAAACCCAAGGACCTAATAGACATGCTTAGTTGTTGTTGATCAAATTTACGACGATCTCTTCATTTGCATTGGCTGAAACGGGCTCACCTGCTTGATGGAAATCCTCCGTAATTTGTGTTCGTTCAGGGGTTATGAGAACGAGGTTGTCGCCTAACTTTGCCATATGTCCATTTAGAGAATAAATCGTTCCAGAAATAAAATCCATAAACCGCTTTGTGTTCATTTTATCTAGATTTTCAAAATTCAAGATCATACACGTATCGTCTTTGAGCATATTGGTTACATGAAGGGCATCGGAATACTTTTTTGGGGTTAAAATTTTGATTTCTGACGAGGCCTTATTCATACTTACAGGAAACTTAATCATGGTTTGCCCCTTTGTGTTGCTTGTTTTAGGCGTGTTTGCCTGTAAAGGCAGGGTATCCTCGAGACCTAAAAACACTTTAAACTTATCCATTAACTTGACTTCTTTTTTCATTTTTCTCCTCCTTAAGAAAATAGTGCGGTTCCTAAACGAACCATGGTTGCTCCGTCTTGGAGAGCAACGATAAAGTCGTTGCTCATTCCCATTGACAATGCGCTATATTCAACGCCCTGAGTATCACGAAGTTCGTCGGCCAGAGATTTCAGACCTGAAAACACCGAATGTTGGATGCGTTCATCCTTTGTGTAGGGTGCCATTGTCATATAGCCGACAAAATTGACAAACGTGAAATCAAAAATACGTTGAATAGTAAATTTAATATCTTCAAGGGTAAACCCATGTTTGGTGGCTTCTCCAGAAAGATTGATTTCGAGCAAGACATCCGGTCGCTTCCCCTGAGATTGTGCCTCGGTATTGATAACTTCAAGTGTAGCCCAATTACTGATGGAATGTATGACGGAGAAAAGAGCAACGACCTTTTTTGCTTTATTCCGTTGTACGGGACCAATAAAATGCCACGTAATTGAATAACTCTGTAAGGCTTTAATTTTGGGTTCTGCGACTTGAAGTCGATTTTCCCCCAAATTCAACAACCCCGCCTTTACAGCGATCTCGGTCTCTTGTAGAGAGAGCGTTTTTGTGACGGCCACAAGTGTGACTGTAGTTGCGGTTTTAGTGTGAGCGATCTGAGCTCGCACGTCCGCGATCTTGTTAGCTAAAGACATAAATTCCCCCTGTACCCTGTTATAAGCGTACTGTCTGATTATACGTAGCTTGTCAGTAAAATCAACGCACCACGAAACTTGAATTGGGGTTTAAACTCAAGCCGTAGTAGTCATATAGACGCGGTGGGGTCGTGCTCCCCTGTATATAGTGTTAAAAAGAGAGGGCCCAAAGAGGTTCGGGGGCAACATACGTGACGCGTTCTTTTGTTCGTGGGTGGTCAAATGTGATCGAATAAGCATGAAGGAGTTGACGCTTTCCCCCTTTTCGCCCGTAGAGGCTATCGCCGATCAATGGATGGCCAAGATGGGCCATATGAACCCTAATTTGATGTGTGCGTCCCGTGAAAAGCTGGAATTGAACGAGACTTTTATCATTTGCGACCCGTAAAACATGGAACCCTGTCCGAGCTTCTTTTCCCCGAAGAATATCGACAACAAACTTTTTGTAATTTGAGGTTTGTCTGGCTATAGGAGCCTCAACTAGGCCCGCATCGGGTGTCAACGTCCCGACCACGAGACCCAGATAGGTCTTGTCAACTCTACGCTCAGCAAAGTCTTTTGCTAAAAGATGGTGGGCTTCGTTGTTTTTAGCAACGACCATAACTCCCGAGGTGTCTTTATCAAGACGATGGACAATTCCTGGGCGTTCGAACTGGCTTCCTTTTGAGAGGGTTTTTCCGTAATAAAGAAGAGCATTAACAAGGGTATTATCTCGATTTCCGGCACCCGGGTGTACGGTGAGACCGGAAGGCTTGTTGATGACAATAATATCAGCGTCCTCGAAGAGAACATCGAAAGGAATGTTTGTGGCGTTGAGAGTAAGCGATGATTCGTTCAGGACATAGTTGATAACATCCCCCATATGAATAAATAGGCTAGGCTTGGCCGCGCTTCCGTTAACCTGAATATCACCTTTTTGTATGGCACTTTGTATAAAAGCTCGGCTTCGGCCCGTGTATTGACTAAGCCACCGGTCAATTCGTTGAGGTGCTAAATCAGGTACGTTGAGGACGGTCATGGAATAGAAAATGAATGAGTAAGAGAGCGACACCCACATTGACACAAATATCGGCGACGTTGAAGGTTGGAATAGAGCCTACCTGCAAAAAATCAACAACATAGCCACGAGTCATTCGATCAAACCCATTCCCAACCCCCCCAGCAAGAATGAACCATAAGGCAAGGGTTTGCCAAGGTGAACGAGAAAATAACCGCTCACGTAGAAACCAAATAGCGACCAAGAATATAATGTTTATCATGGCAATGAGATAGGTTTGATTCTGGAATAATCCAAAGGCGATTCCTGTGTTTTGAGCGAGAACAAGCCCATAGGAGTGCGAATGTTGAACAACCCACCATTTTGTGGTTTGATCAAGGATAACAAGAAAAGAGAAAAGGGCGATCACTTACTTATCAAGGAGTGCCGCTATCCCTGGAAGCACTTTTCCTTCGATCAACTCGAGCGATGCACCTCCACCTGTAGAGATATGGGTCATTTTATCTGCAACACCTGATTTATTAACGGCAGACACGCTGTCCCCCCCACCAATGATGGTCGTGCAGTCCGGCAATTCGGAAAGAGCCTTAGCAATAGCCATGGTGCCCTTTGAAAAACGTTCAAACTCAAAGACCCCAAGTGGTCCGTTCCAAAAAACAGTTTTGGCTCCTTTTAAGGCACCAATAAATTTTTCTATAGTAAGAACCCCAATATCCATG
>CAIUCY010000079.1 GCA_903897765.1 uncultured Candidatus Marinamargulisbacteria bacterium | reverse complement strand
ATGACTTTAGCGATAACGATGAAGATGAGACAGTCGGAACGGATGAAGATGATTTTGACTTCTCAAATAATGAACAATGAGTGATATCCCTTCCGTTGATCTTTCAGTTTATCAAGATGCCGTAAAGAAAGCGCCAAACCTTACAAAAGTTGTAGGACGAGTCACGGAAGTTGTGGGTCTTATCATCGAGGCTCATTTACAAGGCGTATCTGTTGGCGAAGTTTGTCATATCGAGATCGCTGCTGGAAACATGGTACGCTCAGAAGTGGTAGGATTTAAGCGTGAGCGGGTTTTGCTTATGCCGTTCGGAGCCATTGAGGGTATTTCCCCAGGAAGTTTGGTTTATGCGACGGGGCAACCCCTTCGTGTAAAGGTCGGGCCTGCTTTGCTGGGCAGGGTGCTTGATGGATTAGGGGAACCTATGGATGGAAAGGGGCCCCTTGAATTTGAGAGTCTTTACCCGCTTGATGCTGATCCTCCTGATCCTGTTAAGCGACCCCGTATTACCAAGGTCTTGGAAGTCGGTGTCCGCGTTATTGATGGGTGCCTTACTCTTGGACGGGGACAACGTATTGGTATTTTCGCCGGCTCTGGGGTCGGGAAATCGACCTTGATGGGGCAATTGGCTCGACAATCAAAAGCGGATATATCGGTCATTGCTCTTATCGGTGAGCGCGGTCGAGAGGTCCGCGATTTTATTGAGGAATCACTCGGCGAAGAAGGGCTCAAGCGCTCCGTTGTTATTGTGGCTACGTCTGATAAAACACCTCTTATCCGATTAAAGGGAGCCTTGGTCGGAACGGCCGTGGCTGAATACTTTCGAGATCAAGGGAAAGACGTTTTGTTTATGATGGACTCGACCACACGATATGCGATGGCTCAGCGAGAAGTGGGCCTTGCCACGGGAGAGCCGCCGACGACAAAAGGGTATCCCCCCTCTGTGTTTGCGTTAATGCCCCGATTAATGGAACGGACAGGAACAGCCATTAAGGGCACCATTACGGCGATCTATACGATTTTGGTTGAGGGCGGGGATATGGATGAACCCATTGCGGACACAGCCCGTAGTATTCTTGACGGACATATTGTGTTGTCGCGCGATATTGCGGCTCGCAATCATTTCCCTTCTATTGATGTCAATATGAGCGTCAGTCGTTTGTTCACCAATGTGAATTCGCCCGATCATATCAAGTCTGCGGGGCTTCTACGAGAAGCCTTGGCTCGCTATTCTGAAGCGGAAGATCTGATCAATATTGGTGCTTATGTCCGTGGGAGTAATCCAAAGATAGACTGGGCCATTGAGAAGATCGATAAGGTCAATAATTTTTTGCGGCAGGGAACGCATGAGTTTACGGACTATACTGAAACAGTGTCACATTTATCTGAGATGATGGGGGCAGGGTATGGCGGTGTTAGTGCGGGCTTCTCGTCCCAGCAGATCAGTGCGCCTTCTACGATAGATGCAGATGATCTATTCGGGGATGATCTAGAATTGGATAATTTGAATTTTGATGAATTTTAGACTCCCCTAACCCTTCATTAAAAAAGCGTGGACAAAAGAACCTTGTGTCTTATGCTTTGTCGAGTTTGTCGAGTTCTTCAATGAGGCGTTCGAGTTCTTTATAACCCGCATCGATGATCATTTGATGCTCATGGCTTTTGATCTGGAAATTCTTGATCTCGGAGCTGGTTAACTTGCCGAAGGAATCGGTCATCTTTTGATTAATGGCTTTGAAGGCAGCTTCTTCCTTATCAATATTTGTTTCAACCGTAGTGATTTTTTGTAAAAGGTCTTTGCGGATCTTTTTGATTTCTTTGGAGGCGTTATTCCCACTTCTTGAGTCTGTTTTTTTCTCTTTTTTAGGTTTCTTGATATCGTCTTCCCAGCCCACTTTGTCGAGAAAATCTTGATATGTCCCCTCGAAAACAGAAACACCCTCCTCGGTAAACACGATCAGACGATTAGCAAGATGATGCAAAAACATTTCACTATGTGTGACGATGATGACCGCGTTAGGAAAATCATCGAGGGCGGCTATCATCGAGTCGCAGGATTCGATGTCGAGGTGATTGGTCGGTTCATCGAGCAATAGAATATTGGTGGGGGTAAGAAGGATCTTGCCTAGCGAAACACGACTTTTTTCTCCGCCTGATAGCACGGAGATTTTCTTTAAGGCAAGGTCGCCTGTGAACATCATGGCTCCACAGGTTCCTCTAACCTCGCTGTAACTGACATCCGAGCGAACGTCGCCGAGTTCTTTTTCGATAGTGTTGTTTGGATTAAGCCGTTCGATATTGGTTTGACCAAAATAGCCTTGCTGATAACTGGGATGACGAGTGATCTCACCTGACATAGGGGTTAATTCATTCGCGAGAAGTCGGAGTAAGGTTGTTTTCCCTTTCCCATTTTTCCCGATCACACCAATGCGGTCTTTGCTGCCGATATCAATAGAAAAATTCTTGATAAGCATTTTTTCTGTGGTGTAACCAAAGGAGATCCGGTCTGTTCGCATAATGGTTTGCGCTTGGAAATCGAGGGCGTTAAACCGAAACCCTAATTCCATGATCTTACCCATTTCTTTTTTAACCCCCATTCTTTCAAGAGATTTAACACGAGATTGAACAAGGCTAGCCCGTGCAGCTTGGGCTCGAAATCGATTGATGAATTCCATCGTTTCATCCCGTTTTTTTTGTTCTTTTTGTCGGGTCAGCTCGTATATCTCTTCCTCTAAGGCGATTTGTTCATAGAGTTTGGCGGTGTCGCCTTCCATTTTCTTTATTTTTTTTCGATGGATAGCCATGGTGTGGGTGGAGATGCTGTTCATAAAGTCTCGGTCATGGGTAATGATCATGAGCTCATTTGGCCAACGTTGAAGGAAGGTGGTTAACCAACGGATGGATATGATGTCGAGATAATTTGTCGGCTCATCGAGCAAGAGTAAATGGGGTTCACCGAGCAATACTTTGGCTAAATTAAGTCGAACCTGAAACCCGCCAGAGAAGGCTTCGGGGGACATATAAAACTCGTCTTCGCTAAAGCCAAGGCCGAGAAGTATCTTCTCCGCTTTCCATATCTGATCTTCTTCTTCGGGTTTTAAGCCCAGACATGCTTCTTGCAGAACGGTCATCTCGGTAAAGCTTAAATGTTGCTTGAGGTATCCGATCGAATAGTTTTTGGGAAGCGACACAATGCCGGTATCAGGCTTGATCTCACCAGTAATGATCTTAAAGAGAGTGGTTTTCCCTGAGCCATTGCGTCCGACAAGTCCTATACGTTCGCCGTTATGGATATTAAATCCAACATCGTCGAGAATGTCCTGCCCCCCAAAAGATAGCGATAGATTGTTAAGTTGTAGCATAGTTAATATTGATCGATCTCATGGGGATCTTTAAACGGTCTTGATAAGCGCGATTTCTCCACAATCAGGGAAGGAGGGGCAATTTATACATTCAGTCCATATTTT
>CAIUCY010000078.1 GCA_903897765.1 uncultured Candidatus Marinamargulisbacteria bacterium | reverse complement strand
TCTTGGGTCACTTTGAGCAAACTGTCGATCATCAAGACCTTCTAATGAAACATAGGGCTTTAAGGGAAACAACATTTTACAAAGCGTCGTTTTCCCCGATTGGCGAGGGCCGGTAATCGTTATAATGGGGAATTGTTTAGCATACATTAAGACTTTTTCGGAAATTTTTCGAACAAACATGAAATAATAATATTCTTTATTTAAGCAATTTGTCAATTCAACTTACAAATAGCCTAGATGTTTCTACCAGCTGCCACTGGCGCCGCCGCCACCGCTCATGCCGCCGCCGAAGCCACCAAACCCGCCCCCACCAAAGCCGCCGAAGCCGCCACGATCATCGTAGCGTCCACCGCCCCCGAGCAAGCTGCTGAGGATGAGAAGCGGCCAAAAGCCCCCCGACCGTCCCCCTCTTGAACTGATGACGATCAAAACCATGATGATGATAAAGATAAGCCCGCCCCAGTCGGTGTTCGAGGTTTGTGGCGATGGGGGTGCTGGAACCGGCTTGTCCAGAGACGGTGAAAAGTCGAGGCCTTCATTTTTTGCTTGAGTTGTAAGAAGCGCCAGTGTTCCTGCAAGAATGCCTTCTTCGATTTTTCCGGCCTTAAAGAAGGGAACGATGTAGCGGTCTCGAACCTCGCCCACAAGACCATCGGGCAAGGTGCCCTCGAGGCCGTAGCCCACTTCGATGCGCATTTTCCGATCACTGGGAGATATTAAAAAAAGAAGGCCATCATTTACCCCTTTTCGTCCGATGCCCAGAGCTTCAAATCGTTTTACGGCAACTTCTTCGATCGAAAGACCATTAAGAGATTTGATCGTCACAATGGCCATTTGATGTTGAGTTGCTTTTGTCCACTGAAGGACAATGGATCCCAGTGTTTGTTGGGTCTCGGATGATAAGATACCTGCCTCATCTGACACGATGCTTGGGGCAGAGATCGCTAAGGACGCACAGAAAAACCCCGCAATGGCGAAGGCAAGAAGCCGATTCATTCGGTTTGGAATGTGTCGATTATGGAAACAATGGTTGTTAAGAAAACGAGATACTCTTCAGTAATTTGACGCCATGTACTTGGGACGTGATGTCTCATAATGGAGGTCGAAAGGCCGTCGAGCTTGTCGGCATCTAGTCCGAGAAAAGCCGAAATAAGGTCAAGGTCTGCATTTTCGATCGGTTCGATACGAGTCGTATTAAGTGCCGGAACATATTTGAGGGTATGTAGAAGTTGGCTCAAAGAGGCGCGAAGGGTCTTCGCAAGCGTAAAGGGGTTATGCCACGCTTGTTGACGCAATAGAATGAGATTTCGTCGGCAATTGGATTCGATCTCGAGGCGGAGCGCACTGGGTTCGACTTGAATGAGGGGGCGTATCGATTTGCCAAAAAGGACCTTTTCCGTGCGAACCATCTCTAATAGCTCAATGGGATAACAGTCTGTTGTTCGTTTAAGTTCGGTTTCAGTAAATAGCAAAACAGGGATACGCTTAGCGATCTTATTAAGAGGGTAACTCAGGAGTGTAGGTAGGGTAACATGGTCGGGATAGATCAAGCAAACGCCAACTTGTTTAAGGGTATGAATAGATAAAAGGGGGCTATGTTTGATCATTGACTCGGGAGCAATGATCGAGTTTTGAAGCGCAAAGATCCATTTATTCATAGTCTCATTATGGCGAGCGCGAGACCGGAGTGCAAGGACATTTTCCCTTCCGATCGTTTTAAAAACATAAATCGTCAAGACAATAGTGGACTATTGTCATAAAATATTAGAAAATAGCTTGAAATATATCTTAAAATCATTTTCTGTAGACAAAAAACGCATCCCTTGTTGCTTAACCTAAAAAATACAGGTTGACAATAGAAGTTTGTTTTCTTTATACTTCCTTTGAATTGATCATCTAATAAGGAGGAGAGTCCCTATGAGTTGTTGTGAAGCTACGAATAGTTTAAATCAGTTTGGTGCGAATGTATTTAATGAAACGGTGATGCAAGAGCGTCTTCCAAAAAGTGTTTTCAATGCGGTGATGGAAACAGTAGAGCTTGGTAAAAAGCTTGATGAGTCCGTTGCTGATGTTGTCGCTAATGCCATGAAGGATTGGGCCATGGAAAAGGGCGCAACGCATTATACCCATTGGTTCCAACCTTTAACGGGTTTGACTGCAGAGAAACATGATTCCTTTTTGAAACCCATTGGCTTTGGAACCGCGATTGTTGAATTTAGTGGCAAAGAGTTGGTTAAGGGTGAACCCGATGCTAGCTCGTTCCCTTCTGGTGGACTTCGCGCAACCTTTGAAGCGCGAGGTTATACAGCATGGGATTGCACATCACCTGCTTTTGTTCGTGAAGATGAGTCAGGGACGACTCTTTGTATTCCTACTGCTTTTTATTCGTACACGGGTGAAACGCTAGATGCCAAGACGCCGCTTCTTCGATCGATGGAAGTTGTTTCAAAGCATGCGCTTCGTGTATTGCGTGTTTTGGGGAATACCACCGCAACACGGGTCACCTCGACCGTAGGACCTGAACAAGAATATTTTCTAATTGATCGAGATTTTTTTGAACAACGTCTTGATCTGATCACATCGGGTCGTACCTTGTTCGGAGCACCGGCTCCAAAGGGTCAGGAATTAGAGGATCAGTATTTTGGAAGCATTCGCGAGCGGATTAATTCCTTTATGGCCGAAGTGGATCAACAGCTCTGGCTCATGGGCGTTCCGGCTAAAACGAAACACAATGAAGTCGCACCTGCTCAGTATGAGATCGCCGTGGTCTACGAATCAACCAATGTGGCGACCGATCACAATCAGATCGTTATGGATACGTTGCGTCGGGTAGCACTTCATCATGACCTTGTTTGTTTGCTTCATGAAAAACCCTTTGCTGGGATAAATGGATCTGGGAAGCATAACAATTGGTCATTGGGTAGCAACGATGGTCAAAACCTTCTTGAGCCAGGAAAGACCCCACATGATAATCTTCAGTTCTTGGTGTTCTTGTTGGCAGTCATTGCTGCTGTGGATACGTATGCTCCTATCCTTCGTGCTTCTGCCGCTAATCCAGGGAATGATCACCGCTTAGGTGCGAACGAAGCACCCCCCGCGATTATTTCTGCATTCTTGGGCGAACAGCTCGAAGAGATCCTTGATGGCATTGAAAAGGGTCAGTTTAAAGCAGCAAAGGCGAAAGATGGGCTTAATATTAATGTTAAGACGCTTCCAACCATTCCTCTTGATAGCACGGATCGTAACCGAACCAGTCCGTTTGCCTTTACTGGCAACAAGTTCGAGTTCCGCATGGTTCCATCGTCAGCGTCAGTATCGATGCCCAATATCGTTCTTAATACCATTGTGGCCTCTAAGCTTGATGAAATCGCAACTGAGCTTGAGAAAGCCGATGCGAATAAGTTAGAGAAGGTGGTGCAGGATCTGCTTGTCGGGCTGATCAAAAAGCATAAACGCGTGATATTTAATGGCAACAACTATGCTGCTGATTGGATAAAAGAAGCAGAAAAACGCGGACTTCCTAATATCAATTCGACAGTGTTAGCGATTAAAGCTTATATCGAAAAAGATACGCTGAAAGTGTTTGAAAAATATGGCGTACTTAGCCATAAAGAAATGGAAAGTCGTTATGAGATCTCCCTTGAGCGTTACAGCAAAGAGATCAATATCGAAGCGCAAACGATGGTTCATATGTCAAAGCGTGAGATCACACCAGCGGTTAGCCGCTACCTTAGTGAACAACTCGGTTTACTTCAAGGCCTTGAAATCAGTGAATTGACGAATGAATCCTTGGCTGGGCTCGTCAATGATCTCAATAAAAAGCTTTCTGTGCTAATTGAAAAGACAACGGCCCTCGATAATGCCATAAAAGTGGCAAAGTCCACCGATGGTGCATTGAAGCAAGCCGAAACGTATCGCGATCAAGTATTCCCCGCGATGGCTGCTTTACGACAGGTTGCAGATGAACTCGAAACATTGGTATCTGAAGATGTTTGGCCGATCCCGACTTATGCGGAGATTTTGTTTCTAAGCTGATCGTCTAGAATAATTAGAGATAAAAGATGACAGGGAAGGGGCAGCAAACGCTGCCCCTTCCTGCTTTGTTGGGATTTGTGTTAAACTTGTCGCGAAGGAGATTGATATCTATGAAGGTTGAGAATATTAAACGCCAAGATAACTTGGTTACATTTGAAGTTGAAGACACCTATAGTGTACTTGATTTAGCTATCGATAAAAAATATCGCGAGTTATCCAAAAAGGTCAAAATAGCTGGGTTCCGTCCCGGCAAAGTTCCTAAAGGCCATTTTATTAATTATTATGGATTTGAGCATCTTTCCTACGAAGCGCTTATCGATCTATTAAACGACGCGTATCCTCAGTTGGTAGATGATCATCATTTTGAGGTGATCGATTCTCCCAAGGAAATTCAGATACTTAATCTAAAAGAAAATGAACCCTTCCGTGTTTCCATCTCTGTTGAGGTTAGACCCGAGATCAAGATCAAGAATTATAAAGGCATCCGGCTTGAAAAAAATGCGGTAAAGGTCAGTAAAGAGGATGTCCAGCAAGAGATCCAGTCTTTCCTTGAAGAGCAGTCCACATTTATAGAGGACGAAAAAGCGAGCATCAAAGATGGCGACCTAGTCACCGTGGATATGGTTTCTGTTATCGACGGAGAACCGTTTGAGCATTGGACAAAAAACAATGAAGACATCAAAGTAGGAAACAGTATTATTGATAAGAAATTCGATGATGAGTTGATCGGACATCAGCTTGGCGATCAATCGACCTTTTCGGTATTGTTCCCTGATGAAGGAACCTATAATAAAGAAATCGCGGGTAAAATCGTCGAATTCAATGTGACGATCAAGCGAATAAAAACAAAAACAGTTCCCAAACTTGAGAATGAACTCGTTTCGAATAAAACCGACCTTAAAACAGTGGATGAATATAAAAAATCGGTTGAAGAAAAGCTTCGTTCCCAACAAGAAATAACGGCGAATAATAAACTTAAAGAAGACTTAGCTAACGAGATCGTTGATCTGGTGAAAGATGTTATCCCAGAGGTCATGATCAAACATGAAGTTGAGGACATGATCCGCCACATGGAAAATGGGCTGCGACAGTATAATCTTCAGCTCAATGCCTATTTAAGTATGACGGGTAAAACGCTTGATGAATTAAGAGCTGACTATCATGAAGAGGCAATTAAGAGTGTTAAGTATACCCTAGGGCTCGAATCTATTGCTAAACTTGAAAAACTGGTTGTCTCAGAGGCTGAACTTCAAGCCGAGATCGAAGAACAGCTTAAATTTGAAACAGATGAAGAAAAGAAGGGGATTTATCGTACGAGAATGGAAAGCATGAAAGAAACGATAAAAGAACCCGTTTTGAAACGAAAAGTGGTTGATTGGTTATTAGAGAACGCAAAGATTAAAAAAAAGTAAAATAATAGGGGGCGTCTATGTTAGTTCCAATCGTTATTGAGCAGACAAGCCGTGGAGAACGTTCGTATGATATCTATTCCCGTTTATTAAAAGAACGCATTGTTTTTGTGGGTGGTGAGATCGATGATCATATGTCTAACTTGATCGTGTCTCAGCTCCTTTTCCTTGAAGCGGAGAATCCAGAGAAAGATATCAATATGTACATCAATAGTCCGGGTGGCGTCGTAACTGCAGGGCTTGCGATCCTTGATACGATGAATTTTATTAAAGCACCGGTTTCGACGATCTGTTTTGGTCAAGCTGCAAGTATGGGCGCTTTATTATTATCATCGGGTGAAAAAGGAAAGCGCTATGCCTTGCCTAGTTCACGGATCATGATCCATCAACCCTTAGGTGGCGCACAGGGTCAAGCAACAGACATTGAGATCCAAGCTAAAGAAATTCTTCGATTAAAGGAATATTTAAATAATATTTTAGTCGAGAATACAGGCAAAACTATGGAAATAATCAAAAGAGATACCGATAGGGATTTCTTTATGTCTGCAGCGGAAGCGGTCGCTTATGGTATGATCGATGAAGTCATGACGTCAAAGTCAGTCGCGACAAAGCCAGCTCCGATTAAATCAACCCCTAAGAAGAAATAGACCGTGACGAATAAGCAAAGTCATTGTTCTTTTTGTGGGATCCGTGAAGAAGAGGCGAATTACCTTTTCAAAAGCGATCTTGCCGGTCAAAAAGACGATCTCTATATTTGTGATCAATGCCTTGAAACAGGGTATCGGGTTATCCATAACGCTGCAAATAAAGGCGATTTCGATCTAAACCTTGTTAAACCGAAAGAAATCAAGCATTTCCTCGATCAGTATATTATAGGCCAAGATCGAGCAAAGAAAATCATTTCAGTCGCTGTCTATAATCACTTTAAGCGACTCATGCATGAATCGGCGACGGGGTTGCTCGATGTGGTTGAGATCCAAAAGTCCAATATTTTATTGATCGGCCCGACCGGCAGTGGCAAGACCTTGATCGCTCAGACCTTGGCGAGAATGTTGAACGTGCCGTTTGCTATAGCGGATGCTACTACGCTGACTGAGGCAGGGTATGTTGGCGAGGATGTAGAAACCGTCATTTTTAGATTGCTTCAACAAGCAGGTGATGATGTGACTAAAGCCCAGCAAGGGATCATTTACATTGATGAGATCGATAAGATCAGTCGAAAAAGTGAGAGTCGCTCTATTACGCGTGATGTCTCAGGGGAGGGTGTTCAACAAGCTCTTCTTAAAATTCTTGAAGGAACGGTTGTCAATGTTCCGCTTCATCCAGGACGAAAACATCCTCACGATGAGTTCGTAAAAATAGACACCAAAAACATTCTCTTTATTTGTGGGGGTGCTTTCGACGGTTTAAATGAGTTGGTCGATGAACGAAAAAATCGTAAGTTGATCGGGTTTATGTCCAGCACAAATAAGGCTCACGAAACCCTTGAGGAAGATCGGATCGAATCCGAGGATCTTATCAAATATGGCATTATTCCCGAACTTGTGGGTCGGCTTCCTATTGTAACATCGTTAACCGAATTAACCGAAGAACAACTCGTGCTTATTATGACGGAACCCAAGAATGCCTTAGTAAAGCAATATCAAAAACTGCTCGAGTATGACAATATCATTCTAAAATTTACATCAGAAGCCTTGAGCTTGATCGCGAAATTGGCGATCGAAAAGAAGATCGGCGCTAGAGCCCTTCGATCCATTGCCGAAGCGTTGATGCTAGACCATATGTATGATATTCCTGCCAATGGCAAGAAAAAGACCATTACGATTAATCGTGAGTCGATTGAAGAAAAATTTCCTCAAATTCGGCAACTCGATCAATATGCCGCTTAACGTCCCTGTTATCCCGCTGAAGAACACGGTTGTTCTTCCCGATGTTGTCTTTCCTGTTTTTGTGGGTCGAACCAAATCGGTTAATGCTTATAGGGCGGCTAAAAAAGGTGACGGTCGTCTTGTATTAGTCCTTCAGCGACGCATGGTCGATACCATCGGTATAGATGATATTTATTCTTTTGGGGTTCTTGCGACAATCGTTCAAGATCATTCAATGGATGACAAAACCATTAAGCTGCTCGTTGATGGACAACAAGCGTTCCACATTGACCTATTAAAGATCGGAACCACGTATGACACGGTGACAGGATCTCTTGTGGCGCTTTCTGACGAGGTGTCCGTTGCGCAAAAACGAGCCTTTCGAGCCACGCTTAAACATGAACTGGAAGATCTCGTCGGTAAGAGTCAAAAGATCCCCTCAGTGGTCATGCTTGAGATCCTGAAGCAAAAGGAATTAGGTCAACTAGTTCACACCATTACCCACTTTTTGATGTTCCCCTTGGAAGATAAGCAGCGCATTTTAGAAGCCAAAACCTTGGTGGAGAAAACAACCCTCTTGATCGATATGATCCGTAAAGAGATAGAGGTTCTGCAAGTTGAAGATCAATTGCACTCCACCATCAAAGGGAAAATGGAGCAAACACAGCGCGAGTTCTATTTAAAGGAAAAGATCAAGGCGATCCAAGCAGAACTAGGTGGTGCGTCCGATGACGCGGATGAGATCGTTAGCTATGAGACACGATTAGGTGTTTTGCCATTATCGGAGCGTGTTCGCGAAAATGTTGATCAAGAGATCCGGAAATTACGAAAATTATCCGGATTTTCGTCTGAAGCCGGTGTTATAAAAAGTTGGTTGGAATGGATATTAGACTTGCCATGGGAACCGGTCAACCCCGTGAAAGTTGATCTGGATAAGGCACGGACAACGCTTGACCATCATCACTTTGGCTTGATCAAGGTCAAAGAACGAATATTGGAGTTTCTTGCGGTGTATAAATTAACTCAAGATATTCAAGGGTCTATTTTGTGTCTGGTGGGTCCGAGCGGTGTCGGCAAGACGAGTATAGCGAGGTCAATTGCCGACGTTTTGGGGCGTCCATTTGTAAATATTTCATTGGGGGGCATGAATGATGAGGCGGAATTACGAGGTCATCGACGAACCTATGTCGGTGCGATGCCTGGACGCATCATTCAGGCGATGCGAACCGCCAAGTCGCGAAGCCCTGTTATCCTTTTGGATGAGATCGATAAATTGGCGCATCAATTTCAGCACAATCCGGCGGCCGTGATGCTTGAGATCTTAGATAAAGAGCAAAACAAAACCTTTCATGATTACTATTTGGAAGTGCCTTTTGATGTTAGCGATGCGCTTTTTATCGCGACAGCCAATAGTGTGGCCGATATTCCGCTACCGCTTCTAGATCGAATGGAATTGATCGAACTCTCAGGGTACACGTTGGATGAAAAGATCGAAATTGCCCGAACCTATTTGATCCCTCGAGTTACCCAACAAAATGGGCTTTCAGAAAATCAGATCGTCCTTGAACCCTTCCAGCTAAAATGGTTGATACAAACCTACACACGTGAGGCGGGATTGCGAGATCTAGAGCGCGTTTTGGCTATGATCGCACGGAAATTAGCCGTAGAACTTTTGTTGACGAACCATGTCCCTTCACTGAATGAAGACATGATCCGTCAGTGGTTAGGTGCCGCAAGGGTCAAACCCACGATCGCACCCATAAAGCCGGCGATTGGCTATGCGATAGGGCTTGCCTACACTCAGTCAGGCGGAACGATCATGCCGATAGAGGCGAAGTCCTATTTTGGAAAAGGGCAGGTCATTATGACAGGGAAAATGGGCGAGATCATGCAAGAATCCGCCCAGACAGCCATGAGTTTTGTTCGATCCATGGCTAAGGAGCTAGGGTTGCCTAAGCGATTCCATGAAGCGTTTGATGTTCATTTGCATATCCCCGATAATGCCGTTCCCAAGGAAGGTCCATCGGCTGGGGTGGCGATAACGGTTGCTTTATTATCCGCTTTTTCGAAAAGTCCAGTGACGCCTAAGGTAGCCATGACGGGTGAAATATCGTTGTATGGACGTGTTCTGCCAGTGGGCGGGGTGCGCGAAAAATTGTTGGCAGCTGAGCGGGAAGGGATCCATACGGTTTTAGTTCCCCATGATAATCTGGATGATGTCGACGAGGTCAAACAATTGCTTAAAGAACCGATGAGGATTATTGGGATCCGAACGCTCGAGGATGTTTGGGAACACGTGTTTCCAAAGAGCCCCTTTATTAAACGAAAACTTTGGTTGGATGAGGGCTGAAAAGGTCGCTTGTCAGGTCGGTTTTTCCTTCATACAATGGAGTTATAATGGTATTTCCGAGACTCATGACTAAAAAATCACGCGTTCCACTCAATCTTCAACCCATTTCGCCACGAAATACGCTTCTTCATGAGCAAGAAATGATGATGGAAGCTCAGTTTCGAAAAGTGGATATTCGCGACTATTTACTCTTTATCCATCGAGAGGGTCGTTATCAATTGGCAAGTTGGAGGGGGCTTGATGCGATACAGGTTGAATCCCTAACCTTTGAAAAAGATAGTTTGATCGTTGATCTTTTAAAATCACAACCCCAGCACCAAACGCTTCAAACGGTTCAGAGCTACTTTGAGGACGACATTTTCTTGCCAAGCGAGTTTCAGTCTCAATTGGGTTCAGAATTGCGATTATTCCAACATCTTGGGGTGACGGATTTTTTCCCCTTAGTTGATTCTCATTCAGGGTTGTTTGGGTTCGTTTTAACGTGTACAAAAGGGTCAAAAAAATCCGAAACCAGTTGGAGCGAAGCATTAAAACCCCACTTGTTCTCATGGGGACGACATTATTATGACTTATATGTGGGGTATGAGTCCAAATATGAGCGAACGCGAATGAGCGATTATATTTCGTTTATTCATGAACTAGGCGAGGAGACTGATGATGCTCGTAATCCCGATCACATTCTTCGCTATATTTTGAAGGCACACGGCGCAACCAAAGGGATATTGTTTGAGCGTCGAAGTATGGGGTATAAACCGATCCGAGCCTTTCATGTTGAATATCTTCAAACGTATGATCGAAAGATACTTGATGGGATAAAGAAGCAAGGCGATTTTGATGTCAGAGACACTCAAGATCCTTTTTTTCAAGAATTTGGGCCAGGTCCTGTGAATATATTTGCATTAACCGATAAACTGACCATTGTGATGAAGACGGTGTTCCATCAACAGATCAGCCCCGAGATCTTATCCTCGGTGTTATCTATTTCCAAGAAAATCCTTGAATGTCACAGCGTAAACAAGTCCAAGTAGGCACGGTAGTTAGTCAAAGCGAGGTCGCGACCAATACCTATATTTTGTCTATTCAAGAGCCTCAGCTGGTTCGTCAGGTAAAACCCGGACATTTTGTTAATGTGTCCTTGCCGAGTCGAACCAATGCCAATTTATTAAAACGCCCTTTTTCAATTTATGGCACGGACAAAGAGGCCATTCAAATTTTATACAAAGTTAAGGGTGAGGTGACAACCGTCATGACCAGCCTCAAAAGGGGTGATGAGGTCGAATTGCTCGGCCCATTAGGCAATACCTTTACCCTTCCCAAAAAGAAGAAAGTCCTTCTAGTAGGGGGCGGGATCGGGGTGGCTCCGCTGATGTTTTTATACGACCGACTTAAAATGTACAACGAGGTCAAAATATTGCATGGGGTGAGAACGCGACAAGAAGCCATGGTTTGGGCCAATCTACCCGTTCAAACCCATGTTGATGAAGAGGTCGGCCGCTATGTTTGTGCAGGATTCGAAAAAGTGATCCGTCAGCATCAGGCCAACCATGTGGTGACCTGTGGGCCTATCCCTATGATGAAGGAGATCGTTGAGGCGTGTGCTCGTTCGGGAGTGCCGTGTGAAGTGTCCCTAGAAGCGCGCATGGCTTGTGGGTTTGGTGTTTGCTTAGGATGTGTTATTGAAACAAGATCAGGGTATAAAAAAGTATGTAGCGATGGTCCGGTTTTTGATGGAGCCTTGCTTTGGTAAAGACAACCGTTCAATTAGGCCCGCTAACGCTTCAAAATCCAATCGTTACCGCATCAGGGACGTTTGGTTATGGGGTTGAGTTCGCTGACTATTTGGATATCAATAAACTCGGTGCCATTACTCTGAAAAGTGTGACGATCAACCCCAGAGAGGGCAACGCCCCTCCGCGTATCGCCGAGACACCCTCGGGCATGATGAACTCGATCGGGTTGGCTAATCATGGGATCGAGGTCTTCGTTAATTCGATCTTGCCAAAACTGGAGTTGTTCGACCGCGTAAAAGTCATAGCTAACATTGCCGGTCATACACTAGAGGAAAATGTCGAACTGGCTAAACGGCTTGATATTGTTGACCGTGTGGATGCCATAGAGCTCAACATAAGTTGCCCTAATGTGGATGCGGGGGGGCTTGCCTTTTGTCAGGACCTGCCGATGGTGTCTCGTTTAACAAAGGCGGTTCGAAAGGTAACCCTAAAACCGCTGATCGTTAAATTATCTGCGAGTGTGCCTGATATTGTCGCGCTAGCTAAGACATCCGTTGAGTCGGGAGCCGATATCTTATCCTTGATCAATACGATACCTGGCATGGATGTTGATATCGCGAAGAAGTCGCTTTTCTTTAAACGGGGTTCGGCTGGATTATCTGGGCCTGCTATTCGTCCCATTGCCTTGAAAGCGGTTTACGATGTGGCGCGATCCGTGGACATTCCGATCATTGGAATGGGAGGGGTCGCGACCGTAGAGGATGTGGTTAAATTTTTATTAGTGGGCGCGGATGCTGTCTCGGTAGGGATGATGAATTTTGTGCGCCCCACCTTATCCGGCGAATTGGTCGATCAACTTTCAGCATACTTAGTTGCAAGTGGCGAGACACTCTCGACACTGAAGTTGACCGCATGAGCCTTAAGCTAACGCTGTTAGGTACAGGGACATCGCATGGCGTCCCTGAGATCGCGTGTCAATGTCTGGTTTGTACCAGTACCAACCCCCGAAACAAACGGCTTCGAACCTCTGCCTGGCTCCATGATGAAAAGCACAGCATTCTCATCGATGCGTCGGCAGATTTTCGCCAACAAGCCTTGCAACATCATATGCGACGGTTGGATGCGATCCTATTGACGCATGCACACCATGATCATATCGGGGGATTGGATGATGTCCGTGCGTTGAATGCAACCTCGGGGCGTATCCCTGTTTATGTTTTGGGGTCTGAAGCGGAGCGGATACAACGGACATTCTATTATTTTTTTGAACCCTTGGCGCAACGTGGGGGAGGGATCCCCGATATCGATCTCATCAAGGTCCCCGCATTTCATGCTTTTTTAGTGGCGGGCATCTCTGTGTTACCGCTATTAGCCTTTCATGGCACGCTTTGTATTTTGGGATATCGCTTTCATAACACCGCGTATTTGACCGATGTAAAGACGCTGCCAGATGAAACCGTTGATCAGTTGAAAGGGGTCGATCATCTTGTCATTAATGCACTCCGATATCGACAACATTCGACCCATATGAATATTGATGAAACCCTCGACATGATCAAACGCATTGCCCCAAAGAAAGCGTATTTGATCCACACCACACATGATCTCGATTACGACGCGGTGAATGCCGAACTACCTGAAGGTGTTGAGTTAGCTTATGATGGACTTGAGATCGAGGTGAGCGGAGAATGAGTTTTTTAGGCTCTGCCTTATTTTTACCCAAGATAACGTGGACAGGCCATGGACGTGTCCTTGACTTGGCCAGCTACGTAAAGAATAAAGGGCCCGGACTGATCGTTCATGGCGCGTCATTTCGTAAAAAACCACAGTTCAAAGACCTACAACGACGTATCGAACCGCAAGGCTTTTTCTATCCCTACGAGGGAGGCGAGCCGACCCTAGAAAATGTCCGGCATCTGATCGCCTATGCCAAAAAGAAAAAAGCCCTTTGGTTGGCAGGAATAGGGGGGGGCTCTATCCTTGATGTGACCAAAGCCGCCGCAGGATTATATCGGGGCGAGCAAGACCCAGAGGCCTATCAAAAGGGAGCGGTTCCCGAGCGTCCCGGCCTTCCATTTTACGCCATTCCCACAACAGCGGGGTCGGGGTCAGAGTCGACGATCAATGCGGTGATCACCAACGAAAAAACACTTGATAAGCGCTCGATCCGACACGAGTCTTTTATGGCGGACCTCGTTATTCTCGATGCGAACCTCATTGAGGGGCGCTCTCCAGCGCAGGTGGCATACTCGGGGTTGGATGCCTTGACACAAAGCATTGAGTCCTATGTGTCTCGTGGGGCGACCCCGTTTACACGAGGAATGGCGTTTGCTGCGTTTAACCGTATTATTGAATCGCTGCCCAGCGTTTATCTTGGTGCGTTGGAGGGAAAGCCTCCTGCGCCAGAAAAGTCAGACATGTTGCTTGAAGGGAGTTATCTCTCTGGGGTTGGGTTTACCAATTCAGGGCTCGGTATCGTTCATGGCATGGCACATCCCTTGGGAGCCTTTTATTCGGTTCCGCATGGATTAGTTTGTGCCGTTTGCTTGCCGCTAGCTCTTGAGTTAAATCGTAGCGCCATGGGCGAGGCCTATATGTTGTTGTCTCAATCTATGGGGGGCGATCTGCTTGAGCGGGTCAAAGGGCTACTTTTGGCGATGAAGATCCCTGCTGTTTTTAAAGGACGACCGATCGTGCGTCGAGACGAAATGATCAAGCTCGTTTTAAGTAGCGGCTCGACGGCGATGAATCCACGGGTGATCACCCAAGAGGATGTAGAGGGGTTGCTTGAGAAATTGTTTGGTTGAAGAAAAACTTGCTGGACCGTATAATTTTCAAGATATGAACCGAAACGCAATACGTCTTAGTTTGCTGTTGTTGTTGGGTTTTTCCTCGATGATATTTTCGGCCTCATTTGAGATTTATGCCATTTCAAATCTATCAAATTTAAATTATGAAATTTCCGATACTCAGATTAAGGGTAATATGCCGAATCGAATGGGTTTCGGTGTTTCCATACAACAACCTGTTTTTGATCCCGTATCCATTGAATTAGCTTACCAGAAATATCCGGCGGCTAAACCTGACAACTTTGCTGAGTCAATGGAAATTAGTGCCGTCCTTCTCAACGTAGCCTATAGATTTTCACTGGGGCGTCAATCTTCTGTAAATTTCAAAGCTGGTCTTAGCTACTCAAATTGGATTCTATCTAATCTGTTTTCTTTGTCAGACCTTCGGGGTGAACTAGGCTATCAATGTTCAGCTGAACTGATGATCTCAAACTTTTTTATTGAAGGAGAGTATTTTCAATTTAATGCTTGTGAACCTAACTATATTGAGGTTACTAAGATGGTAAATGGCCACCTCGTCTCAGATGGATTTCGAGATATGATTGTTCATAATGTAGGTTGCTCCATAAAAGCCGGTGTTCATTTTTTCTTTTAGCTTTTTTCCATGATTCAAAATTGTTTGGTTGAAGGAACACCAAGTCGCCTGCTATAATCGCTAGGCCGTAGTGGCCCCATCGTCTAGTGGTTAGGACGTCAGGTTCTCAACCTGTAAACCGGGGTTCAATTCCCCGTGGGGCTGCCAAAACTCCGCTCCGCCCCAACAGTTTAGCCTAGTGAGACTAGGTTTTCAAGGCGTTGAGCAGCCCCCCGCCAATGGCATGCCGCCCGAGTTTATAGCAACTTTTTTCGACTGTACTGCCTTTGCCATCTTCCTTCGTTCCCAGTAGAATAGAATTAATAAAGAGGGATCTAACAGAATGCCAGATGAACTTATGCCTATTCGCCCTGATTTTATCGAACAGATTAAATCAATTATCGCAGAAGCTCAGGTGCTTGCCGTTAGGTCTGTTGATAGCCATCGGGTATTAATGTACTGGAATCTCGGAAAAACAATCATGGAGGAAGAGCAGCAAGGTAAAGATCGCGCAGGATACGGAACGTATCTGATAAAAAACCTGGCGAAAGAACTCGAAACGGAATATGGCACCAGTTTCTCTGTTCGTCAGCTAGAACTCTGTCGCCAGTTTTTTAGGGTGTTTCCAAATACGAACGCAGTGCGTTCGCAATTGAACTGGACACAATATCGGCTTCTAATTCGGATTGAAGATGAACCTAAGCGCGAATACTACATCGCAGAAGCAACGAAAAATAATTGGACGACGCGTCAGTTGGAACGCCAGATCAATAGCCAACTTTATGAAAGGCTCCTCTTAAGCAATGATAAAAAAAGCGTGCTCGCCGTGGCTCGTGGGGAACAACAACCCGAAAAACCAACGGATATCATCAAAGACCCTATGATTCTGGAGTTCTTAGGGTTAAAACGAGAGGCATCGTACTATGAAAAAGACCTAGAGCAGGCCATCATTACCCACTTGCAAGAGTTCCTGCTCGAAATTGGAAATGGATTTGCCTTTGTCGCCCGACAGCAAAGAATCCATCTTGATGGGGATGATTTTTTCGCGGATTTGGTATTCTACAACCGTCTACTAAAATGTTTTGTAATCATCGAGCTTAAAACCCACAAACTAACCCACCAGGATTTGGGCCAACTTCAAATGTATGTCAATTACTATGATCGAACCCAAAAGCTCACCGAAGAAAATCCAACCATTGGAATCCTACTCTCAGCTGACAAAAATGACGCGGTCGTCCAGATTAGCTTGCCTGAAGACAATAAAACTATCCTTGCCAGCCAATATAAACTTTATCTGCCTAGTGAAGAAATGCTCCGCTTGGAAATGGAAAAAGAGATAAGTGAGTTTGAGGAAAAGTTATCGTGAGTTTTGTTTATAGGTGAACTGAAGGCGCGGTAATGTTAAAACGAATCCTCTACTTTGGATCGTTGTTACTAATCAATATTTTGTCCGTTCCATTATGCAGATAATTTGTACCATTCTCTAAAATGTTCCTCTATCAAGGTTCTGAATGCTTCCACACTGGGGCTGCCAGCTAAAAAGCGTGTATTACGAGCTATTTAGCCCTTAATCCATACCCCTACTCCCTATCCTTGGACATGTTTTAAGTTTCCATCAGTAGGTTATCTGAAAATAGGGGAAGATGGTCAGATGATGACTGAATAAGAGTCTGGAGAGCCCCCTGAGTTGCTCCTATAATATTTATATCAAATACGAAAGAGGTGAGGGCAATGGCGGCAGCATATAACAAATATATGATAGGTTTTGAATGTCCAAAAATTGATCTAAACTTTGGGAACGATAAGCGTATTTATCAAATTTTGGATGATAAAGGCATGACGGTTAGATCGATCATACTTCCGATCTTTAATAATTCATCGGGCAATTTGGATGACACTGACACGTTTGATGGCTTGTATACATTGAATTGATCAAATCTTCTAAGAGTATACGAACTCGTTTGTTCAGGACAGAAAATATTAATTCACGGTTGTGGGTTCTTTTGATATAATCCTGTTCAATTGCGGGGGCGTAGCTCAGCTGGTTAGAGCGCCTGCCTGTCACGTAGGAGGTCGAGGGTTCGAGCCCCTTCGTCCCCGCCAATTAACATAAGGGTTCCAGCGAATCGAAACTTTCAAAATCAAAATTTTCTAACATTTTTCTAACATTTTTCTATAAATTCACAACATAAATGAACGTAAATAGACTAAGTATATAAAGAATATTCCGCGCTTCAAATAAAATATAGGCAGGAATTCGATCAGAAAAAAGAAGTGCTAAATATCTGAGGCGAAAAAGCGGCCGCTATTATGTGAGTAGGTTCTTAAAGCTTAAAAGTTTAGCTACTAATGTTCCAGGGTACTTTTCAGAGAGTTTATTGGCATATTCTTTAGCTTTTAAAAATCTTTTTTTATCAACACTATTAAGGTATGAAAGCCACCCTCTTACCTCATTAAGTTTCCCTGAATCATCAGTTTCAGGTAATAAAGAAAGTTGATGAATTTTAGCCCTAACAGCTTTATACTTTTGTGCCCCAATACCGATATTATCCCCCGACACTACGAGACCAGTAACGATTCTTGCCCTAGCGGCACCGGCGATTCTAGTCTTTGAATCGTTAACTGAAAATTTCTCGCTCTCGATAATTTCCTTTATCTTCGGAATAATATTTACGACTTTAGCAGGACTGAGACCAGAGAATGATAAGTCATCAGCGTAGCGAGTATAATTAATGCCTCTTCTTCCAACATAGCCCTGAAGCCTAAGATCAAGCGTCCATGCTGTAAGATTAGCTAACTTCGGGGAACATGGGCTTCCTTGTGGCAATGTTCCATTGAAGGTAGTGATGTTTGTAAGAATAGAAGATATAAATGTGTTATATCCAATTTTCCTGAAAACATTAAAAACTTGTGTACTCGTAATTGTTGGGAAGAAATCTTTTAAATCCAGATTTAGAACAGTATTTGCTCCTTTATGCGGAGTCGCATTATCAAGTATAGAACTATTTTTCTCAAACCCCTTACAGGAGTTTGATACTTTCAACTTATTCAAGATATCAACAAGTATCCATGACTGAAGTCCTTTAAGTTTTTTGCTTGGCTGGCTAATTACTCTAGGTTTGCCTGATTTTTTGGGGATTTCATATGTCCGATAGAATTTATTAGAATGCTCGGAAAGCTGGAAAATCGTATATTTTGAGATATGCGTCAGCATACAGATATCATCAATGGTTTGGAGAACTGGCAATCCAAACATATTTAGTTTTATGTTCTCTGACTTCACCATATTAACTATTTTTTGAGCGGCTGTAGGCAAGTTCTTTTTACTTCGAAACATTTGAGTGAATCTTAAGGGAAGCCATAGAAGGATTCCCGCAAGATTCGCGATAGTAAAATCGAGCTTAGAACTCGGATGTCGGAACAACACCCACTCGCTAGTATATTGCGAACAATATATTTCACGTCTAAAAAGAACTTAACCTACAGCGCCAATCTCCTTTTCCTATTTTTTAAATTTAGTATTTCAAGTCTTAAGTTGTCAACTTCGATTGTTTCTGTTTGTTTTTTTATCCGGCTACTTGTTCTTCGAAACTTCAAGAAATTTTTAACCCCTAACGTGGTAAGCTTATATCCGCTTATTGTCGATTCAACTAATCGTTTTTTTGTTAGACTAGTTAGCGCGGCTGTAGTTGTTTGGAATGCATTCCCTTCATCTTGAGTAGCTGATGCAACCATATTTAATAGCGTTTCTTTTGCAACCGGCTCAAGAAGAAATATTGATGGAAGCAAAAAATTATCCAGTTGCAATAAAGAAATTTTGTCTCCTTTTTTAGTGCTTATTCTTTTCATTATATTTAGTGATGTCGTCAACTTATCAATTACATTCCCGATATCGTTAGAATCGACAAAAATTAACCCCATGCTATTTGCTTCCTTAACTAACTTCAGGGGGCCTTGATTGATAAAGCTCTTATCTTTTTTATATTTATTATCAATGATGCAGATAAGTTTCTTTCGAAGCTTTTCATCATTTGCAAATGCACCTAACTCAGCGAATGATCCGGGGCTTTCAGGAATCAGTACAATCGCATCCACACTTTCAGCTAATAACCCCTCAAGTGACAGCAAATCCTTTGTCTTTGAGCTATACAGTAGCTCATCAAAGATATCTTCTGCATAAATAAAATCATATCGGAACAAATACTGCCAACTATTTTTCAATGCATTTTCAATTTTGAATCGCATCTTGTCTTTTTGACTTTTCCCAGCACCACATAAGAATATGGTCGTCTTGAAATTATATGCGGGCTTATAAATATCGTCACATATTTTTGTAGCGAGTTTAGTGCAGTCGTCTTTTGATATTTCGTCGTTGTCTTTCATAGTACAGATTATACTGTAAACCCTCCGCTTTTAGTACCAGTTTGAACTAGAGTTTTCCTGAGATACAGGCATACTCAGCTGGGGGAATATTTCCAAGCGAAGCATGCGGTCTCTTGTAGTTGTAATCCTGAATCCAAAAATCTGTTCTTTGTTTCACCTCCGATAACTTTGAAAAGATGTATTTATCTAGGACATCCTCTCGGTACGTTCGGTTAAATCGCTCAATGTAGCCATTCTGCATGGGCTTACCTGGTTTGATAAATTCGAGCTGAATTCCACGTTCCTCAGCCCAACACACCATACGAAACGAAGTAAATTCGGGGCCGTTATCCATGCGAATCTTTTCAGGAAATCCCCGTGTTAATGCAATTTGCTCCAAGGTTCGAATTACACGCTGAGTCGGCAGACTCAGATCGACCTCAATCCCCAATACTTCCCGGCTATGGTCATCCACCACATTAAAGGTTCGATACTTCCGTCCATCCCACAGCGAGTCACTCATAAAATCAATTGACCAGCACTGATTTATCATGGCTGGAACATTCAGGGGTTCTGGATTCCTTGAAGGCAATCGTTTCTTGCTTTTGCGTCTGATATTCAATTTCAATTTGCAGTACACGCGATACACGCGCTTGTGGTTCCATGGTTTGCCTTGCCGGCGCAAGTAGGGATACATTTTGTCGAATCCCCAGGTCGATTGTTCCGCAACCAGTTCATTGAGGGCATCGATGACCGGATCATCCTTGTGAATATCCGGTTCATAGCGATAGACCGTTCGACTAATGTTGACCACTCTACAAGCTACCCGCTCAGACACCGCATAGTCCGTTTGAATCTCGCCGACCAGAGTTCGTTTCTCCGTCGGCGTTAGAGCTTTTTTTCGATCACCTCCTTCAAAATATGATTCTCTAAGCTGATCTCAGCGTACATCTGCTTGAGCTTGCGATTCTCCGCCTCAAGTTCCTTCAATTTCTTAATGTCAGAAAGCGTCATACCCCCATACTTCGCTCGCCATGTGTAGTATGTCGCATCACTGATACCGTATTCGCGGCACACGTCCTTGACAGTCCGTCCGCCCGTTACGGCATTCAATACCTTCAGAATCTCACTCTCACTGTGTCGTGTAACTTTCATTTATAGCTCCCTTCATTGCTCTATTATGAAGGAAAACCTCTAGTTTTGAATGGTTCTATTTTACGGGAGGCTTACAATACAACCAGTTGGAATAACAAAATACTATTCCCAGTGCTCGTGACCCGTTGCAAGTTTCTAAATATTTTCACAGCCATCCCATAGGCTACCGCAACTGACTGCGATTTCCTTGTAATTACTGGGTTCTGAGGTTGATTTTCAAACTATGAAATTGCGATTTTTATAAAGTCTCCTTTTTGATGATTTGATGCTGTCCCACAGACTACATT
>CAIUCY010000077.1 GCA_903897765.1 uncultured Candidatus Marinamargulisbacteria bacterium | reverse complement strand
GAGATTATCCTGCAGAAGAATCGCGGATATTGGCTCCCCGTCTGAGGGGTAGACGTGATTCTTCACAAGGATAACGAGACGAGTCTTTGCCCCTGACTAGGCAGGGTGAAGGGGGCGGCCATGAGCCCCCCTCGAAACAAAAACATTCTCTCCACTAGTATGACAGCATTAGACATCGTGAAACCCTGAATAAACGAGATGCTCCCCGTTTACACATCGCCCTAAATCCTCGATAATACGGGGCATGGACGCGAACACCTTCAAAGACACCGTTAATCTCCCTATTACTGACATGCCCATGAAGGCAGGGCTAATCAATATCGAGCCCACGATCCTGTCAAACTGGACCGAGCAAAAAATATATCAGACCCGCCAAAAGGCCAATGCCGGCAATATGCCCTTCATTCTCCATGATGGGCCGCCGTATCCCAATGGCAATATCCATCTCGGGCACGCACTTAATAAGATACTGAAGGATATCATCATTAAATATCACCTTATTAAAGGCCACGATACCCCTTATGTTCCCGGCTGGGACTGCCACGGATTACCCATCGAGACACAGCTCTTAAAGGATCTCAAAAAGAAAGAAGTTCTTGAAGACGAGGTTCACAGCTTTAGAGAGCAATGCCGCGATTATGCGTTAAAATTTGTCGATCTTCAAAAATCACAATTTGATCGTCTCGGGATTTGGGGCGATTTCGACCATCCTTACTTAACCCTGACGCCAGAATACGAAAAGGCTGTCATAGAGTTATTCGGAAAGTTAGCTGATGCGGGGCTTGTTTATCAAGGCAAAAAACCCATTCACTGGTGCGGACATTGCAAAACGGCCTTGGCTGAAGCTGAGATCGAATACAGCGATGAACGGTCTTCGTCAGTATACGTTCGCTTTCCCTTAGTCGATGCCGTTAAGGGTCATAAAAAGGTTTCATTGATCGTTTGGACAACCACCCCATGGACATTGCCTGCGAATGTGGCCGTGGCGGTTCACCCTGATTTTGATTATGTCGTCATTGACGTGGCCGGCGAACTATTCCTTGCGGTTGAAACCCTTATCCCCCGATTGAAAGAAAAACTCGGATGGGACGACATGAAGGTCTTGGATCGTTTAACGGGTAAACAACTCGAAGGCCAGACCTATACCCACCCCTTTATCGATCGAGTTAGCCCCGTCGTTTGCGCACATTATGTCTCAAGCGAGGATGGTTCGGGACTCGTTCATATCGCTCCCGGCCATGGTTACGAAGACTTTATGGTCGGCCAAACCTATAAACTGCCGACGATCATGCCGGTGGACGAAAAGGGCGTCTTTACCGACGAAGCGGGTAAATATGCAGGCATCCCCGTACGTGAGGCGAATAAGATCATTGTTAAAGACCTTGAAGACCTCGGGAAACTCCTTAAATTAGACTATATTCAGCACAGCTATCCGCATTGCTGGCGTTGTGGTGAGCCCGTTATTTTCCGTGCGACCGAACAATGGTTCATTGCGATGGATAGTGAGGCGCAGTTACGTCATAAAGCCCTTGCTGCGATCAAAACGGTTAAATGGTATCCCGATTGGGGCCAGAAGCGCATTACGAGTATGGTCGATGGTCGCCCTGATTGGTGTATTTCGCGTCAACGATTCTGGGGTATACCGATCCCCGTTTTTTATTGTGAAAAGTGTAAAGAACCCCATTTCACAGGTCCGTTCAACAAAGCGGTTGTCGACATGGTCGCCAAACACGGGACGAACGGCTGGTTTTCTCAAAGCGCTGCGCAGATTCTGCCAAAAAACTTAACGTGTTCAAAATGCGGACATAGCGTCTTTGAAAAAGACAAAAACATCATGGATGTCTGGCTCGAATCGGGGGCTTCCCATCACGCGGTACTTGATCAAACAAAGGGACTCCATTACCCCGCGGATCTTTACCTTGAGGGTAGCGACCAACATCGTGGTTGGTTCCAAAGTTCGCTGTTGACGGCTGTTGGGGCAAATGGATCGGCTCCGTTTAAAGCGGTTCTGACCCATGGTTTTACCATCGATGAAAAGGGACAAAAGATGAGCAAGTCTAAAGGGAACGTCATTGATCCTCTAAAAATAATCAGCAATCATGGGGCCGATATACTGCGTCTATGGGTGGGGTCGATCGATTTCACCAATGATATGGTTCTGTCGGACAACATTGTGGGTCAGGTCAAGGACGCCTTTACCAAGATCCGAAATACCCTGCGATTTTTGATCAGCAATACGCATGATTTTGATGAGAAAAACGATGCGCTAAAGTTCGATGATCTGTTAGACATCGATCAATGGATACTGGCAAAGTTAAATCTTTTGATCGAAAGAGTTGATAAATGCTATCAAGAGTACGAACTCCATCAGATATATCATGCGATCTATAATTTTTGCGTGATCGAACTGAGTGCGTTCTATCTCGATATCCAAAAAGATAATCTTTACTGCAATGCCGTTAACAGTAAGCAACGACGCTCTTGCCAAACAGCCCTCAGCATCATTAGTCGATCCTTGATCATCATGTTGTCGCCTATTTTGGCCTTTTCGATGGAAGATGTGTATCGTTACTTGCCCGGCCAAAAGAAGTCGTCAGTGTTTTTAGAGGAGTTCCCTTTAGCTATTCCGATGTCAGATCAAGGTGGTGTTTTAAACCGTTTCGAATCATTACTTCAAATCCGAGTGTTGGTGAACGCAGAGCTTGAGAAAAAACGTCAGACCAAGGTTATAGGCAGTTCATTGGAGGCGGCTATCGTTGTTACATCACCGGATGCTTTGACCGTTCAAGCGCTTGAAAAAGTGCTAGTTGTCAGTAGTATTACCGTTCAAAAGGGGGACACACTTTCGGTGTCAGTTGACAAGGCCGCGGGCGAAAAATGTCTTCGTTGTTGGAAGTATGCCGATCTGACCCCCGAAGGGCTCTGTCCTCGATGTCATGGTGTCTTATGACATTCTCGATTTTAGTGTAATCAGCCCCTTAGGCGAGGGGAAGCCATCCCACATTGATGCTTTAAAAACGGCTCGGATCGCGACACAATATTCGGTAGGGCGAGATGAAGTTGAATTGCTTCGTGATCTATGGGAACCCATCAAACATCATGTAGCAGGTATCCCCTCTCATCGTGTTGGGGTCGTGGTCAGTAACAGCAAATATCAGTTCCGAAGCCAGTCATTTTCTTATGAGACCTCACAAGTACTCGCCTCATGGGTGGGGCCTGAGGCCATTCCCTATAATATTACGGCCGCTTGTGCTACCGGTCTTGTGTCCGTGATGACGGGGATGGATTGGCTTCGTCGAGGCTGGGTGGACGTGGTGATCGCGGGAAGTCTCGAGACCTCGAAGGTCCCTTTAGTGGAGGCCGCTTTTTCTCAAATGGGCGTATTATCAAAGCAGGGTTCTTGTCGACCCTTTACGCAAGATAGAGATGGGTTCGTGATCGGGGAGGGAGGGGGCCTGTTTGTCTTGACTCGCTCAAATGAAGGACATGCGCCCCTCGCACGGATAGAGAAGGGGACCGTGATGGCCGATCCCACCGATCTGTTGTCTGTTGATCCCTCGGGTGCCAGCATCGCCAGCCTGATCCGACAAACGATCGGCACTGCAAGGGTTGACTATATCAATGCCCATGGCACAGGGACACGCTTAAACGATGCGGCGGAATTGGCCGCTTTTGAGAAAGTTTTTCATAAGGACAGGCCCTTAATTAGTTCTACAAAATCCCAAACAGGCCACTTGCTGGGGGCGACAGGATCTGTAGAATTGGGGCTTTGTTTACTCATGCTTTCCGAACAGATATTTGTTCCGATGATAGAATGGCCTGATTCTCGACAAAGACTTATGCTAGGAATGGAAGCATTCCAAGAGGCCCCCACAAAAATAAACAGACTATTAACCCTAAATTATGGCTTCGGCGGACATTTGGCTGCCTTGATGATAGCCAAGCCTTAGCCTATAATAAAACGCACATGTACCGACGACCCACCAAGGGCGCCCGCCCGAATCAATTTTTCCCTCTTTTTCTGACGTCAGTCATTGTAACCGTCTGCGCCATTCTTGTTGGGCTGACGATAGGCGCCATGATGAGTGAGTGGAAAATGGTCGCCTTATTAACCAATCTCTTGCCTCAGAATCGGCTTGAGCAAAGCCAAAATATTCTGGTGTTGGGTGTGGATGATGTTGCAGGGAGTAGACGCTCTGATACCATTTTTGTGCTTAATCTTAATAAATCAAGGGATCGGATCGGCGTCCTATCTATTCCTAGAGACACCTATATTGAGTTGCCCAAATATGGCTATTCCAAGATCAATGCCGCTTTTGCCTACGGTGGTGTCGCTCTCGCTAAGGAAACCATTTCACGTTTTCTAGAGATCCCGATCGACCACTATGTTGTCCTCAATATGGAAGGTGTTCGACAAATGGTGGATCGGATCGGTGGCATCGAGATCGATGTTAAAAAAAGAATGTATTATGTCGATCACGCAGGGGATCTGTATATCGATTTCAAGCCAGGGCTTCAAAAGATGAACGGCAAACAGGCGATCTCCTATTTGCGATATCGTCATGATATTGGGTCTGATTTTGGACGTATGCATCGTCAACAGGAGTTCGTCAGCGCCGTTGCGTCCAAAATGATCTCGCCTCTCTATATTTTCCGTCTGCCTCAAGTGATCCGCGATCTCATTCAAAATGTGGATACCGACCTTACGACCGGTCAAATGTTTGAGTTAACGATGGAAATGAAAGATGCCTTCAAAAAGAATCATGTTCAGACGAGCACGTTGCCAGGGCGTGATCTAATGGTGAAAGGAGTGTCCTATGTTCAGATCGATCTCCTTGAGGCTGCAAAAGTTATTCAGAATACGTTGTGGGGGATCGAGACAAAGGATGTTACGCTTGCACCTCGAGTCTCAAACGCCTATAACGGCCAAACAGAAGGGGATCTTCAGCGTCAATCCCAGTTAGAAAAGGACTATTTCCAGTCAAAACGAGCGGAGATAGACAAATCCGTTCGTCGTGAACTCGAACAGCGATATCAAGAAGATATTCTTCGACGAGATCGAGCTTGGCAAGACAAATTAAGTGTTTTAGCTAGGGACGAAGAAGCAAAACGACAGACCCTTGAGCAGCAAGTTGCAGAGGTCAAGACCCTTCAAATTAGGCTTGAAAATGATCTATCCAAAAAAGATGTCTCATTAAAAGATCTTCAACGCCGCTATGAAAAATTAAGTGCGGATCATGATAAGCCACCGTCACGAGTTCCATCTTCAAAAGAAGTCGAACAACGCATTCGTGATTCAATGAACCGTGAATTCGAAACCCGACTTATTGCCGAAAAAGGGAAATGGGAAAAGGAACACCCCGTTGCGCCGATCACCCCAAAAGTTTCTGAAAAGGAGCAACGTTCGATCCTTGCTCAAGAGCGTGCGATCAAAGAACTTCAAGCAAAGCTTGCTGAGGCGGAAAAAACAAAAAAGCGGGTCAATGATAAACGGCCTGTTTTTGACTCAGAGACACACGTGACTGTAGAGATATTAAATGGCAATGGTCAAGTTGGCTTAGCCTCAACCGTTGCTGTTGAGCTTAGGAATCGTGGGGTTGTGGTGCCTCGAACAGGCGAAGCCGCTCATCATAATTATCAAAATACCGTTATTGTGGATTGGAAAGGCAATAGTCAAGAGGCGCTTAGACTCGCGCAATCCATTGGGATCAGTCCCTCGAATATCGTGACGTACTATCTTCCCAAGAAAACACTCGACTTAACGATCGTCCTAGGGAAAGACTGGAATAGCTTAAAGCAATAGTTCAGCGTTTGTCTAACGCTTCGATCAGCTCAAAAACGATACGGTCTTCCCAATATTCATGTTTAAGCGCGATGGGGTTGATAAGGGTTATCCATAAACGAGTAACACTCTGAATAAAGGCTGTTTCAGCCTGTCTGTCGAGTCGGGTGATCACCTCTTCCCAGACCGAATTTATCTTTTGAAAATGGCTTAAATTCAGAGGAAATTTTAGGGGGAACCCCGCCTCGGAGAGATAAAAGTATTCCGTTAGGAAAGCACGTTCATTCTTGTCCTGAATCGTTTGTTTAATATTTTTTTCAGCATCAAACTCGGAGAGTAAATGAAGGATGACTTGGGAGTAGACATCAAAATCTGGGCTTAGCCTGAGTCGCTTAGCCCGAAGCGTTAAACTTGTTTCCCAATGATCGAGCGCTTCAAAGGATAGGTCATCCATTACCGATCGATAAATATGACGCATATCAAAACCATATTTTGAAAGAAAAAATAAATGACCTGCAAACCGATCGATATTTTGCTCTTTCACACTTTGGCGAAGGAGCTTGATCGATCGGTCAAAATAACTAAGCCAATAATGAGCTAAATTTTGATAGAACATAGGCTCAAGGTGGATTTGAAAGATCGTATGCTCGATGATGTGTTGCCAGATATGGGCTACATCTTGCATCTCGAATATGACCGGAAATTCTATGTAGAACCCTTGATTAGCCAACCGTCGAAAATGACGCAGGGTCTCATACGCTGAGCCTTTTTGCATGGCTTCTATGGCGGGTTTGTAGGGCTCTTTGGGACACCACTTTATTCGACCCGGTTCCATCCACAACTGGGTGATTTCAAAATAGAAGGCTTTGGGTTGATCCAACCCCAAACTTTCCCCAATGATACGCCAGTTGTCAAAAACGACCTCGGCATCGTGGGATTTTGGATAGAGTTTTGGGGTATCTGTTTCTGGAGTAATCAGATATTGCTTTAAAAAGGTCGAAGCGGAAAGACTGTCCACGCGGTTATTATATCAACTTGGTGATCGCCATGATGTAGTTCGCCGCGGGGGTCAAAATGATCTGAGCGATAACCAACAACCCGATCATTCGTGATGCCATCAAATAAACAACTACGCTTTTTACATCCGCTGCGGGTCGAACACCGTGAACAGCTTGGTCGGTAATACGTGCCCCGGTGGGGTCGACCATCAGCGTAAACAAAATCGTGGCCATGCCATTGACTATCCCCGATAACTGAATAGCGGTTGCACGCATATCAGGGAGAAAAGCACCTGCAAGTAATGAGGCAAGAACACCGATCGAATAGATAGAGGCAACAATGCCATTAAGGATAAGGAAGTTTTTGGGGATCCGTTTGAGGGATATATCTTTTAACATGGATAGTCTTGGACGGGTAAGACAGGCTAGTAATTTGCCCCAACGTCGAGGAGAAAAAAGAAGCATGCCTGCCATACGAGGCAAAGAGCCGATCCGTAAAAAACTATGAATGGAGAGTTCAAACGTTTTAACCATGGTTGGCGTTAAAAGGGCCGCCGCCAAAACCCCCAAGAATCCCCCGACCAAAACCATGCGAAAAGTAAATTCAAGATGGGCAAGAGCCGCTGGGCTTCCGATACGAATAGTGTCATCGACCATTTTGCCCAGAAGAGGGGCTTGAAACATATTGCTAAGTCGCGAAACAAGCAAAGTGCTTGTTACAAACGACATCGAGATGGCGATCTGTTTTGATTTAAGTCCGGCGTAACGCATCGAGTAAGCAAGCGTTTCGGTTAGATTGATCATAAAGGTGAAAAAGGCAACGATAAGAATGATCGTCCAGTTACTCATAATAGCTCGCAGAGGCGGTCTCGGACTCAAAAATGGTGGCCTTGACCAGCTTAACACCGATGGGGAGTTGGGTTTTGATCTTGTGATAAACATACTCGGCTAACCGTTCTGATGTGGGGGAGAAAGGCAATATATCATTAAGGAACTTGTGATCGAACTCATCATGGATCTGTTTGATCGTTTTTTTGAGGATGTGAAAATCAACGAGCATTCCGATGTCGTCTAACGTTTCCCCTTCGACGGTTACCTGTAGTTTGAACGTGTGACCATGTAGGTTTTCGCAGGGGCCATCATAATTGACAAGTTGATGGGCGGCAGAAAAATGATCTTCAACTCTAAGGCGAAACATAGGGGATAGTATATCGTGAATAGGCTTGAATTTGCATAATATCTTGATTTATTTTTGAAACCATAGACAATAGTGGAACGGACAAATTGATTTTCATCGAAAGAAGGGGGATTTTAGTGACGATTAAAGCCAAATTGTCCATGAATGTGGTCATTGTTTTCATCGCTATGGTGGTTGTTGTTCTTACCTCAGTGGTGGGGCTTAGGGTGATCCGGGTCAATATTGACGAGCTTACTCGCCAAACCACGCCATATCAGATAAAAGCGCTTAATCAACAACGAGTATTGCAACTCCATGCAACCAATCTCCTGAGTTTATCTTCGTCTACAACACTATTGGACTATCAACGGTTAACGCCGCTCGTTGAAAGATCGCTCGAAGAGATCTCAAAAGCAAATGAGGCTTTAGCGAAAATATCGGGCAAACCCAACGATAGTGGGGCTACGATCTCTGATATTACGAGTAAGATCATTGCGAGTACCGGCAAACGCCTTAATAGTGAGGTCGAGGTTGCCGCTGCGGCTAAAACCATTTTGCAAAAACTAAGAATGGCCTCAGTGAGAGTGCAAGCCTTAGACGCCTCGGTTCGAAAGATCCAAGGGTCAGCAAATACAAATATGATCGGGAATGTGGATTCTGTTGTGGGCGCCAATCAAAGCAACGCATCAAGCATGGAACTACGTGATGCGGTCGTTGAATATATTACACAGATCCAGAAACTTCAAACAGCAACGACAAGAACTCAGATCGACAGTGGAAAAGAGGCGATAGCATCCGCTTATGATGATATTGATGATGCCTTGAAAGATATAAGTGCCGAAGATGTTCGAACCGACATATCTAAACGTTTGGCAAGCCTGAACAAGAAGACCATCGAATCCACAGGACTTTTTGATCTACAAGAAGCGGTTCTTGATGCTCAAAATGAGGGGGCTTCTGGGGCCGATGAGCTCACGGATCTTCAAACCATCCAAATCCCAAAAAAAATACGAGAGATCCAAGACGGGATCAAGTTAGTTAACTTGTTGGTCAATAAACAGATCAATAAATCGAACGCCCTCTTAAGAAATAATGCGGATTCGTTATCGAGAGAAGTCAATGAGTTCTCAGATACGAATAGGGTGCTTATGCTAACGTCCACGTTATCTTTGCTTAATAAAACGATAGAATCTCAATTAAATTATTGCCTGGGTGTTCAGTCTATTCCTGAGTTCAATCAATCTCGTTCAGCCTTGCAAAATGCCTTTACCCTTTCATTTACGACAGAGGAGACGCTAAAACAATGGCTTCGTACTCGAAATTATGGAGATGACCTGAACCTCCTCAATGCCTATCAATCGATGATCGAAGCCGTTCGGGGACAATTTTTTAGAACAGGTGGAGGGGCTGACAAATTAGTGGGTAATCTTCAGTTGAAGGCAGACATTATTCGTTTGAATGCCGACATGAAAAATGTAGTAGATGATCAACAGTCGGCTAGTGATCGAGAAGTCCTCAAGGCGGGATCAACGCAAGAGCAGTCCATCGTCAACGTATACCAAACATCGGATCTGACCATGGCCGCTGTTTCCTTGATCGGGATTCTGGCGACGATCATTATTGTTATTTTAGGGAGTCGAATTATTCGTTCGATCACGAAGCCCTTGAGTATCCTGATGGAAACCGTTGAAAAGGTTGAAAAAACAGGGGAATTCTCCCATCGAATCGACGTGACAAGTCATGATGAAGTGGGGCATGTGGCGAAAGCGTTTAATTCTTTACTGGCAACCCTTCAGGGCGCTATTGGTGAAATTAATCAAGTCATGAACGGTGTTTCTGGCGGGGATTTCTCGCTTCAAGTCGAAACGGATCTAAAAGGGGATCTCTTTGTTTTGCAGAGCGCGATTAATAATACCGTTTTACAGTTGAAACAAACGATGGGGGTTCTCAACGAGGTGTTGCAGGCTTTAGTTGAAGGTCGATTTGATCATAATGTGTCGGCTGATGTTCAAGGAGAATTTCGTGAAAGTGTGGATAAAGCACAAAATTCGATGGAAGCGTTACATCAAATTATTTCATCGATCAATGATGTCATGGATGCGGTTGTAAACGGTGATCTGACTCGTCGTGTGAATATCGACGCCAGTGGCCAACTCGACATACTCAAAACCAATATTAATGGATCCATGGAATCCTTGTCGAACACCCTTTCGATGACAAAAGGGTTGGTCAGTAACGTGGCCATGGCCGGTGTTAGCGCAACCGAAGCGGTCGAGCTCGTTTATGAATGCTCTCAAGCTCAACTTGAATCGATGAGTACGATCAGTCAAGTCATTGGACAGACGGTTGAATCCGTCATTCATGTGACCGAGAATACCGACAAGGCGAGTGATAACGCTCGAAGATCAAGTGCTATGGTGAAAGAAAGTCGGGCGGGGATGGAAACCCTTCGAACGGTCATAATCGGTATTGCTGAGAGTAGTAAAGAGATCAATAAAATAACGGACGTTATTGCGGAAATTGCCAATCAGACCAACTTGTTGTCGCTTAATGCAGCGATAGAAGCAGCTCGTGCCGGTGAGCAGGGGAAAGGCTTCGCGGTTGTTGCTGAGGAGGTTCGTAAACTTGCCGATCATGCGGCGGACTCCGTTAAAGAAATTACTGAAAAATTAGCCTCAGCGGTTAACCAAACAAAAGCGGGCGTGGAAACCTCAGAATCGGTTGCGAAAAATATGGCCATGGTTGCCGATCAGGTTCAGAATACCGATGAGATGTTGCAAAGTATCGCGGCGACGATGGAACAAACCTCCGCGTCTATGGAACAAGTCAATGCTAGTGTGTCGGAACTGCGTCATGCCAGTGAAACCAACTTTACAGCCGCTGAAAGTATTTCAAAGAGCGTTACTGAACTTTCTGGTCTAGCCGATGATAGTCAACAACAACTATCAAAGTTCACAATATCATGATTTATTCCAAATACTGTTTGTCGACCGTCTGAATCGCGTGTTACAATAAAACCTAATTAAAAAAGAAGTCATCAGGAGGTGGACACGTGAGTTTAGTTGATGCCCAAAAGGCCACAATTATTGCAGAGTTTCAATCCCATTCAACAGATACGGGCTCGCCTGAAGTTCAGGTCGCCATTCTTACGAAGCGGATCAATCATTTGGTTGAACACTTAAAGTTCCATAAGAAAGATAATCATTCGCGACGTGGGTTGTTGTTAATGGTTGGGCAGCGAAAGCGTTTGCTTAACTACGTCTCCAAAAAAGACCCCAAGCGTTATCAAACCATCGTTGAAAAACTAGCTCTGCGCAAGTAATTCACGCGCTTTCTGATTCATACTAGTAAGGGAGTTATCACATGGAAAAAAAGACCGTAAAAACACTCATTGATGGAGTGGAGTTTTCACTTGAGACGGGCTGGGTTGCACGTCAAGCCGATGGCGCTGTTTGGTGTCGTTATGGCGACACGATTGTTTTGGCAACAGCGGTGGGTCGTCGTGAACCCAAAGAGGGACAAGATTTTTTCCCTTTAACGGTTGATTATAATGAAAAAATGTATGCAGCAGGGAAGATCCCTGGTAGCTTCTTCAAACGGGAGGCACGTCCCTCCAACGAGGCCACGCTTATTGCTCGGTTGATCGATCGCCCTCTTCGTCCGTTATTTCCCGAAGGCTATATCAGTGATGTTCATGTGACGATCAATGTGCTCAGCTATGATGGCATCCATCATCCCGAGGTGCTCGCCACGGTTGCTGCTTCAGCAGCGTTGGGCATTTCGCCGATCCCCTTCTCCGGGCCGGTCGCTTCAGTAGTGGTAGGGCTTATTTCGGGTGTTCTTGTTGTTAATCCTTCAACCGAACAACTCGCTACCAGTGATCTACACCTGTCTATTGCTGGAACCAAAGACGCCATTATGATGGTTGAAGCCGGAGCCAATATCATTTCCGAAGATCAAATGTTGAAAGCCCTTAAATTAGGTCATGAAGCGATACAAAAATTGATCGGACTTCAAGAAGATTTTAACAAGGTGGCCGGTAAGCCAAAATGGGATGTCCCCCTTTTACAGATCAATAAAGACCTTCTTTCGAAGATAGAACCGACCTATATTCCTTTAATGAAAAAAGCTTTGGCGACTCCAGGAAAGCTTGAAAAGTATGCCGCCATTGATGCCGTAAAAGCAGGTGTTCTTGAAGCAGGCAAGTCCATTCTAGGTGATGACTATGAGTCAAAACTATCTGACCTTAATATGATCTTTGAACACATCGAATCAAAGGTCGTGAGAGAAGCCATCGTTTTTGATAAACAGAGAGCAGATGGTCGGTCATTGACCGAGATCCGTCCCCTTCGTGTTGAAGTGGGGGTTCTTCCGCGTGCACATGGTTCTGCGGTGTTTACTCGTGGAGAAACCCAAAGCCTCGGTACCGTTACCTTAGGGGTTGGTAAAGATGAGGTTATGGTAGATGGGTTAGATGATACGTTCCGTAAGCGTTTTTATTTGCACTATAATTTTCCCTCCTTTAGTGTGAATGAGGTGGGTGGTCGTCCGGGGCCAGGTCGTCGAGAGATCGGTCATGGTGCACTTGCTGAACGTGCTGTTTCTTATGTTATTCCCAGTCAAGATGATTTTCCTTATGTCATTCGTGTTGTATCGGATATTCTTGAATCTAACGGGTCATCGTCCATGGCAACGGTTTGTAGTGCAACATTATCCTTAATGGATGCTGGTGTTCCGATCAAAGCACCGGTTGCTGGTATTGCGATGGGATTAGTGATGGTCGATGGCCAATATCAGGTTTTGACCGATATCGCTGGACTTGAAGATCATCTTGGCGATATGGACTTTAAAGTGGCCGGAACAACAGAAGGCATTACGGCGCTTCAAATGGACATCAAAATTACAGGTATATCCTTTGAGATCATCGAAAAGGCCTTGTCTCAGGCTAAAGTCGCTCGTCTCGAAATTTTGCAAAAAATGGGTACAGTCCAGAATACTTCAAATGTTGACCTTTCCGAATATGCGCCACGTCTCGAGATCATCACGATCCCCGAAGATAAAGTCGGCGAGCTTATAGGGCCAGGCGGCAAAAATATTCGGGCGATCATTGAGCGAACGGGTGCTACGATCGATATTCAAGACGGGGGCAAGGTCTATATTGCTTCTGCAGATCGCAAATCGCTAGAAGCGGCTCGTTTTGAGATCAGTGGCTATGCAAAGGTGCTTATGCCCGGTGAACAATATACGGGAACGGTTAAACGGATCATGAACTTTGGGATGTTTCTCGAAGTGCTACCCGGTAAAGAAGGACTCCTTCATATTTCCAAGGCAGGCACGGGCGAATATATAAAAAATCTCGAAGATCATTTTAAGGAAGGCGATAAAGTTGAAGTGGTTATTGACGAGATCGACTCAAAAGGACGGGTCAATTTCGTAAGAGCAAAGTAACTCGCTTGTACCGAAAACTTAAACTACCGAACGGTATTACTTTAATATTAGAACCCATTGCTTCACTAAAAAGTGTGGCGATGGGTTTTTTTATAGGAACGGGGTCAGCTCAAGAGCGATCCTCTGAAAACGGAACTGCACATTTTATTGAACACATGAACTTTAAAGGCACCGCTAGACGCTCCGCTCGTGAAATAGCCGAAACGCTTGATCTTGTTGGGGGCAAACTGAACGCTTATACCAGCAAAGAACATACCTGTTATTACACGACCGTGTTGGATGAACATGTCGACACCTCCCTCGACCTTTTGACCGATATTTGCTTTCACTCAACCTATGATGAAAAAGATATCGAGATGGAAAAAAAGGTCGTGCTTGAAGAGATAAAAATGTATGAGGACAGTCCTGACGAGATCGTTCACGATCTCTTTGTTCGTCAGATCTGGCCAGACTTTAATCTAGGGCAACCCGTTATTGGGAGTGCGTCCGTTATCTCGGCATTAACTCGCCAAGATTGCATCGCCTATCGAAAGAATCATTATGTGCCTGAAAACATGATCGTTTCTGTAGCGGGAAAGTTCAAGATCGACGACATGATCATGCGTATTACCGCGGTACTAGGGGCGATCCCCTCGAATGGCTATTCCTTCCTCGATCAACAATTACCGGTTTATAAATCAGGGATACATCTGATCGAAAAAGATACAGAGCAGGTTCACTTTTGTTTGGGAACACGAGGTCTGTCTTATCATGATAAACGACGTTATCCGCTGATGGTGTTGTCCAGTATTTTGGGGGGATCGATGAGTAGTTTGCTTTTTCAAGAGATCCGTGAAAAACGAGGCCTTGTCTATTCGATATACTCGTACCCGCTTTCCTTCAAAAACTGTGGGCTCTTTATGACCTATGCGGGGACGAGCCTAAAGAATGCGCGGCAAGTCGCTGATCTTATTTTGGGATCGATCGAAAAACTCCGAAAGGATATACCTGACAAAATGATAGAAACAGCGAAACAGCAGATCAAGGGCAGCTTGTTGCTCGGCCTTGAAACGTCGAGCAGCCGTATGTCATGGAACGGGAAGAGTCTGTTCTATTATGGTCGCATCAACGAACCCCGCGAGATCATCGAGATCATTAATCGGATCGATAAGCCAGAACTTGAGCATCTCATTGATTTTTGTTTTAATCCCAGTTATTACGCATTGACAGCTATTGGGCCGTTTAAAGATGATGTATTTAAGGGTGTCTTTCATCTATGAAACCTCATCCCCCGAAGTTAAAGGTTAATGTGCCAGTTGAAGTGTTAGCTCATTTTGAAGGGCTGTCTTTGCCATCGCATCAGACCGAGCATGCGTCGGGGGTTGATCTGTCGGCCGCTGAAGAAATAACGCTTGCCGCAGGAGAGCGACGACTTGTCCCAACAGGGATAAAGGTTGCGATACCTGTGGGCTATGAAGGACAAATTCGCCCGCGTAGCGGAATGGCGCTGAAAAGTGGCGTCATTATCCCCAATTCTCCGGGTACGATCGATGCCGATTATCGCGGTGAGATCAAAGTGATTCTCTGGAACTTATCCAACGCCGATTACCCTATCAAAAAAGGCGACCGCATCGCCCAAATGGTCCTTGTTCCTGTTGTTCAGATCAACTGGCACCCCGTTGAGTCCCTCGATGACACCGCTCGCGGTGTGGGTGGCTTTGGACACACGGGGAGCTAGATACGCTTGCACCGATTTTTAGAAAGCGGTAGAGTAACAAAGTTAGATCAAATCTTCAAAGGGGCTCATCATGGGAGAAAATATGATCAAAGTCGTTGTTAATGGCGCGTTAGGAAAAATGGGGAGACAAGTCGTTGAGGCGATCACCTCGACAACGGATCTATATCTTGATAAAGAAATGGATGCCCATAACGACCTTAATGCATATCTGAAAGAAAATAAAGTCGATGTTGTCGTTGACTTTACACGTCCCGAAGCTCGGATGGCCACTATTCGTGCCATCCTGAATAATGGGGCATCAGCCGTTATTGGCACAACAGGCTTTACGCCGGATGATTTGATAGAAGTGGATGACCTCGTCAAGAAAAACGGCGTAGGTGCGATCATCGCCCCTAATTTTGCCATTGGCAGTATTTTGCAAATGCATTTCGCCAAATTAGCTGCTAAATATTTTGATACCGCCGAAATCATCGAATATCATCACAATCAGAAAGCCGATTCACCTTCAGGGACGGCCATTAAAACCGCAGAACTTATGATCGAGGCCGCGCCAGACAAGGTGTTTAATCAAGAGCTGGGTGATAAAGTGGAGAACTTAGCCGGTTGCCGAGGGGGGCAAATGAAGGGTATCCGGATACACAGTGTCCGACTTCCGGGTATGATCGCCCATCAAGAGGTGATTTTTGGCGAAAAAGGTCAATACCTAACCCTTCGCCACGATGCTGTTTCTCGCGAATCCTATATGCCAGGTGTCTTGCTTGCCATTCGAGAAGTTATAAATACAAAACAACTCATTTATGGGTTGGAAAATATATTGGATATCAAGTAGAATATTTTGTTCCCTTTTGAAGGGATGGTGCCCGAAGGGCGGAAGGGTGGAGTCATGAAACAGTATGTCGTAGCGGTAGTTGGTGCCACGGGGGTTGTCGGAACCGAAATGATCAAAATGTTGGAGGAATTAAAATTCCCTGTTAGCGAGTTGATCCCCTTAGCCTCCGAAAAATCGGCAGGAAAAGTCATCGAATTCAATAAAAAGAACGTCAAAGTTAAGGTGTTGAACGAAAATTCTTTCGAAGGTGTTCAGGTGGCCCTCTTCAGTGCGGGCTCAAGTATTAGCGAAACGTATGCGCCACTTGCTGTTAAAGCCGGTGCCATTGTCATCGATAATACCAGTTTTTATCGTATGGATGATAAGGTCCCCCTTGTCGTCCCCGAGGTTAATGCCGCGGATGTTAAAAAACATAAAGGGATCATCGCTAATCCGAATTGCTCGACGGCTCAAATGGTATTAGCCCTTAAACCTCTTTATGACAAATGGGGGATCAGTCGCGTTGTCGTTTCTACTTATCAAGCAACGGCGGGTGCGGGCAAAGAGGCCATGGATGAACTTGCCCTTCAAACGGCTAGCATCATGAATGGCAAAGGTCCAGGTGTGCCTAGGAAGTTCTCAAAACAAATTGCCTTTAATGTCATTCCCCAAATTGATACATTTCTTGAAAACGGCTTCACCAAAGAAGAGATGAAGATGACCAACGAAACCAAAAAGATTTTTGGTGATCGATCGATCGAGGTTGTGGCCACATGTGTTCGTGTTCCCGTGTTTATTGGCCATAGCGAATCACTGAATATTGAGCTGAAGAAACCCTATAAAAACATTGACGAAATTCGTGATGCGCTTCGAACGGTTCCTAATTTGGTCATTGTCGATGATCCCGAGAAAAAGGGTTACCCGACACCGATAGAGACAGCCGACCAAAACGATACTTATGTGGGTCGTATTCGTCGTGATTTCTCGGTTCCGAGTGGCGTTGCGCTTTGGAATGTATCCAATAATCTTCGAAAGGGTGCGGCATTTAATGCTGTTCAAATCGCTTGGGAATTAATTCATCAACATCTGATATAAGCGGGCATCACGAAAAGATCCGTCGATTCTTCGATTTGAGTCTTCGTGAGCATCCTGCGAGTAGCCCTGCGATCGTCGGTTGGAGCACGGTTGAAACTCAAAGGCTGCGTTTCAAGGTCCTGAGTGAAATCGCTGATTTGACTGGAACTCGTATCTTAGACGTTGGATGTGGCGTCGGAGACCTTTTCGGGTATCTTCAGGCTAATCACAAAGAGGTCGACTATTTAGGGATAGACCTTCATTCAGGCATGGTCGCTCATGCGACTCGAAAATATCCAGAAGGTATATTTTTGCATCAATCTCTTGAGCGGGTTGAGGAAACATTCGATTACGTTTTTGTTTCAGGTGCTTTTAATTTACGTGTTGATGATAATGAGAAATATTTACAGACTATGATCCAATTATGCTATTCCGCTGCTAAAAAAGGAGTTGCATTTAATCTGCTCAGTCGTTATGCTCCCAATGATTCTATTTACTTGGATTTGTACTACTATGATCCAGGTATAGTCTTTTCGTATTGTAAAAAAATAGCAGAAAACGTCATGCTTCGACACGATTATTTATCAAATGATTTTTCGATTTATATGTATAAGTAACGACGAATAAAGGCATTGTGGAGGTAATATAATATGACAATATTTGGCAGAGTAGTCACGGCAATGGTGACCCCATTCGATGCGCATGGGGAGATCAATTTTAAAGCGGTCAAGCAGTTGGTTCGGAAATTAGCTGATGAAGGGACCGATGCTATCGTGGTCACAGGGACAACGGGTGAGTGTCCAACCCTTTCGCATGAGGAAGATCTTCTTTTATATGAAAAGGTTTTGGATGAAGTTGGCGATCGAGTAAAAATAATAGCGGGTACGGGAAACAATTCTACCCAAACAACGATTCGTTATACACAATTGGCTCAGAGTATTGGTTGTCATGGGGCCATGATCGTTGTGCCTTATTATAACAAACCCTCGCAAGAAGGGGTGTTTCAACATTTTACTGCAGTGGCGAAAGAAACGGAACTTCCGTTGATGATGTACAACATTCCGGGGCGAACGGGGATCAATATGATGCCTGAAACCGTTCTTCGTATAACAGAACACAATCAGAATATTGTTGCGATCAAAGAAGCCTCTGGTAATTTGCAGCAAATGAAAGAGATCATTTCGCTGAATAAGCGCAAAGATTTCTTTCTCTATAGTGGTGATGATAATTTGACCTTAGATGTACTTAAGATCGGTGGCGTTGGGGTTGTCAGCGTGGCCTCTCATCTTGTTGGCCGTGAAATGCAGTCTATGATCAAGGCCTATTTGGCAGGCAATGTGGCAGAAGCTGACCAAATCAATGAACGTCTAGCCGAGTTTTTTAAAGTGATATTCATCACCTCTAATCCATCACCTATCAAAGCAGCCTTGACCTTATCAGGACTTGATGTGGGCGGAACTCGCTTGCCGCTTGTTCCGGTCAATTCTGTCGAGTTGGAGTCGATAAAAAAGGTGATGAAAAGTTTAGATTTGATTTAACTCCCCTCTTTCCTAAAGAGGGGGTGGGGGAGATTTTGTGAAGGAGTTTAATACATGCTTAAGTTAATTATTTTGGGTGGTTTAGATGGCATTGGAAAAAACATGATGGCCATCGAGTATAAAGATGAAATTCTTATTATAGATGTTGGCATTATGTTCCCCGACGACGATATGTATGGGGTTAATAAAGTGTTGCCGGATTTTACCTACCTTATACAAAACAAGAAAAAAGTGAAGGGTATCATTCTTACCCATGGACACGAAGATCATATTGGTGCGATCGGCTATTTGCTTGAGCGGATCAAAATGCCTGTTTATGGGACCCGTTTGACGTTAGGACTTGTCGAACATAAGCTCAATGAAAAAGGTATTGTAGGCGTGGATCTTAAAATCGTGGATGAAAAGTCGCATATTAAGTTTCGTCACTTTCAGACACGGTTCTTGCGAGTGAATCATTCGATCCCTGATGGTGTGATGACGGTTATCGATACGCCCGAAGGGATTATTGTGCATTCGGGTGATTTTAAAATTGATTATTCCCCCGTTGATGACATTATCCTTGATACAAAACGCTTAGCGGATATCGGTCAAAAAGGGGTATTGCTGTTATTGTCAGATAGTACGAATGCTGTCAAACGCGGACACACTTTATCTGAAAGCCAAGTGGGTGAGTCGTTTGATAGGGCGTTTCGTGGGATCAAGGGACGACTATTAGTCGCCACTTTTTCGAGCAATATTCACCGTGTGCAACAGGCTATTGATATCGGCAAAAAATATGGACGTAAGATCAGCTTTGCAGGACTTTCTATGGAAAACACCTCAAAGATCGCTCGTCGTTTGGGCTACCTGAATTATCAAGATGCCGATTTGGTCTTTATCGGCGATGTTGATAAATATCCAGACGATCAAATTCTGATCTTGACCACAGGGAGTCAAGGGGAACCCATGGCCGCGCTGACAAGAATTGCTAAAGATGAGTATCGGCTTTTTCAAATAAAAAAGGGGGATACCGTCATTATCTCGGCCCTGCCGATCCCTGGAAACGAAAAAAGTGTCTATGCCACGATCGATAAGCTTGGACGAAAGGGTATTAATGTTATTTATGAAGAAGCGTCAAAGATGCACGTTTCTGGACATGCCTATCAAGAAGAGTTAAAAGTCTTAGCGACGTTACTTAGGCCGAAATGTTTCATCCCCATCCATGGTGAATTCCGTCATCTCAAAGCGCATACGGAGCTAGTAAGAGATCTTGGACTGACACCGCATATCATGATCGCCGAGAATGGCGATGTTATCGGGATCAGTAAAAAGAACGGCCTTCAAAAGGTAGACCGAGTGCCGGTTCGACTCTTTTATTTAGACAGCAATGATGCGTGGCTTGAAGACGATAAACTGATCGGTGAGCGGCAACAGATGGCTCATGATGGTGTGGTGGTCGTCGATTTTCGTGAAAACGAAGTCCGCGTCGATTCTCGAGGCGTTGCGCCCGAACCGGAGGATTTTATGAAAGGTCTTCGCGATAGCATTATCGATCAATATCGGTATGCGCTTCAAGAGCGTCGAATGAGTAAAGATGAGCTCATTAGCGAATTAGAGCAGATCACACGAAAATACATGGTCAAGAGAACCGGCAAGTCACCCGCGGTGATCGTACTCATTTCAGGACGATGAAGAAACTATTGTTGCACACGTGCTGCGCGCCGTGTTCAACAGCCGTCATTGAGAAGCTAAGTCGGTCAACGGATTTTTTGATAACCGCTTTTTTCTTCAACCCTAATATTCATCCCATTACAGAATATGAGCGTCGAAAAACAGAGCTAAAAACTTACTTGGATAAAATGGACATTCCTTATCTAGATAGGGATGAAGAGATATTATGGCGAGATCAGGCTAAGTCTTGGTTTGCTGAAGTCAAAGGCGTCGAGTGGGCCAGCGAGAAAAGCCGACAACGTTGCGAGCCTTGTATTCGGCTCCGATTTGAAACAACAGCCCAACAGGCCAAGTATCGAGGTTTTGACGTCTTTGCCACGACCCTTTCGATCAGTCCTTACAAAGATGCCGAGCAGATCAACCGACTAGGTTTAGCGGTTGCCAAGGACACGGACATTCCTTTTCTGGAGGCCGATTTCAAGCAAGACGGCGGTTATTCTCGCTCGATCGATCTCAGTCGACAAGAAAAAATGTATCGACAGAATTATTGTGGCTGCGTCTTTAGTCGACTCGAACGAAAGCACTATGTTAAGATAAGACCATGACTCGCCCCGATATCGCGACCCGGCTCGGCACTTCGATCTTTACCTCACTTGATTGGATGGGGCGATATGCCCTTCATGTATGGGAGGTGATCCGATGTTTATGGACACAAAAGATCCGCTTTCGCCATATTTTTGAGCAAATGTATCGGATCGGGGTTTTATCTCTGCCCATTGTGTTCACCACACTGATGTTTGTGGGGATGGTCTTTGCCAGTCAAGTATCCAAAGAATTCATAAAAGTGGGGGCAGGTAAGATCATCGGGGCTATTGTTGGATTTGCCATCTGGCGTGAGTTGGGTCCGTTGTTTGCGGGGGTTGTTGTAGCGGCAAGGGTAGGGGCAGCCATTTCAACCGAGATCGCTGCCATGAAGGTGACAGAGCAAATTGATGCGTTACGCTCGATGGCGATCAGCCCTTTTAGTAATCTTTATTTGCCGCGGCTTCTTGCGCTCATTTTAATGATGCCAATACTCATTATTTTTGCGGATGTTGTCGGATTTTTCTCAGGGATGCTTATCTATAAAACCCTTTTTCATGGCAATATTAACGCCTATATGAACTCAGCTCTACATTTACTTAACTCGTTGGACATCTATGCAGGGGTTCTTTATAAAGGCCCTGTATTTGGATTTATTATTGGCTCGTTTGCGACGTTTATTGGTGCCAATACCAAGGCGGGTGCCAGTGGTATCGGATGGTCAGCCACCACAACGGTGGTTAGCATTTTATTGACGATATTTATTGTGAACTTTTTCTTGTCCTATATTATCTTCTAACTATGATCGATATCGACAACCTTTACAAAGACTATAATGGCCAACATGTCTTGAAGGGGCTCAATATTCGTATAAAAGAAGGGCGAAAAACAACGATCATTGGGTCAAGTGGGTGTGGAAAAAGCACCTTGCTTCGACTGATACTTGGGCTTGAGCCCTATAACAGTGGCGAAATTCGAATTGAAGACCAACCCCTTCATCGAATGAACGAAACGCAACTAAACCAAATCCGGCTCAAATTTGGCATGGTTTTTCAGTCCTCTGCGCTTTTTGATTCCATGACAGTCGGGGAAAATATCGCCTTAGTCCTGAAAGAACACACTAAACTAACGGACGGGGTCATCAAAACAAAGGTTCTTGAAGCCCTTAACCTCGTAGAGCTAAGAGATACCTATTACCTTTTACCTTCTGAGTTATCGGGTGGAATGAAGAAACGCGTCGCGTTTGCCCGTGCGATCATTGGGGATCCCAAGATCTTGTTATTTGACGAGCCGACAACAGGACTAGATCCGATCACCTCAACCACGATCGAGGATCTGATCAATACGGTGACCCAAAAAATTGGTGCGACGATCGTCGTTGTGACCCATCAGATCAGTACCATCCTTCGCACATCTGAAAAGATCATTATGATCCATGATGGCGTAGCCATTAAGACTGAAGGCCCCAAAAAGATTATGAAAAGCAAGAATCCCTTGGTATATCGTTTTGTGAATGGGATTGTAGAGGTATAATGAAATAATGAAACTCGAAACCCGCGTTGGATTGTTTGTCTTAGTCGGGCTTATTATTCTTTTTGTCGGCATCATATGGAAAAGCAATCTCATTATGCGGGCACAAGGGGTTCTTGTTATTGGGTCATTTAAGACGGTCAGCGGCTTGTTAGGTGGCGGCGAAGTTCGCTATAGAGGCTATGTTGTGGGGGCTGTCTATCAAGTGGTCCCTGGTCCTCGGAATGTCTTGGTGTATATGTACATTCATGATGGTATCCGTATTCCAAAGGGTTCGAAAGTCCGAATCGACTTTGATGGTCTCATTGGCGAAAAGTTTGTTAATGTTATTCCCAAAATGAACGAAAAGGAGAACATTGTACCGGGTACCGTTTTGGAGGGGTATGCTGCTTCAGGATTGGTTGACTTTATCGATGCAGGAACGGAGAATCTTTTAGAAACCAAAGAGATATTGTCTGTTCTGCGAAAGATATTGACCAGTGATCAAAGTCAAAACTCTCTTCAAGGGTTGATCGTCAATATGAATCGGATCAGTGAAAAACTTGATTCGGTCATGACAAAGGTCGATACGATCTTTACTCAAAAAAGCGCCAAAAATATGGGTCAGAATATCGATTCTATCTTTATTAATTTAAATCAGACCGTTAAGCATCTCAATAGTCTCATTCAAGGATTGGATACGAGTGTAAAAGGTCAGGATGTCAAAGAGATCGTGAGCAACCTAAAGGTGACGACTCAACGTCTCAGTTCCTTAAGTGAATCCCTTTCGAAGGATAAAGATAAGCTCTTAGGGGATGTGGCCCCCTTGATCAAAGATACGCGAGAGGTGATGGGGAATGCGAAGTCGTTACTGTTAAACACCGATGTGGGTGTTGGAGCCAATGTATATAATAACAATGCGTATGATATTGGGGGGAAAATTCAGGTTGGTGGGAATGATATTGCTCTGGATGTGGGATCTCAGGCGGGAAGTGTCCAGACAAAAGAACTGACCTACGGCCGAAAGATCCTTAAAGATGTCAACGCTTCAGTAGGATTAGTAAACTTTCAGCCCGGCATTAAAATTGAGCATCCCTTAGTCGATCAAGTTTCATTGGAACACTCAATATATAACCCTAGTAATCTAACCTATTTATTAAAAATGAATATAAAGTTGATCCCTAATATTAAGGCATTACTGGGATTTGAAACAAATGCCACCGCTCATGATTGGTCATGGGGTTTAGGTATTAATTCCTCAAATTAATTTTCTCATAAATTATTTACTTCGCTTCCGTTCGAATGATACGCTTAAGATATAAATTAAAGGACAGACGTCCTTGAGAGGAGATAGAAATGGGACTGAACGATTTATTAGTAGAGATCAATTATTTAACGGAGCGTATTAACGAGGCAGTGAAGATCTTGATCCCAGTAAACAATTACCTTTTAAAAGTTGGACAAAACCTAAATGAAAATGCGGGGATCGACCTTTTCGAGCCAGAAGATGCTCTTAATAGGGAATTCAGTATCGATCTTTTTGTTGTTCCGCTAGAAGATAAAGCTGCCTTTTTGCTCAATCAGGCCAAGATCAAAGAAATAACGTCTCAATTGACTGAAGATATAAATAAGTTACAAGGATAATAAATTAGGGAACAATACCCGACAGAGTCTTGAGAAAAAGACAGGCTTTGTCGGTGCTAGAGTTTAGTTGGTTGATGAGTTGTGTTCCAATAATGGCTCCATCTGCAAATTCAAGGATGGGGTCTGCGTCGGCTTTCGATCGAATACCGAACCCAACCACTACAGGGATATCTTTTTTTGCCTTCACCTTGTTGATGACTTTTTTAAGCGTGTCTAAACTATGAACTGATTTGCCTGTCGTTCCAAGGTATGAAACCAAATATAAATAATAATGACTATGCTTAACGATCACTGACAACTCGTCGTCAGAAAGATTTTCGCTAATCATCCATACATTTTTAACGGGTGATTTTTTTGAAAATAGCATTGAAATAAAATGACGTTCTTCAAAAGGAATATCAGGGATGAGCAGACCCTCGACCCCAACCTCACTGAAAAGTTTCAGCGTTTTTTCGGTACCTGCGGCATAAAGCGGATTGGCATAGGTCATCATCGTAAATTCAAAGGTCAATCCTTCATTTTTGAGTTTTTTCAATAGTTGATAAAGTCTCATGAAATCGAATGTTCGACTGGCAATTGAAGCTGCTGCCTGAATCACGGGACCATCAGCGGAGGGGTCAGAGAAAGGGATGCCCAATTCAATAAAGGTTAAGCCGAGTGCATGACATTGTCGGAGCAATATTTCAGTTGCTTCAAGATCGGGGTATCCTGCAAGAATATACGGAATAACGTTTTTTTTCATGAATGAGTTCATCGCTTTAAGCCCCCAATCCAGCAGCAAGGACGATCCCAAGGTCTTTATCGCCGCGTCCCGATAGATTCACAACTATGATTTGATCGGGGGGGAGCTTCGGGGCGATTTTGATCAAATGAGCGACAGCGTGGCTGCTTTCAAGTGCGGGCAATATGCCCTCGCTTCGACAAAGCGTTTGAAAGGCATTTAAAACCTCATCATCGGTGACAGAAACATATTCAGCTCGGCCAAGATCTTTTAACCAACTATGCTCGGGTCCCACGCCTGGATAATCAAGACCCGCGGATATCGAATGGGTGTCTGCAATTTGTCCACTGGGTGTATACAATAAATAGGAATAGGAACCTTGAAAAATACCGGGTTTGCCTTTTGCAAGCGTGGAACAATGTTCGCCAAGAGGAGCGCCCCTGCCGCCAGCTTCGACACCCATGAGCCGAACCGAAAGATCCTTTCGGAATGGAGCGAAAATGCCTATGGCATTACTGCCGCCACCAACACAGGCCAACACGAGGTCAGGAAGTTTTTTTTCAGCGGCCAAGATCTGCCGACGTGTTTCTTGGCCAATAATTTGTTGAAAATGACGAACAATGTCAGGATAGGGATACGGTCCCATGGCTGATCCCAGTAGGTAATAAGTGGTTGAAAGGTTAGATAGCCAATCTTTAAAGGTTTCCGTCACGGCCTCTTTCAGCGTTCGACTACCCGTTTCAACGGCAATGACGGTTGCCCCTAATAATTTCATGCGTTCTACATTGGGTCGTTGTCGATCAACATCCTCGGCCCCCATATAGACGATGCATTCGAGCCCCATAAGGGCTGCCGCCGTGGCGGTTGCTACACCGTGTTGGCCAGCCCCTGTCTCAGCGATAATGCGTTTTTTGCCCATAAATCTGGCCAGAAGGATTTGTCCAAGTGTGTTGTTGATCTTATGGGAACCCGTATGATTGAGATCTTCACGTTTGAGATAGATGCGATGACCAAGTTTAGAAGAGAGATTTCGAGAAAAATAAAGAGGTGAGGGGCGCCCAACGTAATGTTTAAGGAGATCTTTTAATTCAGTCTGAATAGTTTTATCTTTTTTGAATGCGATAAAGGCTGATTCTAATTCTTTGAGAGCAGGCATCAACGTCTGTGGAACAAATTGTCCACCAAATTGGCCAAAATATCCTTTTTTCATTCAGATAGTTTATCATATATAGACTTTATTCGTATAATCAAAGTAAAATAGAAACGATGTCAAAAATACTGATCATTGATGATGCTTACTTTGTTCGGATAAAGATTCGAAACTTTCTAGAAGGATTAGGGTATGAAGTTTTTGACGCAGCGAATGGTACCTTGGGGCTTCTTGCTTACGATGAAATAAACCCCGATCTTGTATTTTGTGATGTGACGATGCCCGAGATGGGTGGAATAATTTTTCTAAAAACCCTTATCGCAAAACACCCTGATGCAAAGGTAGTCATGTTAACGAGCGCTAGTGAGCAATCCCTTATCATGGAAGCGTTGACCTTGGGTGCAAAAAATTTCTTAGTCAAACCCTTTGATGAAGATAAAGCGATCGAAGTCATTCATACTCTTTTAGGATAAAACTTTCTGGGATAAAGTCATTCCTTGTTCGATATATTATTAGTCCTATTGAAAAGGTGGCTGTTATGAACGAAACACAGGAAACTGTTAAAACAACCTCGAACGTTGTTATTAGGCATGAGCCAGCTCGAATATTGCATTGGGACAAAGCTATTTTTGTCCGACGGGATAGTTTTCTGAGAATTCCTCGGGATGAATCAATAATTGCTCTAGCAAAGACGAGTATTCAGTCGAATGGAGTCGTTGAATCGGTTCTTGGCGAGCGGATCTTAGACAAAATGGTCTATTATTATTTTCATTTTCTAGTCAGCAGTGAACGAGAGGCCAAAAGCCATTATTATAATGCTTTTTTCACGCTTTCCTCAGCCATGGCAAAGATGGGGTGTCCTCAAGAGCATTACAAAGAGATCAAATCTATTGCG
>CAIUCY010000076.1 GCA_903897765.1 uncultured Candidatus Marinamargulisbacteria bacterium | reverse complement strand
GACAATCGATGTCAAAATCGGTTCTCGGGACAATATGGACAACTACCTGAGGGATATGATCATAAATATGTTTACTCTCATTTTGGTTACAATTTAAAGGTTACCGATATGCAAGCCTCAATCGGATGTGCACAGCTTAAGAAGCTTCCTCCGTTTATTAAGCGACGACAAGAAAATCATGCCTTGCTGAAGTCGCTTTTGTCCGACCATCAAGAGTACTTAATTCTTCCAGAAGCGTTAAATCAAAGCGAGCCCAGCTGGTTTGGCTTTCTTATAACGGTTCGCCCCGAGAAGGGGCTCTCTCGTCAAAAAGTCGTGACGGCTTTAGAGAAAAATAAAATTCAAACCAGAATGTTGTTTGCCGGTAACCTCATCAAACATCCTTGCTTCGATTCGATACGAAACAATGATAAACTGTACAGAGTGGTCGGACAGTTGAACAATACGGATAGGATCACGAATGATACGTTTTGGGTGGGTGTTTATCCGGGTCTGACAGAGGATCATATTCGATATATGGCGAAGGTTATTATTGAAGCGGTGGATAATGTTTTAAGGAATTGTCATTGACTAAACAAATAAAGATTTCGGACTACCTTGTTTCTGTTCTGCAAGAACAAGGTATTGTAAAAATATTTGGTTATATTGGTGGCTCTATTACTCATTTATACGACTCAATATCTAAGAACAAAGATATCGAATTGATCAATATGATTCATGAGCAAGGTGCTGGGTTTGCTGCAGAGGCTATGTCACGTGTTTCAGGAACAACCTCGGTTGCTTTGGCCACCAGTGGCCCAGGGGCAACCAATTTAATCACAGCTATTGGAAGTTCTTTCTTTGATTCAGTTCCTGTTTTATTTATTACAGGACAAGTAAATACTTATGAATATAAATATAACCGTCCATTAAGACAGTTAGGGTTTCAAGAAACGGATATTGTTCAAATCGTTAAACCTATCACTAAATACTCAGTAATGATTGAAGACGCTTCAAGGATACGGTATGAGCTAGAAAAAGCATTATTCCTAACTCAACAGGGACGAAAAGGCCCGGTTGTGCTCGATATTCCCATGAATATTCAGCGTGAAATGGTTTCGCCGGAGAAACTCCCATCTTTTTTTAGTTCAGATGAATATCTGCGTTATGGTGAAATAGAGAAAGAATCCATCTCTCATTGTATGGATGAAATTCAGGAATTATTGTCTCATTCAAAACGGCCTGTTGTTTTAGTTGGTGGGGGGGTAAGAATATCTGGAGCGGTTGAGCTGCTCAAATCATTTCTAACTAAGCATCATATTCCAGTCGTTTACTCTCTATTAGGAAAAGATGCCATTGAATCTAATTATGAATATAATCTTGGTTTAATTGGTTCATATGGGAATCGCTACGGAAATTTTACCCTAGCCAATGCTGACTTAGTGCTTGTTCTTGGGGCTCGACTTGATACTCGTCAGACAGGAACTGAAGTATCGACCTTTTGTCGAGGTGCTAAAATTATCCAAGTGGATATCGATAAAGACGTATTATCATCAATCGTTCAAGCTGATATAGAGGTTAATCAGGATTTACAAATGTTTTTGAGTTTATTGTCGGCAATACATTGGGACTCGGATATTTCTGATTGGCAAAGAAAAACACTTCACTATAAAGAAACATTTATGGAACTCAATTATTCTCCTGAAATATTGAAACCTCATTCTATTATTTCTTCAATATCCAATCATTTAGTTGATTCTGATATTATTTGTTCTGACGTCGGACAAAATCAAATGTGGGTTGCCCAATTTCTATCGATCAAAGGTGCTCAACGTCTTCTATTTTCTGGTGGAATGGGGGCAATGGGGTTTGCCCTTCCAGCTTCAATTGGGGTCGCAGTCTCGGGGCAAGAACGTGCTATTGTTATTGTTGGGGATGGTGGAATGCAGATGAATATTCAGGAGTTGCAGGTTATTAGGCGAAGAAACCTGAATGTGATTGTTTTTGTCATTAACAATCATGCGCTGGGTATGGTTCGTCAATTTCAGGAATTATATTTTAACAGTAACTATATAGGAACAATCACCGACTATGATGCCCCCGATTTTGTGGCCATAGCTAAAGCCTATGGGCTTCGAGCTTATTCTGTTATGAATGAACAAGAGCTCAATGATCTTTTTGAACAAGGATATCTCAAAACGGGACCTTGTCTTGTTAATATCAATATGCAAACAAAAATAACACAAGTTTCACCTAAGTTGGTCGTTGGGCATCCAATCGAAGACATGCATCCCTTTATCCCCGAAGAATTGTTTTCACAAGAAATGCTCTTATGATTGATCGAATCGCTCTTCTAGGTGCCACCGGTCATATCGCAAAAAATATCATCGTTAGAGGGTTGATCGATCCTAACCAAGAATGGAGTTTATTTTCTCGAAGGCCTCAATATGTTCAGACCTTTATCGAAAACGAAGTTGTTTCCCCTCAACCTCATCAGAACCTTGATTATCAGGATTTTGAAAAAACTAATTATGACGTTATCATCAATACGGTTGGCATAACCGAGAACGAGGTTCTCATTAATCATCCTTCAGCCATCTTTGAGGCTGATTCGATCGACACACGAGTCCTTTCTTATCTCCTAAATGGCCATGAAGCAACACGCTATATTCACTTCAGTAGTGGGGCTGTTTATGGGGATGTCTATGATGAGGAAGTGACTACGGAATATTCGCGAATTCCGATAAGTCCAATTGAGAAAGAACATTATTACGGGATTAGTAAGCTTTATTTAGAGGCTAGACATCGAGCTTACCCCCAACTCTTAATCTCAGATATTCGTATCTATAATTTCTTTAGTCGCTTTATCGATCTTAACTCAAAATACTTGGTGGTTCAGTTGATCAATGCTTGTCGAGAGGTGAGGGTGTTCGAAACGTCGTCCGAGGCAATCTATCGGGATTTTCTTCACCCAGATGATTTATGGGCTATCCTACAATACCTCTTCGATAGCAAGGATGCATTTCCTACGATAGAGCCTGCGAGTTTAGAGAAAATTTCAAAAAGTGATATGATCCAACTATTTGTTGAAAGTTTTGGATTAATAGTCTATATCAATAAAAATTCAACCCAGTCCACAAAAGAAAATAAGACCTATTACTATCCGAGAAATCCCTTTTCACCGATTCGATCTACGATGACCTCGCACGAAACAATACTTTCAATCGCTAGACAACTTCCTATGACATGAAGAGACTATTTCGTTTACCTTATGGTATGATTCTCCATAAGTTATGAACCAGAAGATCGAGACCAAAAAGTTCATTAGCATTGTAACTCCCTGTTACAACGAAGAACTGAATATTCAGAATGTTTACGATCAAGTCAAATTTTTATTCCAAAGTCTGTCGAACTACGAATACGAGCATATATTCATAGATAATGCTTCAACGGATAGAACGCCCAAGATCTTAAGAGAAATCTCCGTTAAAGATAAAAATATAAAAATAATCTTTAATTCAGCAAATTATGGTCATATCCGCTCACCATTTTATGGTTTGCTTCAGGCTTCAGGCGATGCTGTTATTTTATTAGTAGCCGATCTACAGGATCCACCCGAAATAATCAAAGACTTTATTCATTATTGGGAACAAGGAAGTAAAATTGTTATGGGTATTAAACATAAAAGCAAAGAAAATGTCATCATGTTTTCGATACGAAAACTTTACTATCTTATCATTCGGCATATTGCTGAGATCAATCATATAGATAACTTTATGGGTTTTGGACTGTATGATAAGTCGATAATCAATATACTTCGAACTATTAAGGACCCTTACCCCTACCTTAGAGGTTTGATCGCTGAATTAGGGTTTGAGGCATTGCCCGTTTATTACACCCAAAATCGCCGGACCAAAGGTAAAACAAAAAACAACTTTTATTCGTTGTATGATATCGGAATGTTGGGGCTGGTAAACTATTCTAAAGTGCCTCTTCGATTAGCCATGTTTTCAGGGTTTATTATCGCCCTGATCAGTTTTATTATTTCCTTAATCTTTGTGATCTATAAACTCGTCTTTTGGGATCAATTCCAATTAGGAATGGCGCCTATCGTTATTGGCATGTTTTTCTTGGGTTCTATTCAGCTCATCACAATGGGTTTTATTGGAGAATATGTTGGAGCGGCATTTAGCTACGTCAAGAACAGACCACTTGTGATAGAAAAAGAGAGAATAAATTTTTAACGATATGCATCTTAATATTGATTAAACACTCTGAGAAATATAAATAAAGATGATTAATTATTTAAAAAGACTCAATTCGATTTTCACCAACAAAGATAGAGTCTATTTGCTCTTTTTGTTTCTCTTTTCTGTTGCGATATCCTTAATTGAGACTATTGGCATATCGCTTGTTATGCCTTTTATTACCGTGGCTAGCAACTTCCATGTTTTAGAGTCGAATAAATATTTTCATAGTGTCTATGTTTTCACCAAAATTGACTCTCCACTTCGTTTTGTTCTGATCTTTGGGATCGTTCTTATATTTTTCTATCTTTTTCGATGTGGGATGAATCTGTTATATATTTACTATTTAGGGAAATTTTCAAATGGTCGTTATTATATATTTACTTATAAACTTTTTCAAAATTATATGTCGCTTAAATATATTGACTATGTGAAACGTAATTCAAGCCAAATGACGAAGAACATCGTTACAGAAGCAACATATTTAACGTCTACCGTTTATCAAGGGCTTCTCTTTGTCTCGGAAATCCTTATTGTCATGTTCTTATACATTTTTCTATTATTTGTAAATTGGCGAATGACACTCATGTTAACATTTGTGCTAATTATTTTAGCAATCCTCGTGTTTAGGAATCTGACAATTTTACTTAAAAAGTCGGGCGATAAACGATCCGTGTTTCAGGATGAATTTTATCGCATTTTAAATGATTCTTTTGGGAACTTTAAAATGATCAAACTTGTTGGTTCTCAGAAATATTTCTCAGAGAAATTTAGAATAGCTAGTTTT
>CAIUCY010000075.1 GCA_903897765.1 uncultured Candidatus Marinamargulisbacteria bacterium | reverse complement strand
GGGTATGGGTAAACGGCTAAAGACCAATACCTGCAAAGTGATCGTTCCGCTTATCCATAAGCCCTTGATCATCCATTTACTGGATAATCTGGGGGCGACCCTATCCCCCGAAAACACCGTGGTCATCATTGGCCATCAAGGCGACGAGGTCAAAGCGGTGGTCGAAAAACACGTCAAAGGTATTCAGTTCGCTTGGCAACACGAACAAAAAGGTACCGGCCATGCGGTTATCCAAGCTAAGCCCTATATCACCCAATTTGACAACCCGACGCTGATCCTTGCGGGCGATGTTCCCCTCGTCAACGAAGCCATGATCCTTCCTTTTCTTGACTATCACAAAACCCATAAAGCTGACATCACCGTACTGACCACTACCCTCCCCGACCCAACAGGTTATGGGCGGATAGTCAGGGACAAAAGCCAAAACAATGTCGAACGCATCGTCGAACACAAAGACGCTAGTGAGGCCGAAAAGCTCATCGATGAAATCAATTCCGGCATTTATCTGGTCAACTCATCGTTACTTTTTGAACTACTCGACGAGATCAAACCCAATAACGCTCAAAACGAATATTATTTAACCGATATCATTACCCTCGGCATTCAGCGAAAACTCAATATCCAAGCCTATCTATTTGAAGAGGCTGACCTGCTCCGTGGGGTCAATTCTCGCGAAGACCTCGCCATACTCGCCAGTTATATCTATCGCCGATCCGTCAAAAAGCACCTCGAGAATGGCGTGACCATTCTCTCTCCTGACACCACCTTTATCGAACCCGACGTTGTCATCGAAAAGGATGTCATTCTCGAACCGATGGTGACACTCCGAGGCAACACAGTGTTGGCTGAAGGCACACATGTTTGTAGCTTTGCCTATGTTAAGGACTATACGTCAAAGCCAAATGAAGTGATTGCGGCCTATGCTGGGTTGCAAGGGTAGAGGACTCCCGTTTCTTTTCATTTTCTAATTCCCTCAAAATTGGCTGAAATTTTCATATTTCTTCACCGATAATTTTCTGGAACAGAACATCGTCATCAAAGAAAGTGAAATAATATGGCAAATAAAATAATCGCAATGGATAACAACAAACGCCTTCTGTTAGGGAACTATTCATTTTCAAGAATCGGGAAAATAGGGAATATTTTTAGTTTTTTAGACTTTACACCGTTAACCTTTCTATCAGCTGGTTATTGGGCTAATCGGTATGCTCTTGAAGCAAAGACGATTATCGAGTCGTTTGAAGAAGCCGCAAAAAACCACATTTCCAAGATGGAGTATATACAACTAAATATTCTAATCGATTCGACTCAAGAAAAACTCACTATTCTGATAAAAAAATTATTCAAAGTTTTTAGTTTTGTTACCTTTCCTTTCAGCTCAATGATATTTTTCCCTGCTCTCTATGAGTGTTTTAGAACGGGTTCGATTGCAAACAACTCGACATCCAGAGTAATTACAAGCTTATTGAAGAGCACAATGCTTGGACTGACAAATATCAAAGTGGACAGGGATGATCCAGATTCTATTCTAATCGCTAATATTCATAGGTTAATCACCAACACTAATATTCTTCCAATATTAGAGGAATTATTAAAGGGCCCCGCCTACATAATGCTCCAAATCGGACTACCGCTTATTCTTATGCTACCCGTTATAGTTTTTATGCACGATTTTTGGTGTCAAGGCAGTGCACGGAAATACTTTCATTACAGAAACACGGGTGATTATCGAATGGCTAATATTATCAATATGGCTGGCTTTAACCCATTAGTGGAGTTTGATAGAACCGTAGAAGAAATTATGCCACCACCTAATCCTCGTTTCAAAATGCCTGAAGAGCTCAAACCTCGTCAACCTAAAACGCTTCCTGTTAATAGCAGGCTTACAAACTAGAATTAAAGCGTTCTATCAATTCGTGATATTTTGGGTGGTTTTTTGCAATCTAGACACATCAAAACCTAGCGCTGTGGCCTTACTGAGAAGTTGGGTGTAAACCGTCTCGCTTAAAAATGGTTTTCGACAAAGGATCCAAAGAAAATCCTTCCCACTTCCGATCATAGCGACTTGATAGTCTTCATCCCGATCCAGAACGACATAATCACCCGAAAAGGGCCAGAAAAAGCTTACCTTTAATTGACCGGTTTCTTTGGGGTCGGGTATCCACGCATCCCCAATGGCGGTTTTCTTGTCACCCGTTAATACATGGTCGTAGCCAGCATTGCGAACCTCGAGATGACCATCGGGTTTTAGGGAATACGTGGCGCTCACCCCAACCAGATCGCCCTCGAACCAATTGGGTATTCTTGCGATCTCGTACCACGTGCCAAGGTAGCGAGGCACATCGATATTTTTGTGAGGGAGAGACCCAATCCAAGAGGCCTGAGTCAAGCATCCGGCAAACAATAACCCAACACTAAGAAAGGACAGCCATTTTATCTTCATACTGACATTATATACCAGATAAAAAGAAAGGCACTTAAAATATTTTGAAAGCACTGCTAGAATGAGGGCATACATTTACCTATTCACAATGGAGAGTTGGCAGAGTGGTTTATCGCGGCTGTCTTGAAAACAGTTGTGCCAGCGATGGTACCGGGGGTTCGAATCCCTCACTCTCCGCCAGAATATTTATGTCGAACACCAACCAACAATCAATCTAAAAACATCTAGGGATTCGAAGCCAGATGAACGCCGACCCAAGGGAGGATTAGCGAACAGGATGTGAGCGGCAGTGAATCTGGCCGGCCCAGAGTGCGTCCGCACGATGCGGACAAACGGCGGGCGAATCCCTCACTCTCCGCCAGAATATGTAAACCTATTTCAAACCATAATATAACTACCAACGATTTATAAGGATGAGAACCCACCCGGGGGCAGCTAAGCCCTTAACGAACCCAGCTTTAGCGTAGGTGAGTTTAGGGATTGCATCGAGCCAGCAATAGCTGTAGCGAGATTATCCCTCACTCTCCGCCATTAAGTCTACCGCTGCGATACAGGCGACCTCGATAACCCAAGCCCTATCCTTGTAAAAAAAAGCCACACCGCTTACAATTAGGCTGTACAACGTAGCGATTACAAGGAGGGGACTTATGGCGGATCGAAATAAAACTCCAAAAAACAGCTCAGACGAGGCATCTGAAAAAGAGCAAGATAAATATAGTTTTGATGATCTTGATAAAGAAGTTGGGCTTGGGGACATTCTTAAAGAAAAAGACAGTGTTTTCTTGGTGATGGTCAAGAAAGTCATGTTCATCGTCATCATTATCATTGTAAGTATTATTGTTTTCTTTGCTAGCTTTACCATCGGTAAAATGATGTTCATGACCGACCAAAGTGAACTCACAACCGAAGGTATCCCCTCCGAAAATATTATCGAATCAAACGCACCCGATACGGTTCAAACCGCCAATGGGCAGGCTATTGCTCTCACCGAGAAACCTTCACCAACTCTTTCTGAGAAAGTTGAACAACCCGTTACGAAACCCGTTGTGAAAGTAACGCCGAAACCCCTTCCAAAACCTGAACCTGTCAAAAAGGCCGTTACCGAAACACCAAAACCAATAGTTTTGCCGGTTAAACCCCTCGTTAAGTCGATCGCAAAAACGGTTGCAGTGGTTACTGAAAAGAAATCTATTGTTGCTCCCATTACCAAAAATATTACGAAGTCCAACCTTAAACCCATGATCAAGCCTATCGAAAAACCTGCGGCCACGGTTGTCACGCCCGCGATCGTAAAACAAGTTGCCGAACCCTCCATGATGATCGTTGCAGGTACATTCTCTAAAATTGAAAATGCCAACATCATCAAAACAAAGCTAATAAGTCTCGGATTTGCTCCATCCGTAACCGAGATCCAACATGAGGGAAAAACCTTGCTTCGCGTTACGGCAGGAACGTTCCCAAAAAGCGAATCCAGTAAAAAGATAACACTATTACGTGGAAAAGGGATCGAGTGCTTCGCTGCACCAGCGAAGTAGATGGTAAAATTTTTTAGTCGGTTTCGACAAGATATTGGGATCGATCTCGGAACAGCGAACTTTGTTGTCTATGTAAAGGACCGTGGCATTGTCTTACGTGAGCCCACCGTGGTTGCGATCGATAAAGTCAGCCGTCAGATCATGGCTATTGGAAACGAAGCCAAACTAATGGTGGGCAGAACACCTGGCAACATTATCGCGATCCGTCCGCTTCGTGATGGGGTTATTGTTGATTTTGATATTTCAGAACATATGATACGCAGTTTTATTAAAAAAGTTTATCCCAAGAATCGATTTTTTCGTCCACGCCTTATTATTGGCGTCCCTTCAGGCATCACCAATGTTGAACGTCGCGCCGTCATCGAGGCAGGTCTTCAAGCCGGTTCTCAAGAAGTTTACCTGATCGAAGAACCTATGGCTGCCGCCATCGGTGCGGGGTTGCCTGTTTCAGACCCCACTGGACACATGATCGTTGATATCGGAGGCGGAACAACAGAAGTCGCTGTCATTTCTCTAGGTGGGTGTGTCGTTTCAAAGTCGATCCGTGTAGCGGGGGACGAAATGGATGAGGCCATCATTAGTCACTGCCGGGTCAACTATAATCTGCTTATCGGTGAGCGAACAGCTGAAGCGATCAAAATTCAAATTGGATCGGCTTATCCAAAAATGCACGAAAAGGAGATCGAAGTTAAAGGCCGCGATCTAGTCAGTGGGCTACCCAAAATATTCACCATTTCCTCCTCAGAGATCCGACATGCCATACTGGAACCGGTCAACACCATTGTTCAGACCATCAAATTGACTCTTGAACAAACACCTCCGGAGTTATCCTCTGACATCCTTCAAAAAGGGATATATCTTGCCGGAGGAGGCGCATTATTGGTTGGACTCGATAAATTTATCGAAGAGGAAACAGGCGTAAAGGCTATTGTCGTTGATGATCCACTCTCAAGTGTCGCCTACGGAACCGGAAAAGTCATGCAAGACCTCGACTCCCATATTAATCGGATCTTGTTTCAGTAACTATCCTTTAGAATCCATGTTCAGGTGAGGGGAATATCCCTTCTTTAACATCACGTATATAGCTTTCGACGGCTAAGGTCATGTCCGCGGCGAGATTAGCATAACGCTTAACAAAGCGAGGCGTAAAAGAAGTAAACAAACCTAGCAGATCATGAACGACCAAAATTTGGCCATCACAGTCCGGCCCCGCTCCGATCCCGATCGTCGGTACGCTTATCGATGTAGTAATAGTGGCCGCCAACTCTGTAGGGATCATTTCAAGGACAAGTAATTGCGCCCCAGCTTGAACAACCGCTTTCGCGTCACGAACAAGCCCCTCGGCGGCAACCTCGTCACGGCCCTGTACCCTGTTTCCACCGATCCGATTAACCTGTTGCGGCGTAAATCCAAGATGGGCGACTACAAGGATACCTGCCTCTGTTAAACGTCGAATAACGTCGAGTACAAACGGGGTAGCACCCTCAACTTTTACCCCATTGGCTCCGGCCTGAATCAAACGAACAGCGTTGTGAACCGCTTCTTCTAAGGAAGCATGATAGGAACCAAACGGCATGTCTGCAACCACGAGTGTCTTTACAACACCTCGGGCAACAGCCTGAGTATGTCGGATCATATCTTCCATCGTGACATATACGGTTGAATCATAACCATAAACGACCATTCCCAAAGAATCACCAACCAAAATGAGATCGATACCAGCCGCCTCGAGGACTTGAGCTGTTGTAAAATCATATGCCGTCAGTGAAGTGATTTTCTGGCCTGTGGCCTTTTTATCTTGAAGGTCTTTTATCGTAGACATGATTATTCGTTAATGGCGTTTTTAAAGGCTGAAGAAACACTTTTAAATAATGACTCAGAGGTCGGCTTTGGCGTTTCCCCTTCAGAATTTAGCTGAAGATATTCAAGGAGATGTTCAAGAAGTCGTTTGCGATTAAGTTTTCTAAATAACGTCCCCCCACGCGCCATAGAAATAATGCCCGTTTCTTCTGAGGTGACAATAACGATCGCATCCGTATGCTCACTAAGACCGAGTGCTGCACGATGCCGCGTCCCCAATGATCGATCACGCAATTTGCTTTGAGTCAAAGGAAGCAGACAACCCGCCGCAAGGATCTTATCCCCCTTAATGATCACCGCTCCATCATGCAAGGGATTGTTGCCATAAAAAAGGGACAGCAATAATTCGCCTGAGAAATCGGCATTGAGCCTAACGCCAGTATCTTTGACGTTTTCCAGATCACTGAGCATCTCGATAACGATCAAAGAACCCATTCGGTTCTCTGAGAAATAGTCCACTAATTTGACCAGATTCTGAATGGATTGGATCGAGAAGAATTCATCCATGGTTTTGGATCGAGATAAAAGTCGCATTAACTGAGTGCTCTGACCCAATTTTTCAAGGAGTAGTCTGAGCTCAGGCTGAAAAACAATAATAAAGACCAACAGAATTACTGTTGCAATTTTTTGAAGCAACCAACTCAGTGTCGTTAAATGAAGGACATCACTGGCAAAATAAAGAACAAGGATGATAAAAACACCATGAAGTAAGTTTCGGGCTCGATAATTGCGTGTCCAAACGAGCAAATAGTAGATCACCACAGTAATAATGGTGATATCAACGCCGTCTTGCCAACGTAAATGGTTTAATAGAAAAGTAGGATCAATCCAAGTGGGCATCATTTCTAACTATATCCTCCAAAGTCTCTCTCTTCAAGACCAAGGTTGATATTCCTTTTTCTACCATGACCATAGCTGGTTTACGAAAACGATTATAATTACTACTCATAGAGTAATTATATGCCCCTGTAGCATATACCACCAATGTATCGTTCACTTCAACCTCAGGTAAAGGTGCCGCTTGGATCAAGATATCGCCACTTTCACAAAACTTCCCTGAAACAGTGTAAACATGGGACTTTGGCTTATTCATTTTATTGGCAATGTCCGCGCTATAGGGAGCATCATAGGTGATAGGTCTGGGATTATCCGCCATACCCCCATCAACCGAGATAAAGGTACGTCCAGCAGGGATCGCCTTAACCCCACCTACCGAATAGAGGGTGACCCCCGCATTAGCAATAAGGGATCGACCGGGTTCAAGGACAAGCATAGGCTTGATCGGATAGTTTATTTTGCGAACATAATCGATCATTGCTTTAGCGATATCATTCATAAAGGACTGGATATCCGGCAAGTGATCGTCAGCCGTGTAAGGAATACCAATGCCGCCCCCCACGCTGATCTCTTCCATCACCACATCATAAGACGTATAGAGTAACATAGACAGATCCATCAATCGTTCGATCAACACATCATAAGGGGTTAAGTCAAAGATCTGAGATCCAATATGTGCATGAAGTCCCTTTAAGTGGACATAGTCTCTCTTTTTTATCCCCTCAACCAACGCAGGAAGGAGTTCCATATGAACACCAAATTTGGTGTCACGCTGACCGGTTCGAATAAACTCATGGGTATGTGCTTCAAGCTCGGGAACGACTCGGATCAAAATATCCAGTGGTTTTGTAAGACCCAGCTCTTTGTAAACGATCCCGATACGATCAAGTTCGGCTTCATTATCGACAACAATAGCCCCAATGCCTTCTTTTAGTGCATAACGTAATTCATCAAAGGTTTTATTATTACCATGAAAATAAGCACGATCAGCTGTAACGCCCGCATGACGAAGGGTAAACAATTCGCCATCCGAAACGACATCGAAGAAAAGGCCTTCTTTAGCTAGCCATTCATAAAGTGCGGTTAGCGATAGCGCTTTGCTCGCATAGGCGATCCGAACATGGGGATATTGTGCACAAATAGATTGGTACTGTTGAACTCGG
>CAIUCY010000074.1 GCA_903897765.1 uncultured Candidatus Marinamargulisbacteria bacterium | reverse complement strand
GTATAAAGGGGTCACGAATTGAGCAGGTTCTTGAAATACAGGATAAATGATTGGATAGAGAAGTTCTCGTATCCATTCAGGCGTTATCCCATGTGTCTCTCCATCCTCAGTTATTGTTTTTAAATCAGCATCAATAACGGCAGCACCCTTTAAAGCCTGTTGTGATTCATTTCCAAAATGAAGAACTTCAAAGAAATTCCTTAGATTATTACCTTTCCCTAATATTGGATGGTTGTTCTCATCTGTTCCTGTTGACATGGTAAGTGAGTAAATATTTGTGTTTGGGGAGATCGTTGCTTGCTCTTTAATTTTATTAATAAAATGCACGCTTGTGTTGTCTTTAACGTCATGAAAAAAGTTTCCGATGAGCACAACATCTTCTCTCGAAAAATGTTTACATAATCCTTGAAATATTTTCTCTGTAGGATTCTGAATTGCACCCCCTTCTGAATACGAAGGAATCCCTACTGCAACATTTGTCCGACGAAAGATTTCTATTGCTTCCTTGAAATTACAAACTTCATCTCCGTTTGGTCGAAACAACCTTAATTCTTTATTAAGAAATTTAACAGACAACTTTCTTTCTATACTTTCTACTGTTGGTTGTTCCAGATCATGCTCATAACATTGAGCCTTAGTGCTTAATTGAGTTGCAAGATACGTCCGATTTTCATCATTTGAAAATCTTGACGCCATCTTAAAGACTATTGTCTGAAATATCTTCCAAACCTGATCAGCCACATCCTCTTTCATCTTTCCAGATGACAGCAAATGTTTTCTGACAGATTCAAGAAAAAGGATATTTGAAGCAAATCTCCAACCAAAGAAGGCATTACAAATATTCTTTAAATCAATCCGTTCTTGGTCTGTTTTAGCATATTGATGAGCAATGATAATCTCTGAAAGCACTGGAACCCATTGTTCATTATTTAGCCTAGGTCTTCCCGTCAATAAATCTTTTTTAATAAATTTATTTAGTCTGACGATTAGATCAACCTGAAAGCTAGCTTTATTAGACGAAATTATTTTATTTCCATATGTCATTTTTATCCTTTTAATTTTCTTGTATCTATATGTTGTTTTACCCGAAAACTAGAAAAAATAAACATATACAAGCATGCCTCCACAAAGATTGGCTCGGGCGCATCTGAATAAGACCAGAAATTTAACATCAATACTAGATGAGCGTTTTTTATGTGTTTGATAAATTATTCCGTCCTGACAAATGATTGAGCCGAGATTAGCCTGTAGAAAAAAAGCGGATATTGGCTCCCCGTCTGAGGGGTAGCCGCTTTTTTTCACAAGGATAACGAGGTAAGCCTTTGTCGGGACTTGATCTTTTGATCCTTTTGGATCAAGCCAAAAGGATAGCCCCCTCTAGGGATATGGGCTCCAAAAAGATTCTTTTGAAACTTTCCCATCAATATCAAAAACAACCCCTTCGTCTAGGAGCCGATCCCGTTGAGCGTTTTCCCCGCCAAAAACATACCCGGGGGTAAGCTTGCCATCTTTGAAAACAACACGATGACAGGGGGTTAACTTGGAGTCAGGGTTACTATGAAGCGCATAACCCACCACGCGAGGATTGACGTCGGCCATGTAACCAATAATGCCATATCCTGTTACACATCCTTTAGGGATTTGGCGAACAGCTTCATAGACAGCCGCATATTTATCCGAGGTGCTTTTAGATGCCATTCGCTAGCTTAGCGGCTTTGATCGTATTTTTTAAGAGCAACGCTATGGTCATGGGGCCCACTCCACCGGGAACAGGCGTGATCTTGCTTGCCAACGGGGCTACCGCATCAAAATCAACATCGCCATAAAGTTTTCCATCCACGCGATTGATCCCCACATCGATCACCACGGCACCTTCCTTCACATGCTCCGCTTTGATAAATCGATCTTTCCCGATGGCCACGACAAGAATATCCGCAAGTTGGGTCACTGAGGTTAAATTTTGTGTGCGTGAATGGCACACCGTTACGGTGGCATTCTTTTGCAAGAACAACGAGATGAGAGGTTTCCCCACCATATGGCTTCGACCGACGATAACGACATGCTTCCCCTCAATAGTCACCTTCTCACGTTCTAGAAGCACCATAACCCCGGCTGGGGTACAAGGAACAAACGCTTCAGCGTTTCCGCTTACAAGGTAACCAACGTTCATGGGATGGAAGCCATCCACATCTTTTTTGGGATCTATGGCGATAATGACTTTGTTTTCATTGATCTGTTTAGGTAACGGAAGTTGAACAAGGATCCCATGAACCGTATTGTCTTTATTAAGTTCGTCGATACAATAAAGAACCTCATCTTCACTTGCATCAGCGGGAAATCGGATCACGTTTGAGTTCATTCCCAGAGCTTTAGAGCTTTTTTCTTTGCTACTAACATAGGTTTGAGAGGCGGGGTCTTCCCCGACGATAACGACAGTAAGCCCGGGGGTAATGCCCTGTTTGGCTAATGCTTGAACCTCAAGAGCAACCTCGGCCTTGATCTGAGATGAAATGGCTTTTCCGTCGATGAGGGTTGTCATAGGCTTATTATATCGCGAAAGTCTATTTTCTCGAAGGGTGCTCATTGCCGCATTCTTGTGTTGTCCCTGAGCAGGGACGGTGCTTAGTTATACTTTTGGCTTGATCCAAAAGTATCAAAAAATCAAGTTCCGACAAAGACTCGCGATGTTTCTGCTGGGAAAAAGGGCGTCTACCCCTCAGACGGGGAGCCAATATCCGTCCTTTTTCTACGCATAAATCTTTCGCTCAAACATTTGTCGGGAACAGAGATACAAATGCCAAAAACCACAATCTTTAATCATGGAAGATTATCTGTTGCTGGACAACCATGTGGATGACAACGGTTGGGTTAGTGAATAGCTTGGTTTTGTGTCAACACCGAGATTTCTTAAGTCTTTTTCTAGTCTATTGCCGGCATTGATAAGCTTTTCATCTATTGATTTATTGTTTTTTAGGACTTCTGCTACATTAAATTTATTCACTAAAAATACTCCCTTGTTTGAACGAATGTAAACATATTCTGCCTTGTAATATAATCCTTTAATAAATCGAAATATGCTCGAACTTCCTTTCCTAAACCTTCGATTGAATGATAATCATCAATCTTCAACTTAACATCTTCAACAAGAGTTTTCATATCAATACCACGTCCATGTGAGTGCCACCGAGTATTATCGCTTAATTTATCGGCAATCTCTTCCGCCCGTTTCTTTTTGATTTCATCATTCACGGGCGTCTTCTTCGTTTCAGTTTTCTCCCAATTCTTAAACTTATATTTTGACAACCAATCAATTAATAGCTCTCGTGACAATTCTTTTGCTTGTTCGAATGTATACAGTTCAGCAAGATCCAACTTAGTTAGTAGGGCATATTCAGCCGATGTCAGCTGTCCAGCATCAGATTTCTTATTTAACCTTTCTAATTGATTAAGGTACGCAAGTGCTGGAACGAGCGTTCCTTCTTTCTCAATTTGAGGGTCAATAGGTCCAAGACAAGAGAAGTAATCCATAAATATCTTATCACCTGACAAAGCAAAAATAGTGCCAGCCGACATAGCTCGATCAGGAATGATAAAGAAAACTTCTTTATAGTAATGCCTCACACAGGTAACAATTCTCTCGACAACTTCAACAATGCCGCCAGAGGTATCATGCATTATAACTAGAGTAGGTTTCTTGTTTTCAATTGATTCCAGAGCTTCCCGAACTTTAACATCTAACCCATACAAAATAGGGCTAATAATAGAGATGAAATCAGCGTTTAGAATTTTCTCAATATTAGCAATGTGATCATCGAGTTCAGTCTTAATGTGCTTGTCTAATGGCTGCATTATATATCCTCTTCAACTTTAAAACTAATTATATCATAAAGCCTCTTCTCTTTCACATACCTCCATACGATCCCCGTCTCGACAATCGACTTTCAGGGCACTTTAAGTTGGAGACAAGATTAGCCCCTATTCCAGCCGCATATCGGAGGGCTAGATGACTCCGTCGTCGTTGTGTGCGTGAAACCGTCAGGAAAGCAGTTCTTCAATCCATCTCTGTGGCTGAATAAGCTGTATACCTTCTTGGATTACCCAAGGATTTTCCGCCCCAAGATATCCAATTATTCCCAAGTGGATTTGGGATATATTGTCTCGTTCAACCTCTTCAATGTTTGTAACTAAAACACCATTCGGTAAAACAATAGGACAATGGCCTGTTTGACGTAACTGATGATCTGAAATTTTAATTGTGCTGTCATAGGGATAAAGTTCATTTTTCACTGAACTTACAATTTCTTTATATTTCGTATAATCTATTTCTAGATATTTACGCATCTGTGGTGCATTCACATTTGGTCGATAGAATGTTAATGTCCAATTAATATTCCTTTCATTTCCCGTTTCCTTTAACTCTTTGGCGATTTTATTCATAGCTGGCACTAATTCTGAGACAATAACGTTTTGATTAATTGCACTAATACAGGTTCTGATTTTAATGGCGGTATCTTTTTGTTGATGAGTTTTGATCGCAAGGACAATTTTACTCATGGAATTTGGGAAAGAGCCCCTATAATCGTTATCTTTTATTGTGTCAAATGAAAAATCAATTTGATCAACATAGCTTAGAAAAGCATTTAGAGGGACCTTTGTTTCTTCGCCAGAATTTTTCCGAATTGTTACAAAAAAAGTATCATAGCTCCCGACTAAAAAGACAAGCCCATTTGTTGAAACCGCAATTTTTTTTCGTGCATTTTTAATTACAGAAAAAATATCTAAAATACCATTTTCAATTAAGGGTTCTCCCCCACAGAATGAAACACCTTTTATGAGAGGGTGCCTTGCTAACAGCTCTGCCAAATTCATTTGCTCAGCATATCGAAACCTTTCGCCGAAATTTAAGAAGGGCTTAGAAAGTAATACATCTCTTGAGTGACAATGAGGACACAACAACTGACATCTTTCCGTTATTAGCCAATCCACTGCTTGTGGTAACTGTGCTTCTAAAAAAGAAGTAACATTGCCGACAATGCCACTCCAAGAAGATAGAAAAGCCTTCATTGCAATAATTTTATTAGGCATACAAATATATCGTTCGTATTTACAATTTTTCCCACAGATGAATAGACCTCAATAATACCTATTATTGTGCTTGTAGAAAAACCAGTCCTTAATCATTATTCTCGCATTTTAAATTTGTTGTCGCATTAGGTCCGACAAATACCTGCCTGTCCATCTTGGGTGGGAGACGAGATCGGCTAAATTCAAGCCGCATATCGAATCGAGAATGTTTTGTTTAAATTAGTTTGTATTCGCATTCCTGTCAGTGACAAATGTTCGAAGCTGCGATTGAGCTTGGAAAAAACCAAAGCGGAACCCTGCCCAAGGGCCGCGACGTTTTTTCACATGCGAAACAAAGCAAGCCTTTGTCACTGACTAGCCGGGGTGAAGGGTGCGGCAATGAGCACCCTTCAAAAAGAGTCATAAATAAATTGAGATATTAAAAGAAAAATAGTATGTGTTAAATGATGTTTTAGGGAAAAACAAATGCTTGCTGGCAACGCCCTACTCTCCCACAAAGTTGCCCATGCAGTACCATCGGCGTAGAAAGGCTTAACTTCTGTGTTCGGGATGGGAACAGGTGTGGCCCTTTCGCTAAAGTCACCAGCAAGCTATTTATTAGCTTAGAATATTATTCAAACCTTACGGCTCGAATACTGACATTGAAGTTTAACTCATTTTGTTTTATACGTAAATCCAACTTTTCCCGAAATGCTGTTCAATCCTGAATAGTAAATCGATTGAATAAGTTAAGACCTCGACCAATTAGTAGTAGTCAGCTGAACACATTACTGTGCTTACACCTCTACCCTATCAACCTGGTAGTCTTCCAGAGGTCTTACTCTTATAAAAAGATGGGAAATCTAATCTTGGGGTCGGTTTCGTGCTTAGATGCCTTCAGCGCTTATCCGTTCCAGACTTAGCTACCCGGCGTATGCTCCTGGCGGAACAACCGGTACACCAGAGGTCTGTTCATTCCGGTCCTCTCGTACTAAGAACAAATCCCCTCAAATTTCCTGCGCCCACAGTGGATATGGACCAAACTGTCTCACGACGTTCTGAACCCAGATCGCGTACCACTTTAATGGGCGAACAGCCCAACCCTTGGAACCTGCTCCAGCTCCAGGATGTGACGATCCGACATCGAGGTGCCAAACTCCTCCGTCGATGTGAACTCTTGGGAGGAATAAGCCTGTTATCCCCGGGGTAACTTTTATCCGTTGAGCGATGACCCTTCCATACGGCGTCACCGGATCACTAGGTCCTACTTTCGTATCTGCTCGACGTGTCAGTCTCGCAGTTAAGCTCCCTTATGCCCTTGCACTCTACAGACGGTTTCCAATCGTCCTGAGGGAACCTTTGAGCACCTCCGTTACTCTTTAGGAGGCGACCGCCCCAGTCAAACCGCCCATCAAACTCTGTCCGCTCACCGGATAACGGCGAACGTTAGAAATCCTAAATGTCAAGGGTGGTATCTCAAGGTTGGCTCCATGAAAGCTGACGCTCTCACTTCAAAGCCTCCCACCTATCCTGCACGTAACATTCAAAATCTCAAAGTCAAACTACAGTAAAGCTCCACGGGGTCTTTCTGTCCTACTGCGGGTAATCAGTATCTTCACTGATAATCCAATTTCACCGAGCCCCTCGTTGAGACAGCTCTCAGATCGTTACACCTTTCGTGCGGGTCGGAACTTACCCGACAAGGAATTTCGCTACCTTAGGACCGTTATAGTTACGGCCGCCGTTCACTGGGGCTTCGATTCGCTGCTTCGGCTTGCGCCTAACACCTCCTCT
>CAIUCY010000073.1 GCA_903897765.1 uncultured Candidatus Marinamargulisbacteria bacterium | reverse complement strand
TCAGATTAGGATGGATCGATCAACCCCTACGGTTGCTATATAACCCAGTGTCAGTCATATTGGTGCTCGTTTATACGTATCTACCATTTGCGATCCTTCCCCTGTTTTCGACCATCGAGAAATTTGATTTTTCGCTACTCGAAGCCGCAAGGGATTTAGGAGCGACTCGGATCCAAGCGTTTCGAAAGGTCCTAATACCTAGCGTGAAAAGTGGGCTGTTTTCCGCGATATTATTTTGCTTTATCCCCTCTTTTGGACAATATGCCGTTCCTCAGCTAGTTGGGGATAGTCGGGCCTATATGATGGGCAATATTATCGCTAGAGAATTAACCATTACGAGGAATTGGCCCCTTTCAGCTGCGATATCGACACTCATAACGGCGGTGACCCTTTTTGCTTTACTGTTTTTCGTGAATCAAAATAATAGAGCCCACAAGTGAAACACTTCGAATGAGCCAGCAAAAAAGAGGCCTTTTTACGTGGACGATGGTGCTGGTAACTATGGGGTTTTTTTATTTGCCGCTCATATTATTAACGGTTTTTTCATTTAATCATTCAAAGACAATGGTGTGGGAAGGGATCTCACTTAAATGGTATGAAATATTATTTAACCATTCCCCTGATCTATGGGCCGCCTTTGGTAAAAGTCTCTGGATCGCGATATGGGCTTCTTTGGTTGCAACCTTGATAGGCACGCTTGGGGCGATCGGGTTATATTGGCATTCAGTGAAACATAAACGGGTTATAACGGTCTTGACGCTCCTGCCCCTCCTATTGCCAGAAATTATTATGGGGGTGTCGCTCCTGATCTTCTTTTCTAAAATGGGAATTCCTCTTGGGCTACATACGATCTTTATTGCCCATACGACCTTTTGTATTCCGTACGTGTTTTTGATCATGACGGCAAGGCTAGATGAGTTTGATTATTCGGTAATCGAGGCTTCCTATGATCTAGGCGCTTCAGAGTGGGTCGTTTTGACAAAGGTCATTCTTCCAATGTGTCGACCCGCCATTGCAGCAAGTTTACTGATGAGCATAACCCTTTCATTAGAAGATTTTGTCATAACATTTTTTGTTGCAGGGCCGGGATCAACAACGTTGCCGCTCTATATTTATTCGATGATCCGTTTTGGCGTATCGCCGGTGATCAATGCCTTATCGGTAGTATTAATCGTAGCTACGGCCATTATTGCTTTTTCGACTAGCCGATTATTTAAATACGTCATACAAAAATAATAACGAAGGAGGAGACAATGAACCGTTTATTTTCAGGGCTATTGCTGTTGGTTCTTTTTGGTTTAATGGGGTGTGGTGGACGGACTTTGTATGTCTATAATTGGACCTACTATATCCCCGATGATGTAGTCAAACAGTTCGAGAAAAAATATATGTGCAAGGTCGTTTATGATGTTTATTCCTCTAACGAAGAAATGTTTGCCAAACTTAAAGCTGGAGGGCGTGGATATGATGTAGTTTTTCCAAGTGGAGATTTTGTAAAGATAATGATCCATGAGGGGATGCTTGAAAAACTTGAAAAATCTAAACTCCCAAACTTAAAATATTTAGACAATCGGATCCTTAATAAAATTACCTTTGATGCCGGAAATATGTTCAGCGTTCCCTACATGGTTGGGACTGCAGGTATCGCCGTTAACAAAAAATGTGTCAAGGATTATGACCACAGCAGCTCTATTTTTGATCGTTCAGACTTAAAGGGACGAATGACGCTTTTAGATGATATGCGAGAAGTGCTCGGTATGGCCTTAAAAAGTTTAGGTTACTCGGTGAACAGCACTAACCCGTCGGAACTTGAACAAGCGAAAGCTGTTGCATTGCGTTGGAAGAAGAACATATTAAAGTTTGACGCTGAATCCTTTGCAAAAGGATTTGCAGCCGGAGAATATTGGGTTGTTCAAGGCTACGCTGAGAATGTGTTTTTAGAGCTTGATGAAGAACAACGCAAGTCAGTTGATTTCTTTATTCCTAAAGAAGGAACAACTATGTATATCGATAGCATGGTTATCTTAAAAAATGCGCCCCATATCGATTTAGCCTATAAATTTATTAACTTTATCCATGAACCGGAAATTTATGCCAAAATTGCGGATTATTTACAGCTCCCCGCAATCAACACAGGTGCTTCTCCGTTCATTAAGCGCAGTCCCCATTACAACATCGAGGATCTCGATAAATGCCAACTTAAAGAAGATTTGGGGCAGGGGGTAATAAAGTTCAATCAAGCGTGGGAGTCTATTCGGATGTAGCTTTTATAAGTCTCCGAATTTGTGCTTCGGCTTCCTTCAGCGAAAAGGACTTCAGATTGTCTCGGATTTGTCTTGCGAATTGATTGATTTCGTCAAGATCATGATGTATTGAGAATTCGATCAGGGCGTCAGACCATTCAGTTAATCTGTTAACAGACATTGTTTGTATGCACTTAATGGCGGGTGCGATGATCTCTTTTTTCCACACAACTTTAATATTAGCCGGAATGACTTTATCCAATAGAATGTAACCATCCTGAGATGTTTTGTTTAGATCGTTTTGATCTTGAAAGGTTTTTTCTGGATCTCCGCAACGAAGGCTGGGAAGGTCCACTGTGAAACAAGAGCCGATGCCCACGGTGCTTTTTAGGCTTAATTTTCCATTCATTGACTGAACGAGTCGTCGTGAAATGGCGAGGCCTAACCCCGAACCTTCATACGTTTTTTGACTTTGATTGGTCGCCTGCATAAAGGGTTCAAAAATTCTATTTTGATCTTCTAGAGGAATGCCAATTCCCGTGTCTTCAATAGAGATAACAAGATGAGAATCGATACCGTCGACCCAGGCGACTTGAACCGTAATGCTTCCTTCGTGAGTAAATTTGACGGCATTCCCGATAAGATTAAACAGAATCTGTCGGAGTCGCGTTTCGTCAAGCATCAACCGTTCCGGAACGATGCGTTCAATGCCGAGTTTAATGAGAATGTTGTTTTCTCGAACCCTAAGCGAAAAAACACCAATAAGATCGTTAATAAGGACTCGGATCTCTGTGGGCGATGGTTCTAGTTTTAGAGCCCCCGCTTCTAGTTTTGAGAGGTCGAGTATGTCGTTTATTAGGCTTAAAAGGGCTTTACCACTAATTTGAATTGACCTTATGTAGTCTAGATAAACACGGTCGTTGATCGCTGATTTTCGAAGCAAGTCGGTAAAGCCTAGAATCGCGTTTAATGGGGTTCGGATTTCATGGCTGATATTGGCCAAGAACTCACCTTTAGCTTGGTTTGCTTTGTCTGCCTCATTCTTGGCAATTTCAAGAGATTTGGCGAGGGCTTTTGCTTTTTGGGATTCATTGGATAAGAGTCGAAATGCAAGACTAAGGAGAGCAATGGACAAAAGGACGCCGAGAACGACGATAATAACAAGAAATTGAGCGGTTTGATTGGAGCGTTGATTAAAATATTTCAATTCTTTGTTTTCTGTTTGTTCGATGATCCCGAGATGTTTTGTCGATAAATCGATAATATCAGATGTATGGTTTTGAAGCGATTCAAGGATCGAAGGGGTATTCTTCCTGACACGAAATTGTGCAATAAGTTGTTTTTGTGTTGTAAAGCGAGAGGCGAGGAATCTCTGAAGGGTCTCTAAGGATGATGATTCGGCGAGATTATTTGCCTCAATAAGCGTTTTAAGGTGGTCGATCGAGGCTAGGATATGGATCGTTTCGTCTTCAAAAGCTTGTAAATTTATCTGCGCTCCATAAAGAAAATAATCTTTGAGTGAGACTTGAGAGGTAAGAAGATCTGATTTTATTCGACGAAGCCAGCTCAGGGATTCATTGGTTTCAAGTATCTTGTCGTTAATATCGACGAGTGCGTGAGTGAGTAATAAGGTGCTGACCATTAAACTTAGTAGAACCGCGATTGAAACACCGAAGAAAATCCGAATAGATGCGGGAAAACGTTTAAATTGAATCACGGGACGTAAGTATTCGTTCGGCTTCTTGTGGATAAAGCATCTTCAAACAATCATCACAAAGCCCGTGAGAGATTTTAACATGCATGGTGTTGGAGAGATATTCTTCTAACTTCATCCAGTACCCTTTGTCATCCTTTACCTTTTTGCAGTTAAAGCAAATGGGCAGTAAACTTTGAAGCATTTTAATCTCATCATAAGCGCGTTCAAGCTCAGTATGTTGTTTTTGGAGATCCTGATGTGCTTTGCGAAGGGAACAGTGGGTGTTGACTCGTGCAATTAATTCATCAGATTGAAAGGGTTTCGTAATATAGTCCACGGCGCCGAGTTGAAAACCTTCGACCAGACTTTCATGGTTGGTTTTGGCCGTAAGAAAGATAACGGGGATATCTCGCCAAACTGAGGTTATTTTTATCTTTTTCAATACCTCAAATCCGTTCATTTCTGGCATCATGACATCTAAAAGGATGAGGTCTGGTTCCGTGACAGAAAGAATCTCAAGAGCTTTTTTGCCCGACTGGGCAACCAAGACTTCATAGGATTCTTGACTAAGCAGGTCAAAGAGGACTTTTAGATTATACCCTGTGTCATCAACAATAAGGACTCGAGATGTCATATTATAAAAAATGTTGGAATTTATTAGGAAGCAAAGTTTTTAAGGGGACAAGGATTGAAATCGCTTGATAGGACTTAAATGTGGCCGACTTTTTGGTATAGAGACGAAGAGTTTTTAAGGGAAGTTGCATTAATACAATGGCTATCAACCATAATAATAAGAGCCATTTAGAAAAGTTTAAACCTAGTCCAGCCCAACGATTCCAAGAGCCTAAATACGTGCGTTCAAAAAACCGTGTTAAAAAGGCACCTGCCAATTTGAAAAGGATAAAACAGAGAATAAAAGTGAGGAGCCAGACAAGGACGTTGTCCCATGTGTCAACTTTTGTCCAACCGATCCGAATATGAAGAGTATTCTGGAGAAATAAGCCCACCTTTCGATAGTGATGAATCGTAAACCAGAACGATAAACCTACCGCAAGAATCTCAAAAACCATATGAATGAGACCGGCACGAAAACCTTTATAGGCCCCATACCCTAAAACTAGTACAGCGATAATGTCTAGGATGCTGATCAAGGATCTATCCTTTTAATTCCTCTTTAAAGGATTCAAGTTTTAATTGGAGTTCCGGTTGAGCAATAGCGAGGATCTGTGCGGCGAGTATCGCTGCATTCGCTGCACCATTGATAGCAACTGTCGCGACGGGAACACCTCTTGGCATCTGAACGATGGAATATAAAGAATCCACGCCCCCGAGATCGGAGGTTTTGATAGGGACTCCAATGACAGGAAGGGTGGTGTGGCCTGCAAAAACGCCAGGTAGATGGGCTGCCTTCCCCGCTGCAGCGATGATGACACGGTAATGCTGCGAAGCGGTTTTCGCGAGTTCTGTTACTCGTTCTGGGTTTCGATGTGCTGAAGCAATGACCCTGTCATAGGTTAGTCCAAATTTATCGAGATAAGGGGTCGCCTCGTCTAAAATGGGCTCATCTGATCGACTCCCCATAATAATCAAAATATCTTTCATGAAAACCTCCTATTTGATGGGCTTGCTTTTGAAGCTAAATTTAGCAGTGATGAGCTGAGTGGCTGTTAACTCACTGGGAAGCGCTGTGGTTGTAGTGTCAGCGCTCTGGATCGACATAAGTCGAGGTTGAGGCTCGAAATTGATCGGTATTTGGGACGGATTGATTTGAAGATCAACGAGTTCAACTTGGTTAAGACTAAGGGTTTGAGCGATGAGTTTTGCTTTTTGGGTTGCATCTTTTAAAGCGAGTTCAAGGGCGCTCTTTTGAAAGGCATCGGGTTGGGTGTGGCTAAATGAAACGCCATAAAGCGAATTGAGTCCGCATTTCATGCTGAGGTCAATAAGCGTTCCGATGAGTTCGAGGTGGGTACAATATATGAGAATGGATTGTTTAATATCATAACCGGCAAAGACAGTCCGACCATCCCGATAATCAAACTTTCTGTTAACCTGAAGTGCGGTTGTTTCCATCTGCTCTTTGGGTAAATATCCCATGGCACTTTTAATAAATTCGTTTATCTTTTTGTTGCTTTCTTTTTGTCCAGCGGCAGCATCGGTATAAGTCTCCTCGATCCCTAATTGAATGACCGCCATATTCGGCCGATATTTGACCGATCCTTGACCGGTTAAGGTCATGGTGGTGTCGAGACAAAAAGCCCACGACAAAAGAAAGACGATAATAATTTTCTTCATACCCATAAGTATAATATAAAATGGGGGTAAAAACGACCTTCTTTGTAATACAATAGCTTAGGGTGGCTATCATGAGTAAAATTTCAGAAATGATCCGGCTCTCTCGGTACCGTGGAAGCCGAGTCGAGGCACATGACGAGTTCTATTTTGATCCCTCGCGGCAAAAACAGTTTTTTTTACAGGTCATGTGGGCAATGCTAGCGCTGATGGGGGCGAAACGATTTCTTCATCGTACCTTGATGGCGAGCCGATGGAATTATTATAATACGTGGTTGCTTCCCTTTAACGAGTTAACGCCCTATCAATGGGTTCTTCGTGACTATCCCTATCATTATGATGGTTTTCGTCAACGTTTGTCGGTATATTCGGAGTCGCTGTGTGTTAATCTTTTAGTCGCTCAAACCAGTGGCTTTATGATGCTGATTGTATTCTTTATGGCTTATGCGATGGAAGAAGATCCAGATGCTCAGTTTATTTTGGTGCTGCCGCAACGATGGCAAACACAGATAAACCATTATTTAGACCTTGTTTTAGCTGATCCCCGTCATGATGATTTTAAGCGTCGCTTTGTAGTATGGCAAACCAGTCAAAGCGTTGTCTTACCCACCATGGTTGAAGGGCGTTCTAAAATGAGAGTGCTTGTCGTGGCGGATCGTCCTTATGTTGAAAGTCGAAGGGACATCCCCCTAAACATAGCCATCGGATCTAAATTATCACTTATACTGGCCGATTGGTGGCCAGACTGGCTAACACGTTCAAGCCCCTTTCCTTTATTAATCTTCATGCCGACCCTAGGACTTTTTACTTGGGAGGATGGGCTAACTCTTGAGTCAGAACGGATGCGAGCTACACCCGAAGATGCAACCCTGATCACTCAGGCTTTTGAGGCGCTATTAAAAAAACATCCTGAGCATTGGTTAGGTTGGCAGGAGCTTGAATCCTATTCCCTTCATGTTAAATTGCCGAGAGGAATCCCTAGACACTTTAAACGTCGATTCAAGAATAGAACGATCACCGTCGATGTTCCCGCATTGAGGGTTATCCTCGAGTAAGGATGTAAGTCGCATCAAAATGTTAATGAAAAAGTAATTGTTTCAATTCATCCTCGCTCAGCTTAAATGGGGTGCGCACTGTGAGGAGTGGATGGTCGTCCTTAAAAGAGACAAAGAAATAAAGTCCTTCTCCCCAGCGTTGAAGATCGCGACCGTAGTTCTTTTGATGAGTAAGGCTATCGTGAAGTTCCTCGCTTTGGAGGTTACTGTAATGGGCGTTGAAACGAAAGAGAATCATTGCCTTTTTAATGGAGGCATCGTCTTGATAGTCAGAGGGAAGTTTGTTTTGTTCAAGAAGAGAGAGAAAATGAACCCCATGGTGTACATAATGTTGCAATGTTTCGTGAATGGAGGTGGCGAGGGTTGCATTATCTTTTGATATATCGAGCAGTAGTGGCCTATAATCCCCAAACCCCCCAACCGTATTTACAAATTGGTCATGGTTGAAACGGCGACAGTCATCCACCATAAAAAAGGGAACGAGTTGAAGGGGTAGATAGGCCCGCAAGAAAGCCGTGAATATTCGAATGGCGAGCTCCCATTTAGTTAAAGTTTGGTATTTGGCAGGCACATCAAGGGGAATAGAAAAATGCGCGAATGTTTGGCCGTTAGGATAAGTCTCTAGATATTGACGGACTTGTGTCAGGGCGTCGACATGGCGTTGAAACCCAAACAGGTTGTTTTGCTCTAACGATAACGCTCCCTTCGACTGAAGGAACGACAGATAGTCCTCATAGCGAGGCTGGGGTGTTGGGATTCGCGTTTGATCGTAAATGTCTTGCAGTGTTTGGCAAATAATATCCTCGCCATAGGTATCATGTATGGACTCATCCATTAAGAACACGATCGAGTGGTTCTTTTCGGCATGTTTGATGAGGGCAAAACGAAAAGGAAGCCTTCGAAGGGGATTTATGTCTTCATAATAAGGGATCAAAATGTTTAGCCAAAACGATTTTATCCAAGCAGGTGAATAGGCAGAGAGATCGAGAAACGGAAAATGGGCTAGATCCTGATGAAGGTATTCGTGCCAAACGTATTCATCATTTTTCTTTGTGAACGTGCTGCGAAGTAGGCTTTGTTCGACTAGGAGACCGTTAATGGCAGCTATTAAACGCAAAAAGTCGGTGTTTTCAAGGATGAGATGTTTGGCAAAATAGACCTCGCGGGCAAAGATGCGATGATTGTTTTTATACAATATGGGCGAGAAAATGTGGCTGACGGGACGTGAGATGAGCTGCTGAATGTAAGCGTTCTCTTGTTGCCAGAGTGAATATATCAGTGGCTTGCAAGTTTGAGCATCAATGCCATCGCTTTCGAGTATGGGAGCCGCGAAATCAACATGGAAGGAAGCTTCTTGTCGCTCTGATATCTTTGCTAAATCAGACACGGTGCGATAATGGTACAAGTCTGCCAATGTCAGGTGAATTCCTTCTTTTTCAAGTTGGCTCAGCATATTAACGCAATCAAGCGAATCCGCCCCGAGATCGAATACATCGTCGTTAATATCGATAGGCCGTTGATGGAGAACCGTTTCCCAAATATTTAGTAGCTGGCTTTGCCTTGGGGTCATCTCTGTGGGGGCTACTGTGTTTTGAGGTTGATTGGCTTTTTCGCGAAGGGCTTTACGATCCACCTTGCCACTGGTGTTTAAGGGGAGGGAAACGTTGAAAATATATCGGGTCGGAATCATATGTCGTGGCAACTTATTGCTTAAATATTGGCGAAAGGCCTCATCTGATATGGGTGTTGTTGACACGTAATACGCTATGAGGGTTTGTCTGTTTGGGTCTTTGTTCACGCCGACAACAATCGCTTCTTCGACGAGAGGGTGTTGTCTTAGCGTGTTCTCGATCTCCTCGATGTCCACTCGATAACCAGAGATCTTTACTTGGAAGTCGCTACGCCCCAGAAAAATTAATTGTCCATCTTGTGCCCATTTAGCACGATCACCTGTGGCATACAGGCGCTTGTTTACATCAAAAGGTGAAGCAATAAACTTTTTGGCTGTTAGGTCCGGACGGTCTAAATAGCCTCTGGCTAAGCCGTCCCCCCCGAGGTAGAGATCACCTTCAACACCTTGAGGAAGCAGCGTTAAGGACTTATCAAGTACGAATAGTTGAGTGTTGCAAAATGGTTTACCGATGGGCGTGGCTCCATGAAGAGGGATCTCGTCGAGGGGTGTTTGATAATCACAACTATAAATGGTGGCTTCGGTGACGCCATAGGTATTAATCACGCGAGCTTGCCCCCAAAATGCTTTGGCGAGTTTTCGATAGTCTTCCAGATGGCATAGGTCAGAGCCGAGCAGAATGTGTGTTAATGTCGAGGCGCTTTCTAGGTTATTTTCTTTAATATAGTCAATTAGACGAAGAATAATGGCGGGGGTGGTGTCGAGCATACTTACCCGATGTGTGGACATCAAACGAGCCAAGCCTCCGAGGTCTTTTCGTTCCATGCCGGACGGAATAACGAGCGTCCCTCCCGTAAGCAACGTTTTAACCCAATTGCCGGTGAACACATCGTGTGTGTAATCCGATAGCTGAAGCAATGTCGTTGGGTTCAGTGTCAGGTCATAGGCTTCGACCCAATGACGCAGGACATTGATGACGCCTTTGTGTTCGAGAAGGACACCTTTGGGGTCACCGGTCGATCCAGAGGTGTAGATCACATAAGCCAAGTTAGATGGCTCATTGATGTGTGGCAGGTTTTGGTTGTTGCTATGGGTGGGTAGAGTTCGAAGCACAAGTTTTGCTTGGCTATGGGCGATTCGATGGGCGATGAGGGGGGCAGGGTCGTCGGGATTAATAGGCAAATACGCCCCGCCCGCCTTTAGAATGCCCAGTATTGCGACAATCATCTCAAGGGAATAGTCAAAGAGTATGGCGACGAGGCTATCTACACTAATGCCCTGTTCTCGCAAAGCGTGGGCTACCCTATTGCTCCGCGCGTTCAATTCTTCATAGGAATAGGCTTGTTGATCAACTATAAGGGCGATTCGATGAGGGGTGAGACTAACTTGATGCTCAAAAACAGCAGGGATTGTCTCGTGATTGTGTGATAAGACCTTGCCTTTGGACATTCTATAGATGTCCGCTTGATAGTTGATAGTATCAAGCGGTTTGTAAATCAAGCCCTTAAATGATTCAGTGAGCGCTTGTCTATCGGAGCGACTGAATACCTTGGCGTTGAAGTCAATATCTATGTCTACGTTATGTAAATATGAATAGTCTCGAATGTATATGTTTAGTTTGCCGCGCATCATGCCCGACGAAATCGCAATGCTTTGTGTTGCGTAATGATCAAAATCTGTGGCGTATGGATGTTTTTCATAAGAGAAGATGATATCAAATAGCCCCGCTTTGTTTATCATCGAGGCAATATCTCGACTAGGGAAGCGAGCGTGACGATAGTCGCTTCGAAGGGTTTTTTTGATTAATTTAAGAAGCGTTCTAAAGGGTTCATCTTCATGAATAGAAATTTGTAAGGGGAGGGTATTAAAAAAGGTGCCAATGGTTTGCTTTTGTTTTTTGTCAAAACGATTTAGAAGGTTGATTCCGACGACGAGATCGGTTTGAGTGTAATGCAACGCAAGACAAAGATAGAGCGCTCCAAGAAAATAGTGAAAAACCGTCGCGTCCTTGCTATGGGCAAACGCCTCGATATCATTTAGTGTCTCGCGAGGGATGGTAAAACTTTCTCGAAGGGCCAAGGCATGTTTGGGCTCCTTTTGGTCGAAGAGGGTTGGTGGTAGAGAGGAAAACTTCCCCAGCCAATAGGCTTTATCTGCTTCATAGTGTGAGGATCTTGCATATGACAAAACTTGTTCGATGCTGTCGTTGTATGGAAAACATCCTGTTGAAGTAGGAAAAGATCCAAACCGGCGGTAATGGTTATAGAGCATGGATATCGTTTGCAGAAAAAGTGACAATCCCCATGAATCGGTTAGCAGATGATGAACGCGTGCAAAGAAATAAGTGTGTGAATCAGAATACAGTAGGTTTATATCAAATAGGGGATAGTGTCCGACGTCAAAGGGTTGGCGCATCGCGGTTTGCATCCAAGTCAGGCTGTCCTCATCGGATTGATGCATGACCCTGACCGTGTAATCGGGATTAGGGTTGATGTCGGCCATATCACGATTTAGAAAGAATCGGCAAAACGCATAGGTATGCCTTAAAAAGAATCGAATGGATTGTTGAAAAGTGGATGCATCGATATGCCCATCGATTAGGGTGTATCCGCCAATGTTTAGGGCAGGACTATCGGCGAAAATCTGTTGTTCGTGCCAGAACTGCTGCTCAATCGGAGAGAGAGGGGTTTTTTTCATTTACGCTTGCTTTCAGTATAACGTACAATAACGCCCATGAACAACCAAGCCCTTTCTTTTACCGATGCTCTTTCAATTTTGAATACTTCCGACGATCAACTCGATGAATTATTAGCGCGCACCGAGGCATTAACCCTTGAGACGGTAGGTAACGCAGTGCTTTTGTGTGGCATTGTTAATGCCAAAAGTGGACAGTGCAGCGAGGATTGCTCCTTTTGTTCGCAGTCCGCGCATCATCATACGAAGGCGGACGTTTACCCCTTAATGGCCAAAGAGACTTTAATGGGTGCTCACAATCGGTCAAAAGGTGACGGGGTGAGCTGCTTCTCGATCGTTACATCAGGTAAAGGGGTTCCCACGGGGAAGGATTTCGATACTATTCTCTCGGCTTTGACAGGCTTTGACGGAACCTATCGGTGTACGTCCCTTGGGATCATGACAAAAGCGCAACTTCAGCAGCTGAAGGATGCCGGCATGGATAAATATCATCATAATCTGGAGACGGCGCGGTCTTTTTTTAACGAAATGTGTACGACACATACCTATGACGAACGTGTCGCCACGATTAGTGCAGCCAAAGAAGTGGGCTTGCAGGTGTGTTCGGGTGGGATCTTTGGGTTAGGTGAGTCCTTAGAACAGCGTGTCGAACTGGCGATGGAGCTGCGCGATCTTGATGTGGACTCGGTTCCGATCAATATATTATATCCCATTGAAGGCACAAAAGTCTTTGGCAAGGTCGACCCGATCCGTCCCCAAGATATTTTAAAGCTGATCGCCATGTTTCGATGGGTCATGCCCACGAAGATCATTGGTCTTTTCGGGGGACGTGAGCGAAACTTAGGCGAGTGGCAGCGGTATATGTTCTCGGCCGGTGCAAACGCCATGCTCGTCGGAAACTATCTAACAACAACGGGCAACCCTGTCGACTTAGACTGGCAGCTCATCGAGCAAGCTGGTCGCGTGCCCATGCGAAAGGCAGGGTAGCGTTACAACGCAATAATCCCACCACCCAAAACGATCTCCCCATCGTACAAGACAATGGACTGCCCTGGCGTGATAGCTTTTTGCGGTGAATGGAACGACACTTCGAAGCGACTCTCATCAATGGGCGTGACATCAACCTCGACATCAGGACTGGCATAGCGGATCTTTGCTGAGCAGGTAAACGGTGCTGTTGGGGCGGCGATGCTTGACCATGTGCAATCCGTCGCAATGAGGCGATGGCCAAAAAGTGAATCACCTGTGCCCAAAACAACGGTATTCGTCGGGGCGTCGATACGGATAACGAACAAAGGCTCCGTCCATGCGATGCCTAATCCGCGACGTTGTCCGATGGTGTAATGGGCGATCCCGCGATGGGTGCCTAGGATGGTGCCATCTTCTAGGACAAACGGCCCTTGAAGCGGCGTTTCTTTGAGGAGATAGCCATAGTCGCCGTTGATGAAGTTCTGACTTTCGGGTTTATCAGCTACTGCCAATCCGAGGTTTCGTGCAATGACTTTGATCTCGTTTTTTTCATAGCTACCCAGAGGGAAGACGCAACGGCTCAATTGGTCTTGAGATAGACGATAAATAAAATAGGTTTGGTCTTTACGTCGGTCAACGGCTCGTCTGAGGGAATAGCGGCTTGAAACAGAGTCAAGGGATACCTGCGCGTAATGACCCGTGGCGAAGCGATCAAACGGGATACCGGCTTTTTCAACTTCGCGAAGCAGGGCACCGAATTTTATCTTTTGGTTACAAGCAATGCAGGGGTTAGGGGTGCGCCCAGCGGCGTATTCGCTTGCAAAATAATCAAGTACATTCGTGGCATAATCCGCGCTGACATCTAGGATATGAAAGGGAATATCAAGTCGTTTGGCAATGGCTGCGGCGTCGGCTTCGTCGCGGGTGTCCCCTGGGCAATAGCACGCCTCTCTTGCTAGTTGGTGTGGCGTTGGACCCTGCGCTTGTCGAAGGGTCGAAGTATCAGGTTGTGGGTGCGATGGCGACCATACACTCATGTGCACGCCGATAACCGAGTGGCCTTGTTGTTGAAGCAGATGCGCGGTAACCGCAGAATCCACCCCACCACTTAGACCCACAACGACATTCATCGTCTTAAACTTTCTAGCAAGAACAATAGCCTCTTTAAACTTTTCAAACCGTCCTGTCCTGAACAGGTTGAAAAGTGATCGACGTCGTGTCGATCTGTTTGGCGAGGCATTGTTCTTGCTTCAAGGATAGTGAAAGTGAGGCGCCTATCCAAACTTAACCATTTCTTCAAGCGAGTGGCGGGCGCGATCCATAATGGTGGGGTCAAGGTTGATCTCGGTTCGGCCTTTGAGGAGAGCCAGATAAATATCTTGGAGTGTGGTTTTTTTCATATTAAAACAGCTCTTGGCGTTTCCGGCGGCATAAAACTGTTTGTCAGGGTTTTCACGTCGAAGACGATGAATGATACCTTCTTCGGTTGCGATGAGGAATTGCTTGGCGTTCGACGCGGTAGCGAAGGCGACCATTTTATTGGTGGAAAGCACCTCGTCGGCGAGATCGACCACGTCAGCAGGGCATTCGGGGTGGACAAGTAAAACGGCGTCAGGGAATCGAGCTTGACTAGCCGCAACCTCGGCAGCCGAAAAGCGACTGTGAACGTAGCAATACCCGTCCCAAGCGATGATTTTTTTAGTCGTGAATCGTTGGCACCATGCAGCAAGGTTTTTATCGGGAAAAAAGAGGATCTCGTCGGTTTGCAAGCGTTCGATGATCGTGGCGGCATTGGCGGAGGTCACGCAAATATCAGCCTCGGCCTTAACCGTTGCAGGGGTGTTGACGTAGCAAACGACCGTAGCGGAAGGGTGTGCCGCCTTCATAGCAATGACATCGTCCGCGGTGACCATGTCGGCCATCGGACAACCCGCATTGTGATTGGGCAGGAGGACGGTTTTCTGAGGAGCAAGGATCTTGGCCGTTTCAGCCATAAACCGAACCCCGCAAAATACGATCATCTCCGCCGATGTGGCTGCTGCTCGACGGGAAAGATCCAGCGAGTCGCCGACGAGGTCAGCCAGTTCTTGGATCTCGGGGCGCTGATAATTATGGGCTAAAATGATGGCGTTTTTTTGTTGCTTCAGCTGCCTAATCGCCCTGATCGTGTCGATGTCTTTCATGGGGACAGTTTAACATGTTAACCGGATTTCAAAAAAGCAGGTTTAAGATCGCAAATATTGGGCACAATAAATTTACAGTCGAAAAGATAGGGGGAGAGTGTATGGTTGGTCCTGCAAATGTATCTGCTCTAGCGGGAATTCCTCAAGCAAATGCTAAAAAGTCTGAAAAAACATTCAAGACGAACTCCGGCTCACTTGACATTACTACCTCTTTGGATGGGGCTTTGAAAGCAACCTTTACAAACCTGTCGGGGAGTATTATCCCGATCACCTTCGTTTTATCAAAGCAGCAAACCGACAAACTCATGACGACTGCGTCAAAGGGTGAGGATGCGGTTGCTGAGTTCTTGAATTTAATGGGGGTTGATGAGCAAGCGATTAATACTCTTAAAGAGATGGGTGCTACCGAATTTGAAAAGAAAGACGATGGCACGATCAGTCTCAAGCTAAAAAAAGGCAACTCCTTTATAGCTACAAAATTTATGGGCATGTTAACGTCCAAAGATACGGCGGTACAACAGTGGTGTCGCGATATTCTCGCTCAAATTCTTAAGATGCCGATGGAAGTGAGAGAAGAAGCAGTCAAACAATTCGTCAAAACCATTGAAGAAAATTCAGCCAAAGACAAAGAAAACCTGAAACAGATGGCAAAAAAAGCTGAGGAAAAAAATATTGAAAAAAAATTGCAAGCGCTACGGGAGAACAAAACATTAATGGATATGATCGCTGTATTAAAAAAAGGGGGCACCCCAACGGCCGATATGAACATCGCCTTGAATGCCGAGTTGAGAAACAAGGGAATTGATAAAAAACAAATATTATTAGAATTTCTCATTAATGAACTAATAGCAAATTCAGATAAGAATCCTTCCCAAGAGACTAGCAATCAAGCATCTCTCGGTGCGAGGAATTTGAAAGCTGAAGGGTATTTGTTAGCAGCTATATTGAGTCAATCCAAACAACTCACCGCATGATTCCCGTCGACCTCGATATCCAATCATGGCTCATGCAGGAGCGACTCAACCAGATCAAAAATCCGGTTCGCCCACCTGAGTTGCCACCTATCGTCTTACAATTGGCTGATGCCCCCGGGGATTATTGATGGCGGGTGGAGTTGTTAATCCAGCCCCTAATAAGCCCACCTCTGTTCCTGTCAAGCCAGGTACAGAAAAAAGTCAAACCCCTGTTTCTGCTACGGCCGATAACAGTCGGCTCGGCGACCGAATTAATCCCGATTATGAGGAAACGAAGTGGGGAAATATCAACAAAAGCCAAGCATCCAAAATTTTAACAAGGGGCGAAATTGTGGAAATGGCTATGATATCGGAGTCCATAAACCCAGGCAAACTTGATAAAATAACGTCCGAACAGTGGACAGCCATAGCTTCCCAGTACAACAAGTGGAGAAGTTGCAGTACGGGGCTAATTGGGGGCATCATCCTAAACGGCCGAAAATATGAAGGCGATTATTTAAAGAACATGGCAAAAATAATATTGTTTTGGGATCCCGAGATCAAGGACGACATAAGCAGGGTGTCATTAAACGCTAATCAAATGAAAGAACTTGATGCCCTAGCTGGAGCGGGCAATTTTTTTAAGGCCTTAGTTGATGAATTACACCCTAAAATATCCGAGGCACATAAAACGGGCGACCTAGCTAAACTCGCCGAACTGGATCAAATACTACTAAATACGATCATGATCAATTATGCCAAATCAACGAATCTAAAGTCGAATCCAACCATAAACGAGATACGAGATACCCTTTATGGAAAACCGGGAGAGCGTGGATTTTTTGACGAGATGAAAACTGCTGACCAAAAAGATCAGCAGTTTGAGTTTAATAATGCCTCTCGAAATAGAGATATCGCAAAAGACCCCAACGGCATCGCCCAGTTTCCTCGCCCACTTAAAACTTTCCTCGAGGCAATGAGTCCAAACGATCCGCTCTTTGGAAACAAAGATGGCGCAAGTATTGGGGTGTTTATTGCCCTATTAAAGAAATTAAGCTGTCTGAAAGATATTGATTTTTATAAACTGGGCAGGAAAGAGATGGCCATTTTACTTCGTTATGCGGCTCAGGAGATTAATAAGCATTGTAAAGGAACCCCTGTGTCGGCAAAATTAATCGAAGAAACATTTAATTTGGAACAGAAAGGACCAACCGATGCAGGGAACACATTACATAAATTAGGGACACAACTAGTAAAAGAGTACCCAGACCTTAACATCGATCAAACGTCATGGGTTGAGCCGACTCTAGAACAAATAAAGAATGATAATGTGATTCTCATTGAAAAAGACGGGGAACTTGTAAAACGTGTCTACGAGCCTAGTCAGCCCAAACCAACAGACGCAAACGTTCCTGGAGCAAAAAATCCACCCTAAATTTTCCCTGCAATTCTCGCGATTTGTGTTCGATAAATTTATATCAAACACAAGGGGAGGGGATGACCAAATGTTTACTGCCAGAAAAGAAACGCTAAACGTCGCTCACAAAAACGGATTTCTGATGCTCGGAGATAGTTTTTATGGTGCTAAGCGGATTATTCGTGTTACCGGAAAGATATTAAAGAAGGCTTAGATCGTTTAGGGAACGATTATCCGATAGAGGGACTGATGATATCCGTCGGTAATGTGCTTTAAGTTCTTGATCTTTTCGTTAAACGATTTACCAACGATTAAATAATAGACCCCGGATGGTTTTAATAACTGCATAATCTCGTCAAGCGAGTCGGAATGTTTGACCTCTCGATCCAAATAATACATCAAATACGGGCTATAGCCATGGAAATTAACCAGCGTGTAGTTGGTTATCTTTTCGGCTTTTATGGCCTTAACAAAGGTTTCGCTGTCTTTATATTTATCGATAGCAGGGAAGAAAATAAACGTCATAAAGAATAGCCAGACTATCGTCCCTAAAACGTGAGCCGTGACGAGCCCCCGAGCCTTGTTTCGAGCATAACCCACCAAGGCGACGAGTGCGGTGACCGTAGGGATCCCAAAAAACCAGATCAGCAGTGGACGGTCAGCCATATACATCGGGGGTAACGCCATTTTGGTGACCGCAATAGTCAGAAAGAGCGCGAATAGCAACGTAAGCAACGCTTCAACCAACACCCAACGCTTTGAGGTGGTCTCAAACAAGGACTGTGCCATCAGCAGCGATAGAAAGGGGAATATCGAGATGATGTAATTGGGCTGTTTGGTTCCCGCAAAGGAAAAAAAGACAAAACAGATCCCAATAAAGAGCCAAGAAAAAAGAAAGAAATCGCGATTACGAGGGGTGTGTGACAAGCCCGACTTGAGTGTGCTTGGGATATGAAACACCCAAGGAAAGAAAAAGAGAAGGGCGGAGACATAGTAATACCACGGGCCGGGCTGGCTTTCGACCACGCCGAAAAAGCGAAACCACGTATAGTCCTTCAATGCGACATTAAAAAATTGTATCCCATGAATGGAAAACTCGTAGAGATACCAAGGGCTCGCTAGTGCAAGGAATAAGAGGAAATTGAGCCCAACGCGTTTATCCCATAGAAATTTTAAGTCTTTCTTGAAGAATAAAAAAGGGACGATGATCATCCCAGGTTGAACCAAACCGATCGGCCCCTTTGATAAAACGGCAAGCACCGTGGCGAGAGCATAACCCAAAAAATAACGCCCTTTCTTTTGAGGGTTTAAATAAGCCTTAAAAAAGAAATAGATCGCTAGCAGAATAAAGGTGTTGAGTATCGTGTCAAAGATAGCCATTCGAGCAATGACGAAATAGTACATCGAGGTGCCAAGGATAAGGCTGCCCGCAAGTGCAACAGCTTCAGTCAAGAATAATCGCCCTATCATAAAAGTGACAATAAGCCCCACGATCCCAAAAATCGCTTCATTCAGTCTCAAGTTAAAATCGGTCCAACCGAAAAGTTGACAAGTGGCACTTTGAAGCCAGAAAGACAACGGAGGGTGAACAAACCAAGGTTTACCATTCGAGTGCATGGTGAAGGGGTCTTTAAGGGTGACAATTTCTCTTGCGACCATCGAGCCATGGGTTTCGGAATTATCAAACATCGTGAATTGATTGTTCCCCACAATAAACAAGAAAACACCCAGAAGGACTAAAAGCAGGATATTTCGCATGGGCTTAATCTTATCAAGAACCCCGCTTGCTTGACAATCAATCTGTTACTTCGTATGCTTTCGTTCTTCACATGAACATAGAAACCGTTCGCTTTGTTGATAAATATATAGGTATCCCGATTTGCTTCGTTCTGTCGCTTCATCGTAAGCTGATATCGCTTCTTCAACACGTGCGTCGCCCAAAACCCCAACGATCACCGCGAAAGATACTCCTTATAGAGCTGTCGGAGATGGGGTCGACTGTGATCGCATATTCAGCGATATTAAAGCTGAAAGAGACGTTTCCCGAGGCCGCGTTATCCTTTCTTATTTTTGAAAAAAACAAAGAGAGCGTTGAGTTGCTGGGAATTATTCCCCCTCAAAATATTTGGGTCATTCGTGATGATGGCTTGATGTCGTTCTTGAAGGATACATTCGGGTTCCTTTTTCGGGCGTGGAGAACGCGCTTTGATGTGGTTCTTGATCTGGAGCTTTTTAGCCGGTTTACCTCGATTTTAAGCTACATGGCCCATATCCCCTGCCGTGTAGGGTTTTATAAATATACCCATGAAGGATTGTATCGAGGCAATCTGTTGACCCACAATGTCTACTATAATCCGCATGTTCATATGGTCTATAATTTTTTGGCATTGGCGGACGCGCTCTGCCTTGATGAGCACAGTTATCTTCGAAAACCAACGACGTCTTATAAGGTGAGCCTTCCTCCTTTTAAGACAGATACAGCTATCGAAGCTCGCTTCAAAGACATTATTGGCAGCGATCTGCCTATTTTGGTTATAAATCCCAACCCAGGCAAGCTTCTTCCTATCCGAAACTGGGGGCACGCAGCGTTTGCCCGAGTGGCGCAATATGCCCTTACGAAGAGCCGCGCCCGTGTTGTGATCGTGGGGTTAGCGAGTGCCAAAGAAGATGCTGATTTTATTCGGGGGTTATGCCATAACGACCCTAATCTTATTGATTTGACCGGTCAAACCCAAAACCTTAACGAGCTAATTCATGTGCTCAGCCTTGCCAATGTCTTTTTGACTAACGACAGTGGGCCTGCTCATTTTGCATCCCTCATCCCTGTTCATAACCTGGTTCTCTTTGGCCCCGAAACCCCCGCACTCTATAAACCACTTTCAGATAAAACCGTGGCGATCTATGCCCCGTTTACGTGCAGTCCCTGTTTAACGGCAATGAACCACCGAAAAACAAGGTGCAATGACAACGTTTGCCTGAAAAGCATTACGGTTGATGAGGTGTGCTCGCTTGTGGATTCCCGTTTGCGAACATAGCAAGATATTTAGGGAATGTGATATACTTGCTCGTCATTAACTCAACTTAAAGTGTCGGGAGGGTTCAACGTGTTTAAGAAAATTCTTATCGCTAATCGAGGTGAAATTGCGGTTCGTGTCATTCGAGCATGCCGAGAGCTAGGGATACAGTCGGTGGCGGTTTTCTCTGAAGCCGATCGTGATTCGCTTCATGTTAAAATGGCCGACGAAGCCTTTTGTATCGGCCCTGCGCCCTCATCTCAAAGCTATCTCAACATTCCCGCCATTATAAGCGTGGCCGAAGTGACCGGTGCTGATGCGATCCATCCGGGCTATGGCTTTTTGTCTGAGAATGCCAACTTTGCCGAGGTGTGTCGAACACATGGCATTAATTTTATTGGTCCTACTGTTGAAAATATTCGGATGATGGGCGATAAAGCAGTTGCCAAGGTCACCATGCAAAAGGCGGGGGTTCCTGTCATTCCCGGAAACAAAGGCGTGTTGACCGATCTCGTGGATGCTGAAAAAATCGCCAAACGGATCGGCTACCCCGTTATTATTAAAGCGGTTTCGGGTGGGGGGGGCAAAGGGATGCGCGTGGCACGCAATGTGAAAGAACTCAAAAAGTTTTTTACCATGGCGTCTGCAGAGGCCCTTGCATCATTCGGAAACCCAGATGTCTATATGGAAAAATTTATCGAACAACCCCGTCATATCGAAGTTCAGCTTATGGCGGACAAATATGGCAATGTGGTTCACTTTGGTGAACGGGACTGTTCGATGCAACGTCGACACCAGAAACTACTGGAAGAAGCCCCCTCGATAGCACTTACGCCTGAGATCCGAACAAAAATTGGTGCCATAGCTGTAAAAGCAGCTAAATCGATTAAATATGTTGGGGCGGGAACGATCGAGTTTTTGTTGGATGTGAATAAAAAGTTTTATTTTATGGAAATGAACACACGTATTCAAGTGGAGCATTCTGTGACCGAACAAGTCACGGGTGTTGATTTACTGAAAGAGCAAATCATGGTGGCCATGGGTGAGAAGTTATCCTACAAGCAAAAAGACATTACCATCACCGGACATGCGATAGAGTTTCGCATTAACGCCGAAGATCCCTTCAAGAACTTTATGCCCAGTCCGGGGGAGGTTATTCTATATTTGCCCCCAGGTGGTCCGGGTGTTCGCGTAGATAGCCATCTTTATGCAGGCTATAAAGTCCCACCAAACTATGACTCGATGTTAGCAAAGTTGATCGTGACCGGCAAAGATAGAGCCGAAGTGATCGCTCGAGCCAGACGTGCGCTGAATGAATTTATTATCGATGGGGTGAAAACGGTAATTCCGTTCCATCTGCGATTGCTCGACGAGAGAGATTTTCAAAACGGTGAGGTTTATACGAACTACATCGAGAATCATTTAAGTGCGCTATTAGGCGAATAAGCGAAGGAACTTGATTTTATGGGCAAGCGAACAACAGCAAGAAAACTTGCGATGCAGGCGTTGTATCAATACCAGATCCAAAAAGGCCATGCAGACGAGATCATTGCGTACACCTTAGACGATCACGATTTTATTCCCGATACTCGAGATTTTGCTGCCGCTATTTTTGCAGGCGTGATAGCGCACGATGCTTTTATTAATAACCTCATTGTCACCTATTCGATCGACTGGAAAATAGATCGTATTGCCCATATCGATAAGGCTATCTTGCGTGTTGCTATCTGGGAACTTCTTTTTACCGACAGCTCTGTTAAGGTGGTCATTGCCGAGGCTATCGAATTGATCGCCAAGTATAGTGTTTATGAAGCCATAAAATTTGTGAACGGGATATTGGGCGGCATTGCTAAGAACCGAGAGAGCTTGCAAAAGGAAGTCGCGGACTAATGTTTACAGGGATCATTCAAGAAATAGGCACCATCGAGCAGTTATCTTCATCTGAGGAGTCGATGGCGCTGCGTGTATCTTTGCCTCAACTATCAAAACTCGTTAAACGAGGGGATAGTATCGCCATAAACGGGGTTTGTCTGACGGTGACGACCCTCACTAATCAATCGGTACGTTTTGATGTAATGCGCGAAACCCTTGACCATTCAATGCTTAAATCGCTTCGTGTGGGGCAAGCAGTTAACGCAGAGCCTGCACTTCGGGCAGGCGAATCGATGGGCGGCCATTGGGTTCAAGGTCATGTAGATGGAACGGGGATCATCAAACAAATTCAGCCGTCACAAGGCTATACAATAATAACCCTTGATGCCCCCGACACAGTCACGCGATATTGTGTGCCCAAGGGATCGATAACGCTGAGCGGCGTAAGCCTTACCCTAGTGAACGTTACGCCGAACACCCTAAGCGTTTCAATTATCCCAACGACACTCAGTGATACCATTATTGGGCGCTTTCGTGTTGGGGAAATTGTTAATCTAGAGGTGGATATACTAGGCAAATACGTGTATCATTACCTCGAGGCAAAGCAAGTCCCTACCAGCAATCTAAGCGAGGAGTTTTTAAGGAATCATGGATTTTAATACAATAGAAGAGGCGATCAACGATCTAGCCAACGGTCACATGATCGTCGTTGTGGATGACGAAGATCGCGAAAACGAAGGCGATCTGGTCATGGCAGCGCAATTTGTAACGGCGGAAGCCATTAACTTTATGATCACTCACGGTCGAGGACTCGTTTGTTTGCCCATGACCGAAAAAATGGCCACACGGATCGGGTTAAAGGAAATGGTCACCCATAACACTGAGTCCATGCGAACGGCGTTTACCGCTAGTATTGACGGGGCGCCGATACATGGTGTAACCACAGGGATCAGTGCGGCAGACCGAGCAAAAACGATACAACTTGCCATTAATCCTCAAAGTAAAGCTGAAGACCTTGTTCAGCCTGGACACGTTTTTCCTCTTATTGCAAAAGAAGGGGGCGTTCTTAAACGCGCTGGCCATACCGAGGCTTCGGTTGACTTAGCACGAATGGCGGGGCTGCTCGAAGCGGGTGTTATTTGTGAGATCATTAAAGAAAATGGCGAAATGGCTCGGGTTAAAGACTTAGAGCCCTTTATTAAAAAGCATCATTTAAAGATCATCACCATCGAGGCGTTGATCCAGTACAAGTTGCAACGCGAACGTTTTGTCCTTCGCGAAGTGGACATTACCCTGCCAACGGAATTTGGAACCTTTCGAGGGTATGGCTATCGCGATCAAATCGGGGGTGGCGAAGAAATAGCCCTTGTCATGGGCGATATTACCAATAAAAACGACGTCATGGTTCGGATCCACTCAGAATGCTTAACAGGAGATGTCTTTCATTCGCTTCGTTGCGATTGTCGAGCACAACTCGAGGCCGCCCTTCGGATGATAGCTAAGGAGGGGACGGGAGTACTTGTTTACCTCAAACAAGAGGGTCGAGGGATAGGTCTTGTTAATAAATTAAAGGCGTATAGGCTCCAAGAGCAAGGCCGAGATACCGTTCAGGCGAATGTTGATCTTGGGTTTGAGGAAGATTTGCGAGACTATGGAGTTGGGGCTCAAATCCTTTATGATCTAGGGCTAAAGTCCATTCGTTTAATTACCAATAATCCTAAAAAAATCGTGGCACTTAGCGGGTTTGGTATCGAGATCGTGGATCGTATTCCGGTAGAGATCGCTCCGACCGAGTTCAGTGGACGATACCTAGAAACCAAGAAAAGCAAAATGGGTCATTTACTAAATCTGAAATGAACCCCTATAATAAACTCACTTTAACGGAGGCGGCCCATGATCATTGAAGGAAAAATCACCGGAAAAGACAAGAAGATCGCGATAATTTGGAGCCGATTTAACGAATTTGTGGGCTCAAAGTTATTGGAAGGTGCTATTGACGCACTTGTTCGTCATGATGTGTCCGAAAAGGATATCACGGTTTACAAGGTGCCCGGTGCCTTTGAGATCCCTTATATTTTGAACAGTATTGTCGACAAACCCTTTGATGCTATTATTTGTTTAGGCGCAGTCATTCGAGGCGCAACCCCCCATTTTGATTATGTTTCATCCCAAGTATCTCGTGGCGTGGCTAGTGTAGCGGTGTCTGCTAAGATGCCGGTTATTTTTGGTGTGTTAACAACGGATAATATAGAACAGGCTATCGAACGCGCAGGATCAAAGTCCGGCAACAAAGGCTGGGAGGCTGCCGTGAGTGCACTCGAAATGAGCGACCTAAAGAGGCAGCTACAATGACCGCTGGAGTTTCGCTGCGTAAAGTCGTAAAAAATTTTGGTAAGGTTGAGGTTGTAAAAGGCATCGATCTAGATATCGCCCCAGGGGAGTTTGTTGTTTTGGTGGGTCCTTCAGGTTGTGGAAAAACAACGACTCTTCGCATGATCGCTGGGCTAGAAGAAGTTACAGCCGGCAATATCTTTATTGGCGATCAAGATGTTACATGGATACCCCCGAAGGAAAGAGATATTGCGATGGTTTTTCAAAGCTATGCGCTTTACCCTCACATGACCGTTCGTGAAAACATGGAATTTGCGCTGAAGATCCGACGTCAACCCAAACATCTTATCCAACAAAGGGTTGATGAAGCATCGGAGATTTTAGGGCTAAACAAACTATTAGAACGAAAACCCAAACAACTCTCAGGTGGACAACGGCAGCGCGTGGCACTTGGCCGTGCTATCGTTCGTCATCCACAGGTCTTTTTGATGGATGAGCCTCTTTCTAATTTAGACGCCAAACTTCGTGTCCAAACACGAGGAGAGATCAAGAATCTTCACGAAAAATTAAATACAACGTTTGTTTATGTTACACACGACCAAGTCGAGGCCATGACATTAGGGTCGCGAATTTGTGTGATGGATGAGGGGATCATTCAGCAGTTTGACGCGCCCCTCAATGTGTATTCAAAGCCACGAACAACATTCGTTGCTGGATTTATCGGCTCACCCTCAATGAACTTTTTTGAAGGAACGATCATTAAAGCTAAAACAGGGTTCACCTTTCAGAATGCGGATTTTGAGCTAAGTTTACCCGAAGCGCTTGCTGATGAATTTAAAAAAGTGGTAGGAACCGACGTTACTTTAGGGATTCGCCCAGAAGATATTGTCGATTACCAAAAGGCATTGCGAAAGAAGTATACTGAAGAGAAAGTTCTCGCCAAGATAGACTTCGCCGAGTTGCTTGGCCCTCAGACTTTCTTACATTGCTCGATTGGTAAAGCGAAGTTCTTGGCTGAAGTGGATCCTGCCTTTGAATTTAAGCTAGGACAAAAAGTTGAACTTGGTTTTTACTTAAAGAATCTGCATTTGTTTGACACAAAAACAAGGTTAGCGCTAATTTAGATATATTTATCCGCAGGGTAGGTTTACAATGAAAACCATGTGGTTGCGGTTAGCCATTTTCTTTTTATTTGTTAATGCTTCAGTTTTCGCAAGCACATTTCCAGTCTATTTTGTCACAGGGGTACCGTATGGAGGCACAAGTTCGGGTAGCACTTTTGGAACCTTTGTTAATTCCTCAACAGAAATGTTTATTACCTATAACTTTTTGCCAAGTGGTTGGGCTTGGATTAATCATCCCTTTGATGTTAATTGGACTGTTGTTAACTTAAAAAACTACAAGCGACTTCTCCTCGATATTAAGAGTGATACAGGCAAGGTGGATTTATTTTTAATTGATGATTCAACGGTTAATGGTGTTAAGTCGAAACGATATCATATTGATGATTTAAGTGCGACACAATATAAAACCATTGAGATCAACCTTGATTCCTTTCAAGGGATCGATATGACAAGAGTTAAGCAGATCCAGTATAACCCTGTTGATGCCTCATCCGGAGTTCTCCATCAAATATCGGTCAGAAATATTTTTTTTGATCAAACTGATGTTACATCAACCTTTAATACCTTATTGATCGATCGCTTGGTGGCATCGGGGAATCTCAGTGCTGGGGCCTATCCAAGTATGGCCAATTATCGCCGAGAAATTCAACACCTTTGGAAGGGGTATAAGTATCAATTTGTTGAAAAGTATCAGGGGGTTGTGTCCTCTTCAGCTTATGGCCTCATTTTTGATCCAGGGAAAGGAAGCTCTTCACAACAAGATGCGTTAGATTATGCCACCTCGGAAGCCTCAGGATATGGGCTTCTTATCGCGATATTCATGAACGATCAACCTTTTTTTGACCAATTGCTGAATAAAACATGGACGATCATGGCGACGTCTGGGGCAACCAATCTTCTCGCCTGGAAAGTGAGTGCCAATGGAACGGTAGCCGATCCCCATTCTGCCACGGATGCTGATGGTGATGTTGCCACGGCGTTAATGTTTGCCGACATTTTAGTACAGAAGGGCTTTTGGACGAACACAGGGTATAGTTACTCAACTAAAGCGCAGACACTCATCCATCAATATATCAAGAATGATCTGGAGTTCAGTCGATATATACGACTAGGCGACTATTATAATGGGGGACGTCTCTTAACCAATTCATCGTATTTTTCTCCTGCATGGTACAAGAATTATTTGCTCTATGAGAATCAAAATCATGATTGGAATCCCGTGATCGCACAAGGTTACTCAACGATTTCGTCTAATCCTGGATATTCGAAAGGGCTTGTACCCGACTGGAGTAACAGTTGGGGAGAACAAAGCGGGGGGAACGGTTATACCATGGCATGGGACGCCATTAGAACCTATTGGCGGTTAGCTACAGATAAAATATGGTTTAATGAACCGAAAGCGCAAGCCTTTTTAACCAATGCCAGCAACTATATTGGGGCGAATAAAACTTTGGCCTCAATAAAATTTATGGATCTGAACGGGAATGATCTGTATGGCCCGAATTTGCCGCTTATTGCCATGATGGGAGCCGGTGCTTTGGGGAGTGGTGACGGCAACTATATAAGTAACTGGAAAACAGTATTTGATGGGTATTTAAATTATTCATATAGCGAAAAATATTCTTTCTTAGCGGTTGATTACGATACGGCAGGCAAATATGATTATTTTGGCCAAAGTCTAGGCCTTTTGTCTGCCCTACTTATTACGGGGGCGATGCCTAATGTTTTGACGGATTTGGTTAATCCCGGGGTAGCGCCCAGCTATGTTTCAGGGGCTGTTTCAACTCGACTTCACAACAAATCCATTAATCATGTTGCTTTGCGACTCAACTCAACGGCAGGAGGCAGTTATATTAGCACGGTGGATATTGCTCAGGTCTACAGTGGCACTGGGGGGGGGGCGGTTCAGTTCTCGCTTCCGAAAGCATTGTGGCCTTCGCTATCGATCGTAAATAATCCCAACCAAGCCATTAAGGATGCTTCTTGGGAGTACTCTGTGACGGGGTCGGTGATGAGTATTACTCTAAGTTATGTCATCAGCTGTAATTGGGGTACGGGTAATGTAGCCACGAACTGGAATGCGATCGATGCCAAGAAAAATACCTATGGAAGTTGGCAAACGGATTTAGGGAACACAAGCATATTTTATCCCTATTCAGGAGACTACCTGTCTCAACTCACCCTTAATATTTCAATGGGGAACGTGTCCTCTTCAGCTCGATTTGTTTATTTTACGGTTACCAATGCTATCCAAATGAGTGCAGCCGATCCCTCATGGAATATTCGAGCGTTTTCGGATCAAGTCGTTTCGGAGTCAGGATCTGCTGGATTGGCACGAAAGGACGCATCGGGAAATATCTTGCAAGTCCTTCCAGTAAAAATGTTGCTAACCACAAATGTGATTAGTTTTCCGTCTTCACCCAATGCTGCATGGCTCGACATATATGATCGTCAAGATACGACATCATCGGTATTGCTTAGAGGCCAGAACCCCGTAGCCTTGGGCGCCTATCATTTAGGGCTTGTTGTTGATAAACAGTCAGCCAGAACAGGGTATTATGGAGCGATACTCTATCTTGAACTTAACCAAGGATCGACAACAAAAATCGACAACTTTGAATTTCCTGATTCAAGGCTTCTTTCAGAATTTAGTACGGACTGGGGGGCTTTGTCACAAAATTCTGGGACACTGGCCAATATTTCACGACAATCTCAAGGATTATTGGATAGTCATGTTTTGTCTTTTTCCTATACATTAGGCGTCCTATCAGGAGTTGTAGGTCCTCAAGCCATGGCCTACATCGACTTGAGGCAGCATCATCAATTGATGGATTTATCGTCGTATAAAGGGCTGCGTTTTTGGATAAAAACACAAACGAATGCACCAATTGGGGTGGTTATTGCGGCGACATCCTCGGTGGTTACCGATTATGACGACTTTTTGTACCCGATCCATCCACTGCCGAACCAATGGATATGCTATACACTTTATTTTAGCCAGTTTCGACAAGCAGGATGGGGTTTGCCTGCGCAACTATCTCTAGCATTAGCTAATGCGATGACCATACAATTTAAAAGCTTATCAGACAGGACAGACGAACAACAAACGATACTACTAGATGAGATCGAGTTGTTTTAGCAAGGCTTTGGCTGCGGTTTGCTCGGCATGTTTCTTGCTGCGGCCAGCGCCTGATGCCAAAAGCGTTATTCCCTCACGATCGATTTGGGCTTGAACAGTGAAGGTTCGTTCGTGTACGGGACCGTCTTCGCTCATTAAAATATAGTTGGGTTGTCCTAAATTCTTTGATTGGGTGCGTTCTTGTAACGCCGTTTTGTAATCCTGCAACTCACTTAGATCTTCGGTTCCATCGAGAGCGTTAGCGTAAATTTCGCAAATCCATTCTCGGACCCTTTCAAGTCCCTGATCCAAATAGATCGCGCCAAAAAGCGCTTCAAGGACATCGCCGAGTATTCGTTCATGATGTCGAAGTTGATCTTCATGCGGTGCAACTTGGATGAACGGAGCTAATCCCATTTCGGCTGCTTTACGTCCTAATAATTGATCACTACCTAAAATGGAACGAAGACCACTAAGCTCACCCTCTGTTTTATCCGGATACTTCATAAAGAGGGCTTCGGTTAGAACAAGCTTTAAGATGGCATCGCCAAGAAACTCCAAACGCTCATAATCAACGTCGCTGTTGAGCGTAGAGCCATGAGTAAGTGCCTCCTCGATCAAGGCTGGATCGTTGAACGAAAAACCGAGTATAGAGGCGATATCGCTCACGCTATATAACGGATCCCTTTTTCTTTGAGGCGTAAAAGCGCTTCTTCGATCCGTTGCACCGATTCAGTCAATGCAATTCGGAAATAGCCTTCGCCTTCCGGGCCATAGCCGCTACCGGGCACAACGACAATGCCGCAATCCTCAAGAACCTTACTGCAAAATGAAGCGGAGTCATAGCCTTTTGGAACAGGGGCCCACACATAAAAGGTTGCTTTAATGGGGGATAACGTCCAGCCCAAACGATTGAGTCCGTCCGTCAAGACATCGCGCCGCTCTTTATAAACAAGATTATTCTGTTCAATTTGGGGGGCTGGGGTAGTTAAGGCAACGATACCCGCCTCCTGAATGGCTTTAAAGATGCCTGAGTCAACATTTGTTTTTATAGTGCCAAGTGCGCGAATGGCCTCTTTATTGCCAACTGCCATACCAATACGCCATCCGGTCATATTGAAAGATTTCGAAAGGGAATGAAACTCAATGGCGATATCCTTGGCGCCTTCAACTTCAAGAATGCTCGGGGCTATATATCCGTCATAGGTCATCTCACTATAGGCCAAGTCAGAGGCGATAAGCAGGTCAAATTTCTTTGCCCAAGCGACGAGTTTTATATAAAACTTTAAATCAGCAACGGCCGCAGTGGGGTTATTTGGATAATTGACATAGAAAATCTTGGCCTTTTTGGCAATGTCCTCAGGGATGCTATCAAGCTCGGGCAGAAATCCATTGCTCTCTTTCAGGGGAATGTAATAGGGAGTACCTCCTGTTAATATCGTTCCCATTTTGTAAACTGGATACCCAGGGCTTGGGACAAGGACGATATCACCTGGGTCTAGGTAAGCGGACAGTAAGTGAGCAATGCCCTCCTTAGAGCCAATGAGGGAAACGACCTCCTCGACGGGGTCAAGTGTCACCCCAAAACGCGTTTGATACCACGTGGCTACGGCTTGTCGAAAGCGAGCGATACCCTCGTAGGGAGGATAATTGTGGGTGCTTGGGTCATCGATGGCTTTGTGCATGGCCTCAACGATATGAGAAAAGGTAGGTTTGTCTGGGTCGCCGATCCCTAAATTTATGATATCAACCCCTCGGGCTATGGCAGCAGCTTTTTTTTTGTCGATCTCTGCGAACAGATAGGGTGGGATAAATTCGAAACGTTTTGATGTTCTGGGCATGTTATTTCCTTTTCGGTGAAATTTTTAATACAAACTAACGATATATTATTATATGACGTAAGACTTGCCAATTTAAAAATTAGAGTTAGTATACAAATCAGGGGAGCATCAAGGGGGGCCGATGGCATGATTTTCAAAACAAAAAAAACGATTATGAATAATCCTGACGAGATGATCCTCCAGATCGCGTCAAACCATCAAGAACGTTATGGTCGAGAGTTAGCCACTGCTGATCCAAAGACTTTAGCCACAGCGTTAGGTCATTTTGATATCAAAACAACGTGTAAAGTCTTAACGAGATTGCCGGTGGTTCGTGCTGCAAAGGTTCTAGTTTTTTTTAGCCAACCTAAAAAAGATGCGATCATTGAACGTTTGCCGAGTCAATTTGCAGCTGAGTTAATGGGGTGCGTGCTAAAGATCTAGTTCGTCGTTTTCTTTCCTTCAAACACCACTTCCGCAGGGCCGGTCATAAAGACATGATCGTGGTCTTTCCAACTCACCTGAATATCTCCCCCGAGCAAATGAACGGTGACCGTATCGTTGAGTTTTCCTTGAAGAATGCCTGCCACCGTGGCAGCACAGGTTCCTGTTCCACAAGCGAGCGTTTCGCCGGCCCCCCGTTCCCACACCCGCATATTGAATTCGTCGGGGGACAGGATCTCGATAAATTCGACGTTCGTTCGTTTCGGGAATAAAGGATGATGTTCGATCATGGGGCCAATTGTTGTTACGGGAAACCCCTTTGTATGGTCTACAAATAAAATGGCATGAGGATTCCCCATGCCGATCGCACTCACAGAATAAGTGCGTGAGCCGACTTCAAGGGGAAGATTTAAGATGGGTTCGGCTAATGGGGTGTTCACCGGAATTTGGGAAGGGTTTAATAACGGCGTGCCCATGTCAATTGTGACCATGGCTTTCCGTTCGGACAGATCATTTAATGTAGGCACCATAATGCCCGCGAGGGTTTCAACCGAGAAGCGTTTTTGGGTGACGAGTTTTTGTTGCCAAGCAAAAAAAGCAAAGCAACGGATACCATTGCCACACATCTCGGCTTCACTCCCATCCGCGTTGAAGATCTTCATTTGAAGATCAGCGGTTTTCGAAGGAAGGACTAGCATGACCCCGTCGGCGCCAATACCGAAATGTCGATCACACCAACTCTTTGACAGTTCGGGCCAATCAAGCCCCTCTGTTTTTTGGTGTAGGGCATCGATGAGGATAAAGTCGTTGCCTGTTCCCTGCATTTTTGTAAAATTCATAGTGAAATTACCTTAGCGGATTTTTGAACGAATGTCCAGCGTCGTTGCCGAGCGTTCGCCCAAGCCGTTTTATACGTCCTTTTACACAGCCTGCACAATCATCACTCGACTCGGTGATGCAAGGTTTTCCGGGATAGAGTTGATAATGCTCGCGATAGGCCATTGGGGTAGCATTGGGCATAAACACATTTGCACCACGTTGCAGGACAAGGTCTCGACCGTTCGGATCGATGGCATCAAATGCGGTAGTCGCCGGAATATGAGCGAGGGGATTAAGGAGCCTTAAAATGGCGATGGTTTTATAGAAAATATCGGAGTTGAAGGAGTTCGGTTGATCCGCAAACGGTGTATTGGGATGCGCGATAAAGGGGCCGATCCCGATCATGTCCAAATTAAGTTGCGTACAAAACAGGATATCATGGGCTAGTTGTTCTAGGGTTTCATTTGGAAGCCCGATCAGAAATCCTGAACCGACCTGTATCCCCTTATTTCGAAGGGTTTCAAGGCATTCAAGGCGAACGAATAGGTCATCGTCAGGGTGACACGCTTTAAATAGTTTTGGATCAGACGTTTCAAAACGAAGCAAATATCGATCCATCCCCGCCTTTTTCCAGATACGATAGGCTTCCTCATCACGTTCGCCGACAGACAACGTAATCGCTAATGGCGTAGTTTCTTTGATAACCATGATCAACTTGGCCAGCTTTTCCGTTGTATAAAAAGGATCTTCACCCGATTGAAGCACAACACTTGTATAGCCCCAATCGACCATTTTCTGACAGGTATTAAGGATGTCTTTATCGGGAATACGATAGGGAACAATTTCGGTATTTGATCCTCGAATTCCGCAGTAGTTGCAGTTTTTTATGCAAATATTAGAAAACTCGATAATGCCGCGTAAATAGATGTCATCCCCCATATTGTTGTGACGACATTCATTTGCTGCTTGATAGAGGGAGTCAACCTCTGGGAAGGTCAGAAGTGAGACGATATTTTCGACCGTCATGGTTTGACCCTGTTTAACGTGATCAAGGATGGTTGTATGCATGTAATGCCTCAGGAAAAGGTTGAATGGACCTTTCTAGGATGCCATGTAAATAGGCGATACAAAGACCGTAGTTCGTGATCGCTACTCCAACTGCGTTAGCTTGTTGAATGCGAGATTGGATCAGTGCGCGGTTCGCAACGCAGCCGCCACATTGTATGATCAGTGAAAATCCACTTAGGTCTTGTGGAATTTCTTTTCCTGATGCGACCTCGAAAACAATATCCTTTCCTGTATGTTGTCGAAGCCAACGGGGTATTTTAATGCGACCGATATCCTCACTGATCGGGCGATGAGAACATAGCTCAGCGATCAACACTTTGTCGCCATTTTTTAATTGAGAAATGAATTGGGCTCCCTTAATATAGGTGATCAGATCGCCTTTTTGACGAGCCAATAAAATAGAGAAGGAGGTTAACGGGACATCAAGTGGAACATCAGCAACGACCTTTAGAAATGCTTGGCTGTCGGTTACAACCAAAGCAGGCTGTGTTTTTAGATTATGCGTAAGCGCATAGCCCAGCTCTCGCTCATTCACAACTAGACTAGCAATATCGTTGTCGAGCAATTCACGCAAAGCTTGAACTTGGGGCAGAATAAGCCGTCCTTGAGGCGCTTCTTTATCGATAGGAATAACAAGCACGACTAAATTAGGGGGCGTGACGAGGTCGGCGAGAAGAAGGGGTAAAGGGCGATGAGATTCTAAGCTTGATACAAGCACCTCTCGCAGGGTTTCTATGCCCGCCCCTGTCAAACAGGATACGAATAGTGGGGTTAAAGAGGTCATCGATTCCCATTCTGATCGGAGAAGTGAAGGGGCTTTGATCTGTTCACATTTATTGAAAATGAGCAGTAGGTTTGAGGAAGGACGTGTTTTAAATAGGTTGAATAATTGCAAGGTTTCTTTGTCGGAAGGGGGCGTATCGACAACGAAAAGAATGAGGTCAGCCGCATCGATTCGATGCTTTGATCTTTCAATGCGTTGTTGACCTAGGGTCCCCATATCATCAAGACCGGCTGTGTCGATAAAGACAACAGGGCCAAAAGGTTGGAGTTCAAACGTTTTTTCAACCGGATCCGTTGTTGTTCCTGGATGATCAGAGACAATGCTAAGATCTTGTTGTGTTAATGCGTTAAGCAAAGAGGATTTCCCAACGTTACGTTTTCCCACAAGAACAATATGGGGGAGTAGTCCTTTAGGTGCTTGAAGTGTCATAGCCTAATTGTGATAGAGACTCAGGTCTCAATAAAACATTCAGTTCATCGGGCGATAGTACGTCAAGTGCTAAAACACTCGATGTTAATGATTCATGGGTGTTCCTCATGTGATCGGCTACGATCTGCGCCCCAGAGTAGCCTATTTTTTGAATAAGTAGCGTGGCTGAAGCGGGGTTTTGAAAAAGGTTCAATTTGCACGTGTCTTCTTTCGCGGTCAAACCGGTTAAACATCGTGATCGAAATCGTTCTAGCCCTTGTGATAAGATGTCTAACGACTCTAGCAAAAGATATCCGATAAAGGGCAAGAAGGCGTTTAATTCGAGTTCTCCATGTGCGATACAGCTCGCTGCGGCAAGTTCATTGCCTTGAACCTTTTTAGCGATAATGATAAGCATTTCTGGTATTACCGGATTAACTTTGCTTGGCATAATGGTTGATCCCGCTTGAACCTCTGGAAGGGAAATTTCACCCAAAAGGGTCATGAGTCGCAGATCATTTGCTATTTTTTCTAGGTTAAGGGAGCAGACTTTTACCAAAGCGAACACTTCAGCCAGCGCATCTTGATTTTGAGTATAGTCGACTAAATTCTCGGCTCGAGACAAGGGGAGTCCAGTATTTTGTCTTAAGGTCTTGATCACCTCAAATATATAGGATCGAGGGGCGGCGATACCGGTGCCTATCGCTGTTCCCCCGAGCGTAACGACTCGAATGCGTTCAAGGCATTTGGCTAGTCGCCAACGATCTCTCCCTAACACCTCAGCGTAAGCAGAAAAGGTTTTTCCTAAGGTCGTCGGAACAGCGGGCATGAGTTGAGTTCGTCCTAGCTTCAAAATATTTGCAAAATGTTGCTCTTTCTCTTGTAGAATAAGCAGGGTTTGGTTGATCTCTGTTTCGAGCCGGTGGAGCTGTCGATACACCGCTATGTGAATGGCGGTTGGAATAACATCGTTGGTTGATTGATGAAGATTGACATGTTCAAGAGGATGGATCTCAATTTTTATATTCTCCTCAAGGGCTAACGCCATTGCTCGAGAGGCAATGGTTTCGTTAATGTTCATATGAAGGGATGTCCCCGCTCCACCGGATAGAGGGTCGATCATATGACAATTATTGTGTTGTCCTTTTATCGTTTCATCGAGCGCGAGATCGATGAAATGTGAACGCTCGGCATCGATATAGCCTAGATTCGTGTTTGTTTGAAGTGCTGCGAGTTTAACGTCGGCAAGGGCGTACCATAATTCATTATAGTGAGGGAGACCAGAGCTAATAAAATTAGCTAGGGCCTTTTGGGTCTCAGACATAAATATCGCGCTTTCCGCCTCTAATTTTGTTTAGAGCTTTTTGTGTCTTATCTTTGAGGGCACTGGGGATATCACGCATAGAGCGATCAATAAGAATCCTTCCCATGGCTTTGGTTGAGGGGGCTGCATAGTCTTGCAAATACTCTTCGAACGTAAAAAGTGCATTGGGTAAACATTTGGATTTTATATCCCCTGGCTTGGCTTGATCCATAAAGTCGGTGCCCGTTCGACCAAGACGATAACATCCGGTACAAAAGGAGGGAATATGTCCTTTCTCGCAAATATCGGCAATGACCTCATCAAGAGGACGCGTATCACCTAAAGAAAATTGTTCTGTAGCCGCATCATCACTATAGCCCCCAGGGTTAGTTTTGGATCCGGCACTGATCTGGGAAACGCCCAGATTCAAAGCGTCTTGTCGTATGGCTGCCGTTTCACGGGTGCTGAGAATAATGCCGGTATAGGGGACGGCTAAACGCAGAATGGCGATGAGGGTTTTAAAGGTAGTATCATCAATCGGGAAGGGTGGGTTCTCTGCAATACTTGAGCCTTCAGCCGGCTCAAGCCGAGGTACGGAAAGGGTGTGAGGGCCAAGCCCAAAAGTGGATTCGAGATGTTCTATATGTTGCATAAGGGCCAACACCTCAAAACGGTGATCGTAAAGTCCAAACAAGGCGCCGATTCCCACATCTTGAAACCCAGACTCAATGGCTCGATCCATGCTGTTTAATCTAAACGCATAATCGGATTTGGGGCCTTTGGTGTGCAGCTGGGCATAGGTTTCTGGGTGATAGGTTTCTTGAAAAAGCTGATAGGTGCCGATATCGCTAGCCAGCAGTCGTTTAAAGTCTTTTTGATCAAGGGGGGCGATGTTGACGTTGATGCGCCGGATCCGATTGTTCCCATCGCTGACCGCGTAAACCGTTTTTATCGAATCAAGGATGTAATCTAGTCCATCATGAGGATAGTCCTCTCCAGCGACGAGGAGCACCCGCTTTTGTCCTGTTTTTAAAAGGGCTAAGGTTTCGGCTGCGATCTCATTTTGAGACAAAGCTTTGCGTGTGACGCCTCGATTATCGGCACGAAACGCACAATAAGCGCAGTTATTTTTACAAAGATTAGAGATGTAGAGGGGGGCAAAGATGACGACACGTTTTCCATATATCAATTCTTTGACTTGGCCAGCCATGTCCCAGATGCGGGCAATATCCGCAGGCCGAGTTACACGAAGCAACGTGGCAACGTCTTCAAGAGAGAGCCGTTCAAGGTTCAGGCTCTTTGCCAATATTGTCTCAACTTCTTGTCGAAGCGGAGCTTTTTGATCAAGAAGAGAGTCGATTATTTCCGGTTTGATAAACATCCTGCCGCTATTCTACCAAGGGTGTTCTTTAAAATCAAAACATATTGTTACAAGTGGAACAATCAATGATATTTCTACGCAAAATATTCGTGTGATATAATAAAATAATGATCAACGTTGCTCATGAGATTAATAAAGTTATTGAACAATTTAATCCCCTAGGAATATATCTTTTTGGAAGTTATTCTCGAGGAACCCAAACCGAGGCAAGTGATTTAGATTTATTGATTATTGATGACCGAGCAACCCAGACGAATCAAGCAAAGGATTTAACTTTCGAAATAAGTAAGGCGTTATATCCGCGAGACTATCATCTTGATTTGCTGACCTATTCGCAAAAAGGGTTTAACGATAAAATAATTCAGAATGATCCGCTAATTGTTCAAATAGTAAAAGAAGGTAAAAAGGTTTATGAGCGAGCAAGAACTTAAGCTTTGGTTGGAAGTAGCTAAGCACGATTCAGAAACAGCTCGGCTAATTATACAAAATGATGGCTATCCTGATATCGGTATTTACCATGTGCATCAAGCCGTAGAAAAACTATTAAAAGCCCTTTTTATTAATAATCATGTCATTCCCCCCAAGGTCCATTTTTTAGACCAACTTTTTCGGCAACTTGAAGCCATGTACCCTTCGATCTCGATTGAATTACAAAATATTTTGTTAATCGATAAGTATTTGCCAAAGTTGAGATATCCCAGTAGTGATTTATTGAGCAAAGATGAACTAATCGATTGTTTTGAGGCTTTTCAAAGTATCAGAAATACTGTTTTTTCGATCGTGTACGATAATGTTCGCAATTTGAAGAAAAGAGAGAGCCATCGTAAACTTCTTCATAATCGGCAAAAAACGAAGGAGGAAAACGATGGCTCAGGTAAATGATAGGGATTTGTTTGCAAAAATGCTAGTGGGATTT
>CAIUCY010000072.1 GCA_903897765.1 uncultured Candidatus Marinamargulisbacteria bacterium | reverse complement strand
TACTTTCGAGTCGCCACTGGTTTAATAGAGTCTATGGCCATTCACCTTCGAAATAGCCTCACTCAGTTACAAAACCTTTATATGGCAAAAAATGTAGCTATACATGACCCTCTGACTGGATTTTTCCGCAAGGATCATTTAAATACATTCTTTGATTTAGCTGTCTATAGGTCACTTCGTAAGAATGAACCCCTTTCAATTGCGATGCTTGATCTCGATCGCTTTGCTCTGTTCAACGATGGATTAAATCATGATGCCGGAGATGCAGCGCTTGTGTACATCAGCCAATTTATTTGGATGCGAATGAGAGCAGGAGAAGATTTTGCTATTCGCGTGGGAGGGGATGAATTTTGTCTCATTTTTCCCGGAATGAGCCCAAGCGTTCTTAAGAAAAAAATCGACGCTTGGAATAAAGAACTCGCTAAGATCACCGCCGCAACCCTTCCGGATGATCTAAAAGAATTATTAGTTTATCAGGGCTTAGAACCAATAGTTGTCAAACATAAATCTGGTGATTATACCCTTCGCCCAGGCGTTTTTATTGGGTTTCAGCTTACAGCGGGTATTTCTCATCTTGAGTATGCGGATCTTTCAGACAAATCATCATTACCATTGAAAAAAGCGCACGAAGTCATGTCGAATGCCGATAATGCATTAGTAATGGGAAAATCGAAGAGTAGAGGTGAAGTTTATATTTGGGATGATAAAGAGGGGGATATACATTTGAACTCTGTGAGCCTGATCTGAGCACCAACTGTTAAACAAAAGAGGCCGCTTTCGCGGCCTCTTGTAATTCTTCAAAACAATCGCGAGTTCTTAGAAAACTTTGGTTTTCTTTTGGTAAATGGCTGTGTTCGCGTCGGCGAATTTACCTTTTACAGGATAAAAGCCTTCATCGGCAACCACTTTTTGTCCTTCAGGTGATAATTCGAATTCGATGAAACTCTTGGCCACGCCTCTGGGAGCCCCATCTACATACTGAAACAGAGCGCGAGCGATCGGATATTTACCGGAGTAAATATTCTTTTCATCAAGTGGGGAGAAAGCCTTATCCCCGTCTTTTTCGGAAACAGGAAGGATTTTGATCCCTTTGACAGGTTTGCCGTTCTCGACCACATAACCTACGCCAGCGTAACCGATACCGCCATTGTCTTGTCTGACCGCATCAACGATCTGCGAGGTACCATTCATTTGAGCCATTTTGTTGGAGTATTCGCCAGCGAGCACATGTTCACGGAAGAAATCAAATGTGCCGGAGTTGGGCTGACGACCATAAAGCGAGATCGCAAGGTCTGGGCCACCGACGTCTTTCCAGTTTGTTACTTCGCCTTTATAAATGGCCGCAAGTGATTCTTTGGAAATACTGGTTAGCGGATTGCTATCGTTTACAACGATACTTAGGGCATCAACAGCGATGGCGATCTCTTTTACCTCGACGCCTTTTTCTTTGGCTTTTTTGAGCTCTTTGTCTTTCATCGCACGAGAGGAGTCACAAATATCACATTTGCTGTTCAATAAGGCCGCAATACCCGTACCCGACCCTCCGCCAGTGACGGCGATCTTGTCGTTTGGATTCTTTTGCATATAGACTTCTGCCAATTTTTGAGCCAAATTGACCATGGTGTCAGACCCTTTGACCTGAACCATTCCGAACCCAACCTGAGCAAGTAGGGATCCAGCGAGAACGAGAGCAACTAATTGTTTATTCTTCATTGTTTATTCCTTTCTTTATAGTGATGTCTCTAGCGCAACCGATGTAAAGCCTGTCGTTGTTCCATTGATAGCGCTTACTTGCTCTAAATGGAAATACCCTGTTACTCGGCTAGACAATTTGTATTTTACACCCCCACTAAGCTTGTTGCTAATGTTAACTTGATTAGCATCGAGGAGATAGTTCACATAAAGTTGAGTGTCAGCGTTCAGGTCATAGTTGGCATAAAGGCCGTAATACTGTTTTGCCTTTGTCTTCTGAGTAATATAGGCTTTTGACGCATCATCACTAAGATCATACCAAGCGGTTCCGACTAACTTTAGGTCGTCTTGAATAAAGGTATAATCGCCATAGAGTGAAATACCATTTACTGCATTACTTGTTAATGCATCTGAGCTATAAACGGCACCGACGGTCCAATCTTTCCCTGATTTTAGCATCGCGCCTAAAAAGGTTTTGGTGTTGTTGTTATTTAAAGCGCCATCAATTCCAGGGACTGTTCCAAGCTGAGTGATCTTTAGATCATAGTCTCCAACGGGAACCATGTAAGAAACTCCAACGCCCTTGTCTTTACAGTAGGTGTAAAAACTTCCGTCGGAATAGGGATGTGTTTCTGCATCAAGGATACCCATACGTTGATAACCTACTCGAAGCGACCCTGGAAGGGACTTCAACTCAGTGGTGATGTACAAATAGGCCGCTGACATGCCGATGGCGGTTCCACTGGCGGTGAACTTGCTTTCCCAATAAAGAGAGGTGTCATCATTCTTGAGGGTGAGTCCAACGATAGTTTTATAGAGAGTGCTATCCCCAGGTGCGTTTGCAGCTGCTTTTTCGGTCATCCAGCTTCCATCTTGATTATCCCCGAGAACAAATCCAAAGGAACTCTTTACCTTTCCGTCGATATCGAGTCCAAAACTTGTGGCCGCTAGCATCAAAGCCATGGTGCCTATTAAGATCGATCGTTTATTCATTCAAATGCTCCTTTCAAATATTAACTGGTTTCTTCTCCTTCGACTGTGCACGTTGTTGTAAGCGTTGCACCTCCTCTTTTGTATGCCTATATTTTGGTAAAATTATATAAAGAACAGATGTCGCTATCACAACGCGAGCATCTCATTTTAGGGAAGAAATTGTGACGTTTTGATGACGAAGATGGAAAGGGCTTTATCCTGTATGATTTAATTTATATGATATACTTCATAAATGAGGTGAAATATGAAAATTAGCGCTGTTATTGAACATGATGATGCAGGGTATTATGCTTATTGTCCCGAGTTGCCCGGTTGTCAGACCCAAGGCGATGACATTGATGAGGTGATGGTAAACATACAAGAAGCGGTTGAGCTTTATCTGGACACATTAGATGTACATGAGCGAAAAGAATTGCTCAGTAAAAATATAATGACAACTCAGCTCGAGATTAAAGTTGCCTAAAGTCATCCGATTAACAGCCAAAGAGGCCGAGACCATGATCCTTCGAGCGGGGTTTTTACTAAACCGGTCTCAGGGGAGTCATCGAATTTACAAGCGAGGCAATGAACGATTGGTGATTCCTTTTCACGGAGATCGTATCCTTCATCCAAAAATCGTGAAACAAGTGTTAGCGGTAATGCCCTCACAAAATTAAGCAGAGACGAATTTATACCCAACACCGCGAACGGTGCGGACGTATTCGAAGTCTGTGACGGCTTCGAGTTTGGCGCGGAGCCGACGAATGTGGACATCTACGACTCGATTATCGCCATAAAAGTCGTCCCCCCAGACCTTGTAGAGAAGTTGCTCTCGGCTAAAGACACGTTGCGGTTGTCTTGCAAGGGTAAACAGCAGTTCAAATTCTGTTTTAGTTAAGGAAAGGGGACTCGTTTTAAATTGGACTTCGTAAGTGGCCGTATCGATGGTCAACGCCCCGAGACTCAGATGATCTTCTTTTTGGGTCACGGGTTCAACTGCCCCAACCGATCGTCGAAGGATCGCCTTGACGCGGGCTACAAGTTCACGTGGACTAAAGGGTTTACTTAAATAATCATCAGCGCCCAGTTCGAGGGCAAGGACTTTGTCGAATTCTTCGCTTTTAGCCGATAGCATGATGATCGGAGTTTGGGAGAGCGTTGGGTCTTGTCGTACTTTTTTGCAAACCTCTATACCCTCTATTTTGGGAAGCATCCAGTCAAGGATGATCAAATCGGGGTGCATGCGTCGAATATCGATCAATGCAGCCTCTCCATCGCTTGCAGTCAATACGGTGAAACTATTTTTTTCTAGATGGAAACGAATAAGTTCTACAATATCGGCTTCATCATCAACGATCAATATTTTCGTCATGGCTATGCAGGCAGTATAATGATGAATTGTGACGATTTCATGACGATTCGGTCACATCCCCGTGATGCTTGGGGAGAACCCAACTAAAGGTTGAGCCCACACCCACGGTGCTAGAGACAAAAACTTGACCGCTTTGTTTTTGAAGGATATGTTTTACAATGGCTAACCCAAGCCCTGTACCTCCGCTCTCACGGGATCGGTCTTTGTCAGGTCTATAAAAGCGCTCGAAAAGTCGATCTTGAAAAGAAGGGTCGATACCTTGGCCATGGTCGGTGACAGAGAATTGGACGTCGTTATCTGTTTCAGTTATTGAGATCTGAATGTCCCCTTCTGGTGCATATTTAATAGCGTTATCAATATAGTTTCGAAACGCGGAGAGAAGCTCACTTTGATTAATATTGATAAAGATCTCTTTGACGGGAAGGTTTAGTTTGATCCGCGGGTTATCGATAAGGGCCATGTCCTCTAACAATTGTCTAAGCTCTTGGCATAAATTGAGATGTTGGGTAGGAGCGGTATTATTTTCGATGCGGGCGAGATTGAGGATATCATCGACAAGAAGGGACAAACGCTCAACGTTCCGAGCGATGATCGTTAAAAAACGTCGATTGTGAGTAGGTTCATCGATGGCACCGTCTTCAAGGGTTTGAAGGAATCCTACTATTGCGCTGAGGGGGGTGCGTAGTTCGTGAGACACATTAGCCACGAAGTCGCGTCGTAGATTTTCTAATGACCGGAGTCGTTCTTGTTGGCCGGCGATCTGCTCGATGAGTTGATTCATCATGACCGAAAGATCACCTAGTTCATCTTTACTTTGAATGGGGATAGAGACGATCTGCGCGCCTTGCGCTAATTTTTTTAGATTTTCGTTAACTTTCTGAAGGGGAGATAGAAGTCCTTTCAATGAGACAAAGAGCAGAAATAATATGGCGATCAGAATTAGCAAGGTTGCCGTGGCGATAAGATGTTGGACATGCTTTTGCTCCTCATGAACACTAGCTATATCCATAGCTGTTCGGATAAAACTGCCGTTAGGGACTTTGATCGCCACATACATCATGGGTTTATTCAGGGTTTCGCTACGATGAATACGTACACCCAATCCTTTCGCGATAGCGTTTCGGATTTCAGGTCTGGATAAATGGTTTTCCATGGTTGCTATGGGGGCCTCGGAATCAAAACGAACCGTTCCATTAGGGTTGATCACAGTGATCCGGATGCCATGGATCTTGGCGTAATGGTTGAGATCCGAATCGCTAAGATAAGGTGTTTTCATTAAATAGGTCGCATGGTTTTTGAGGGAATTCTCGTGAACGGCTAATCCATAGTTCATGAAGAATGACGTCATCGACAGTGTCAATAAAAGCATGCCAAGGGTGATGATACTACCAAAACCAAGGAATCCTTTTTGAAGCAGCGTTAGGCGCAAAATATACCTTCTTTTTTTTCATAGAACACCACGCCCACACGCTGGATATGGTCTATTAAATCGGGATTCTCCAGATTAATAAAAATGGACAGATCGAAGGTGTAAGGGAGATACAAGTTGTTCAGTTTTTCTTGCAGAATATAGAGTAATGGGTGGGTTAGACCATTACCGAACAGAGTGAGATCAATGTCTGACCCTGTTTTATAATTACCCTTTGCCCTCGACCCATAGAGAATCGCCTTGTCGATCTCGGGAACCTCGGCTAGGCATTGCTTGATCTTTGTAACGGTCTGAGACTCAAGTCCACTCATGCATATTCGCCTAGGTTGTCAGCAAGCTCCTTGAAGGCATCAAAATATAGGTTAATTATGTCTTGAAAGATGGCATTGGCCGTAGAATCATCATAGGTATGGGAGGTTAACTGTCTGCTTTTGATCGAGGCCATTAGCTCCTCCCCATGATCAACGACAAGACCTCGTCGAAATGCCAGTTGAAACGCATCATGACTGCCCTGAATATCGACTTCTCCTTGTGATTCGTAAAAATCCTTCACTGTTTTCCATGCAAGATCATAGGTATACTCAAAGGCTTGGATAACCCCTTGTTTTTCAAGTTTACTTAGCTCACGCTCCTTGGCGGTTTGGACGGCTTCGAGCAAATTATTCATTGCTTTATTTAAATTTTGATATCGTTGCTTCCACCGAATATCCTTACTCATGATCGCCTCCATATAACTCAATTATACATGGTTTTTTGTTTTAATATACTGCTACAGGACTACCAGACGCCTGCTCAAAAGAAAAATCTAAAATATAAATAGATCGAGCTGATCGCTAAAGAAAGCGTCGTAATCATCACGCCAATTTTGAGAAAGTCGAAAAAATGAATTTTGTAGCCGTTATGAATGCTTGACTCGGAAACAATGACATTTGCAGCAGCACCCACCAGTGTGGCGTTTCCACCTAGACAAGCCCCCAGAGAGAGACTCCACCATAAAGGCGTTAAGTTCATAACCCCATGCATGTCCTGAATCATGGGGATCATCGTAATGGTAAAGGGAATATTGTCGATTACGGCGGAAAAGAGCCCCGATGCCCATAAAACAAGGAACGTCGTGGCTTGCAAATTGCCATGAGTGAGATCAAGTACAGCCCTTGAAAGCATCTGTATTCCTCCTGCCTCTGCGAACCCACCAATGATGATAAACAGTCCAATGAAGAAAAAGATGGTAGTCCATTCTACCTCATTCATGATTTGTTTTGGTCTCTCGCCAAGCAGTAATAGACTTGCCCCAAATAAGGCAAAAACATAGGCATCTATATGAAGGACTCCATGGAGCATGAATCCGAGAATGACAATAAAAAGAACCGTTAACGAACGGAACATAAGAGGGAAGTCTGTAATAACACCCTGTATAGAGATATCCGATAGAAGCACTCTGTACTCTGGTTTGGAACGTAGATCCCGCCTGTAATAGATCAGAAGCACGCCCAAAGCGGCAATAAGAATGATCGTAATGACAGGCGTGAGTTCGGTAAGAAAGTCCATGAATGAAAGATTTGCCGCGGTACCAATAAGAATATTCGGGGGATCCCCAATAAGAGTGGCTGTTCCACCAATATTGGAAGCCAATATAATGGTAGTCAGAAAAGGAATGGGGTTGATATTTAAGCGCGCGGTAACATTATAAATGATAGGAAGCATCAATACGACCGTTGTTACATTGTCTAGAAAAGCCGAGAGAAAAGCCGTCAATATGGCCAAGGAAAGAAGAATGAGTTTCGGTTCTCCGAATGTTCGTTTAAGGATAACAATCCCTAACCAATTAAATACACCACTTCTGCTTGTAATGTTAACGATTATCATCATCCCGATCAGTAAAAATATAACGGCAAAATCTATATGTGAGAAAGCTCTTGATGCTGGAATATGTCCGATCAAGAGCATCACCGAGGCCCCAAGCATCGCCGCCGTGACCTTAGGGATGATCTCCCAAGCGATGAGAATATAGGTGACGATAAGAATGAGGCTGGCAAGAACTAACATTAATACCAAATCCTCCACCGAACATAAATTTAATTTGTAGCTGTTCTTATTGTATGAGCAAGGTGACCTGTAGGACAACTGTCGACACATTTATAAATTATAAAACGAGTTCCCTAAATATTATTTTATTAATAGGGCCAGAAGAAAGCTAACGAGTATCGCCCACAACGGGTCTTTCTTCATCCAAACCAGAATGATCAAGTCGAGGATGAATATCCCCCACGTTTGCCAACTGACGAGGGAGTGGAGTCCAAAACTGATCGTCGTCGCTAATAGGAGTCCAATAAATCCCGCAAGTAAACCTCGGATCATACTTCGCGTGAGGGGATGGTCTTTTACAATGTTATGGAACTTTGCTAAAAAGAGAACCGCTACAAGCGAAGGCAAGAAAATACCAAAAGTCGCTCCCATTGCGCCGAATAAGCCAAGCGTTTTAAATCCCACGAATGTCGCAGTGATGAGCACAGGGCCGGGTGTTATCTGTCCCATTGCGATACCATCACGGAACTGGGTAAGTGTTAAATAATGAAGCTTGTCGACGATCTCACTTTGCATCAGAGGGATCGAGGTAAACCCGCCCCCGAAGGCTAGCATCCCGATCTTCATGAACGTGAGCATTAAGGCACTTGCTGGGCTAAAGAAAAAGACAATAAAGGCCGCGATAAGAAGGATGATCGGTATCACGTCAGTCATTCTTAGGTTTTGAGACATTTCTGGTTTTCTTTCTAGGTTATGCGTGATGCCTATTTTCTTATAAAACAAAGTTAGCCCAAGGAATGCGCTCAGACCAATAACGTAAATAATGTTTAGTTTGAACTTAAAGAGGGCGATAAAGGCGACAAAAGAAATGATCGCGGGTTTGATGTTCTGCCATGACCATTTTGGATAGACAGACTTGCCTAGGGTACGGATCGCATTGACGAGTAGCGCCACCACCAATGCCCCCAAGCCGGCAAATATTGTTTTTACGAAAGGAAGTGATCCAAATTGAAAATATGCCCAAGAAAGCACCGTCATAAAGATGAAGGCGGGAAGGGCGAACATCGCAGGCAAAAGGAACGCGCCCCGAAAGCGCTTAAGTCGAAAGCCAAGGTAGCCCATGAGGGTAACCCCTGTCGCACCCGGAAGGAGTTGGGCAAGACTGAGC
>CAIUCY010000071.1 GCA_903897765.1 uncultured Candidatus Marinamargulisbacteria bacterium | reverse complement strand
TTGGGTGGCGAAATCATGTTTGAACAGAGTCCGGTTCCCTGCCGCGTCATAGCGGTAAAGATGGTCGATCTCAGGCTGTTGGTCATATTTATACATGCGTTTAGTGAGCTGGTACAGATTATCATACTCGTAGTTTTGCCGATACTCAAGCAGTCCCCCACTCGGATCGGGCTCTTTTTGAACCGTTTGAACCCGATTGCCGGCCTCGTCATACGAGTACTCTTGGCTAAAAATAAGGCGGTTATTCGCATTGGCTTGAAGAGCCTCTATTTTGGTTTGCCGGTCGGTATTGGCGTCATAACGAAACGTATTTTGGATATTGGGGACGCAAAGACTATATCCGGTTAGCAAATGATCCTCATTATAGGTGAAATTATCGGCGATGGTTTGGATCCCCTTACCCAGATCGGCTTTTATCGCTGTGATGCGTCCTAGTTTATCATAGACATTTTCTTGCCAACGATTGGCGAGCGTGTCCTTTTCTCGAAGCAGCAGCCCTGTATCGTCGTACTCGCTAAGCACCGTATAACGCAAGTCGCCAAGACCTTTTTCTGATGCAATAACATGGCCAAAGGCATCATAATTATATCGTGTCGATTGTGGACCTGACCCCGATACATCGATTCGGCTTACTGCGCCTTTATACCCGTTATCATAGGTGTAGCTGAGTTGCGTGCTATCGCTATAGCGGACGGTACTGGGGCGGCGTAGACTGTCGTAGCCCGAAAAGGTGATCCGTTCACCCTTTCGCGTGATGTGTTCGGTCAAATTACCTAGTGGATCATAGCTAAAATGTTCATTGAACCCATTAGGGTAGGTCACATTGGCAACATTTCCTATTGGGTCATAGTCAAAATGGGTCGTCAGCCCCCTCAAATCGATGATATCGTTCATTTTTCCCAGCGCATTATAGTGATACCGCGCGGCCACATTGTTAGGGAGTCGCACCTCGATAAGATCGCCGAGTCCGTCATAGGTGTAGGTGGTACGCATATCTTTTTCATCGCTAAGGACCATTTTGCCTGAGGAATCGAGATAGTCATAATGGATAGAATGTCCATCGGGCTTGAGGACGCCAGTGAGCCGATCGATCTCGTCATAATCATAACGAGTCACACGGTTTGACGGGTCGGTAATACTCGTGATATCGAGCATGGCATTGTATTGGTACGCTGTGGTTTGGTCGTTCAGGCCGTCAGGTTTTAGGGTGACGCGATAGAGTTTGCCAAAGCTGTTAAATTGTCCTTCGACTGTTTTATTTTGCAGTCCACCTGAGCTGGTGCTACGCAAGGTTATACTTAAGTGGTCGGGATCATCATCATAACGAATGTTGCTGACGAGGTCGGCGTTCCCGATATGGGTCGTTTTCTGAGTGATCCGCTGTTTTATGTCGTATTCATAGCGGGTCGTGTTTCCATTAATATCTGTCTCCGAGGCCATGAGCATCGAGTAGGGCTCATAGGTATTTGTCTGCGAAAACCCCAGATCGAGACGCTCCGTTCGTATCGGATAAATGCCGTTCTCGAAGGTGGTGGCAGTTTTGTGTCCGAGCGCGTCTGTGACCTCGATGACGTTACCGTAGGGGTCATAACGAAAAGTGGTTGTTGCGTTGCCTCCTATGGGGTTAATGAGTGTCGAGGCCTGCAATTGTCCCTTGCCACCTGCGTCGTAGACATTCTCAATGTCGGTATAGATACGACCATCACTATTGTCGATAAGCTGACTCTTTTTGACTTTGTCCAAAACATGGTTGTCGAGATAGGTCTGGCTTCGTTCATACTCTACATGCTGTGTCCGGCGAGGGCTATTATGGCCATAGGTGACAATGTCGGAGGGGAACCCAACGTCGTCATAGTTATTAAACTCGGTACTGGTTTCATATCCTTTTTTACTGACGGTCTCTTTTTGTTTGAACCGATTGGCTAAGTTCCAACGGGTATAGGTCGTATGCCCTAGCGCGTTTTGTTCAAAGATGGGGAGCCCTTCGTTGAAACGTGTCTGACTTTCGTTACCCTGCGGGTCCGTGAGGGTCATTGCGCCGAAGTAAAAGCCACGCTTGCTGCTGTCGTCTTGTTTGCTTTGATTGAGGTGGAGATTGTAAATTTGACCGCTGGTATATCCGTCATAGGTCCATTTTCGTTGAAGTGTCGTGTCCGAATCTTTTTTGCCGGTCTGTTTTTGACTGACGAGTACAAAACTACTAAACTGACTGTCTTCATCCCCGCTGAGGTCAGCTTTTAAAGCGCGTGCTTGAACATAAGCATAATCAAAGCCTTCACTCAGCCCCGTCGATCGATGGGTCGCAGTTAATAGACTGCCCGTGTTGTCGTACTTACTGCCATTGGCGATACTCCAATCAAAGTCTATCCGTTTTGATGGAAGTCCATCAGGTAGTGTGGGGTGGCTCCCATCCCTGTTTTTGCTGTAAAAGTAGGTATAATCGTAGTGTTCCGCCTCGCCACCGGGTTTGTCAACTTCGATGAGCAGCCCCTGTGCATCATAAAGATAGTTGATATGTTGTGTCCCTTTTGGACTCGGGTAGTTTATTTGTTTAAGTCGAGAATAATTGTCAGATTCTTTCTCGAAATCATACTCGATTCGTGTTTTCTGGTCTTCGACCCACGTTGTTTCTTCGCCGGTTTCGGGGTCAATATCCGTATGGGTGATCGGCGTGGTTTTGTAGGTGGGGGCGATGTTGGGGAGCTGAGGCTCGACATAGGTCAGGTTGATCGCATTTCCCGCGTCATCGTAGACGCGAATAGGACGCATAGGTTGTAGCCAAAGATTGGTGGCGATTTCCCCATAATATACGTCGCTTAAAAAATAGCCAATTAGAAGCCGAATGCCCATAACCAATTGTCCAATACCCGGAATGCCGACAATGGCGTTAGATATGGCATCAAGGAGGGCACTTTTCGCGTACCCTAATGCTGCAGCCTGTATGGCTAAATCGAGATTCCCCCCATTGAGTATCGCGTTTGATATCGAGTCAATTAGCAGTCCTGTTGGGACGATGTTAGGATTAATGCTTTGAAGCATGTTCGTCATAAGCTGTTCATATTCAGAACCCATTAAATAGAGATTTAATAGTTTTAATCCTGCATCGCTCGTTTTTGAAAGAAGAAGCCTGGAGGCCAACTGAGCATTTTGATAGCCGTTCCCAAAATAGTTCGGGGCTAAGTTTTCTTTTTGTTCATCAAATTGATAGGGCGTTCCTTTTTCGTATTCATAATAGATGTGGTTCGAAAAGGGGTCCTCTATAACGCTGAGGTATTCCCCTATCACGATATTATTGGCATTAAAGTCCGTGATGACACTACGCATATTGGTCTCGGCATGAGAGTCGATCTTAAAACTCTTTTGATAATACTTTTCCTTGAAGATCAGTTTTTGACCATTGGGCATGAAAAAGGTATAGCCGCTGCTTGTGGTCATGAGTTTGGTGTTACTCCCTTTGTCGCTGGGAAAGAACTGCGTGTCGTTTTCTTTGATACCATCTTTGTCTGCGCTAAAGTTTTTTTGAAAGCTATAGCTGCCACCTTGGGTTTGAACGATGATGATGTCCGTAATGTGATGGTCATTTTGGGGAGTATTCAAGCCCCACCATTCTTGTCGTTTCATCCTGTTTTCAAACGAGATATGCAAGAGTCTGCCGGATAATTGGGTGCTCCACCCGTTCCCGATCCATCCACCAAACTGAGCAGGGGTCGCGCCTTGCCACTGAACTTTATTAAGGTCTTGTCCGGCATAGTTGGTATACGCATCCCCTTCGAGCAAGCTCCATTTTGGAGAGGCCTTAAATTCTTTGCTATTGTAATGGCGGATCACTTGAATATTCATGCCATGCCGTCCCGGAATGTCTACATCTACTCTTGAAAGGGACAAGGTTCCTGATGCAAGATCAACGGCGCCTGCCTGAGCGTTACCAAAGGCGTTCAGATTCATTCCCGCCGCGTTAACATCCGGTTTGACCGCAATTTGACCCGCTATGGAGAGGGAGAGTAGTAAACAGAGGATCAAGGCTTGTCTCATAATCCTACCTCCAGACTCACACGATGGCTGTCACCGATACCGTCAGAGATATCGCCCATATAGGCATACTGTATCGATAAATGGGTGAGGTATATCCCGCAACCGGCCGAAAATCGGTCTTCACTGAACCCAGCACGGAGTCGAATATAATGCAGCAATGACCATTCCGTCCCTGCGTGAAAGGTGGGTTGATAACGGTTGTCCATTTTTTGTCGAGCTTCGACGCTCAGTAAAAGATCGTCGAACACCTCGAAACAAACGCCTAATCTAATCTCTGGGTGAACCTGCTCTGTCGTGCCTGTGTCCCAATGTTGCATGTTGAGCATATCTTTGACGACAAGGCCGAGTATTACATTATGTTTAAGACGCCACATTAATCCCGGTGTTAGGGTAGCCCCATAGCCTTGGCCTCCATCGACATGGAGGAAATTTTTATAAAACCCCGTCGTCGATACGCCCCATGCGAGATCGGGCATAAGCCAACTGGCATAGGCTAGGGTCAATGCGTTGGCTTGATAGGTGCTATAACTTGAGGGTTTTATGTCCGTATTGACGGTAACCCCCTCATTCACCGTGACGAGGGGAATGTCCGCAAGACTTCCGTTAACCCAACTGATGCCCCATGCGCTATCCGGCACGGTTTGTACGTTATATTCGCGCTGTTGGGTCAGAATACCTAAATAATAAAGATCAAACCCACTGGCGAGTTTTGCCTGCATACTGGTGAGTTCAAAGCCGCGGGCAAAGACCATGCCGGCAGGATTATATTGGATCGTGTTCACATCATTTCCCGCTGCAGTATAGGCGTTACCCATTGCGAGGGGGCGACTCCCCAGCCCTGATTCGAGGAAATCGACCTCATTACCGCCTTGATCGAGTGAGAAGGCAACGGAGAAAAGGAGGAGAGAAAACAACCTCACCCACCCCGTTGGGGTACCCTCTCCTAAAGGGGAGGGATTTAGAAGCCGTTTTAGGAATAATAGTGATTGCTTGATTATCATTTTAGTTTTAACAGCTTTCCGGTGGCACTGACCTTGCTTCGACCTTCATCTATCGCGACGATCTTATAGATATAGACGCCGTTTAATACTTCATCCCCAACACCGTTACAGCCATCCCAAAGGACATCTTGGTACTCGTGATAGGGTCGGGTGCCGCTGGTGGGGCAGTCGGTCAACGTGCGAACGACTTTGCCGTTAAGGTTATAAAGGATGATGTTCACGGTTTGGGCATCTTTGCTAAGCTTGTAACGGATATGGGTGGTGGTTTTGAAGGGATTGGGGTAATTAAGGGTGTAGTTAATATCTAACGGCGGGTCGAGTTTGAAGATCTCTGAAGTAAGCGAGAGGTCCTCGATAAGGCCGTCATTGCTCCAATCGGCCGCAACTTGCCAACGGTAACACTCATTCGCAGCTGTAGCACCGAGATTGTTGAAGACATCAGGGGTGAACTCGAGATGATTTCCTATCTGCTTGTAAGTGCCAGCCGGTACATCGATACGTTGAAAATGGTCATCAAGGATGTTAAGGGGGACATCAAACGTGGGAAGACTGTCGGTTCCTGCCACGATGCCTTTATAAAGGTCGATCTGAAAATGACTGTTGCCTTGGAGCTTGTTACTTGGAATAGTCCAGACAAAGGTGGGACGGGTTGTGGCGAGTATAGGGATGTCGCCGTTACTTGATTTTGGCGAGAGCAGGTTAAAACTTGTCGTCACGTCAATCGAAGGGTTTGAGAGAGCCACCATTTGCGCAGTTGGAGCTGAATCCGAGTACGAGTAGTCCGTATATACCCGTCGATAGTAGATCTTGTTTTGACCGCTGCGATCATCTTCCCAAGCGACATGGTTGATATTGTCTATCTGAATCGCACTGATATTCGTTGCGCTTCCTGCTTGTCCCTCATAAATGTTTTGGACAACGGATAAGGTCAAAGGGTTCGATGATGAAAAAGAATATTCACGTGTGTCCGGATTTTGGCATAAATATCCGACCAAGCCGTAACTCTTCCGTTTCAATAATGAGGGATGGGAGTTCATGGCATGTGAAAGAGGGCTGATCTCGCTTGAGCTGTTTGTGCCGTTGCCGAAAGGGCTAAGCGTTGTTTCCGAGTAAGAGGAATAACGATAATATTGAACGCGATCTGTTCGCCAAGCCGTGTTGACCACATGTTGCCACAAAACATAAAAATCAAGGGCATTTCCTTGAAACTTAACAACGAGATTATAATAACCTGAGGGGGTAAATCGCCACGTATTGGACATGTCTAAGTAATAGCTGGTCAAATTGGGGCCAGCACTGATATATCCTCGATAATCCAACGCTCGATGAGCCGTATCGTCATGAATATTATCATTTTTATTGATCTCCGAATAATTAACGGTTTGGGGTAAATCGAGGGTGAACGCTACCTCATCATCTGCCCAAGCCTGACCGAAACATGAGCCCCTTTTTTCTAAGGAAACCGCATAACGATCCCCTTCTCCATATCGGATCATTATCTCATTCATATTGTCCGTCTCTACGGAAGGGGCATGTGGGTTGTTTCCGCCTATCCATATATCGGTTGCTAGCGCTATAATCGCAACGGTTGTCGTTTTATTTCCCGCATCATCTTCGAGGGTTAATTCGACAAAATAGATGCCTTCGGGAAGTTGGCGAACTTGAGTACCCAAATGTAGCCATCCATCCCATCGCAACGTATACGGACTCGCTTTTTCTAAAAGACGATCAATGTCCATCAGATCACTATTAAACGCGGTAGAAAAAACTCGGATACGATGCTTGGCTAATGCGTTCGTTTCGATCACGCCATAGGTTATGACAATAGGCTTATCGTTTGTCTCATCGGGATCCAGTGAAGCCTGAAGGGTTGGGACACTCGAAAAATGGTTGATCTGAGGTGGGGTCGTGTCGATGATAAACGGGGTGGATCGAATGGGCGATTCATTATTAGCATAATCTTTCAATTTCAAGAAAATGGTGTAGGTATTATCGGTCAGGATAGTGCTCGGGTTTAAGGTCGAAATAGCATTCAATAAATAAGTTCTGACTAGGGGTGCAAAATCTTCCCCTATGGGAATGTCGATCGTGACGAACCGATCTGCTTGATTCTGGGTTGTGATACAGAGATAGACGGTGTCGATACGGGTTTTGTCGCAGGCGAGGTTTATGCTAACCGACTTCTTGCGATTAATGGCTTTCGGAGAAATCGTTAGTTCGGTGATAAGTGGCAACGTATTGTCCACGATATAGTTGACAGAGGCCCTAGTAGTATTGCCCGCGTTATCTATGACTGAAAAGTCTAACTGATACGAACCATCCGCTAGATCATAGCCTAATGAATACGGGCTTAAAGCTTGTCCTAGTATGTAGTTTGACCAACCAGACAAATATCGAATAAGGATTTCATTAATACCACTGTCTGTATCTTGCGCCATGACATTGAGACTTAAGGTCGGTTTGCTACGGCTAATATAGGCAGCTCGGATATCCCTATAGCTGAGACTAAGAATAGGCGCTATTTTGTCGATGAGTAGACCTTTTGATAGACAATTGCTGGTATTGCCCGCCTTGTCGAGCGCGACAACCTCTACTGAAATAGCTTTGCTTTGCCCAATGAGAACATCGTCAAAAGAAAGCGTTATCGTAGAAGTGCGGGGAACGAATGCCTTGTGGTCAAAACTAACGAGATAATGGTCAATATCACTTCCTCCTGTGTCGGTAGCGGATATTGAAAGGGTAGCGGTCCGATCGACAAAGGTGTCCATGGCGAGGAGTTGGAGGATGGGCGGTTCTTTATCGAGATAACATAATGTTGTGACAGTGTTCGATTCATGTCCGACAATGTCATAGGCATTGATGGCAAAGGAGTAGATCCCGCTATTGTAGACATTGAGAATCTCCTTGAGTTTGAGGGTGTTGCTTTGGGTGACAATGACCCCATTGGCATTCACGATCCGGACGACATTATAAGAGGGGAACTTATCGTCGACAGTCAAGTGCAGTTCATCGTTGCTTTGCCCATTTATCCATCGGCCTGCCGCTGTATTGACTAATGAAAGCGTGGGTGTGATCCGGTCAATAATGATGGAAATAGGGCCATAGGGAGTCCCCACATTGCCTGCTCGGTCGATAGCCGTAATATAGATATCGTTGGTGTTTTCTATCAGTGTGGACGGAGAGAAGACATAGGCTCCGATGCCATTGGGCTCATTGCTGAGGGTTATTGTCCAGTTCGAGGTTAGGTTGGCTATATGATCGTAGACGTATAGGCCATTATTGAGTGCACAATAGTTTGATGGGGAGACGGACGTTATCATCGGGGGTGTGGTGTCTAAAATGGTACAGACTGTCCATGGTGTAGAAATATTGCCTGCCATGTCTTCGATCTTCATTTCAAGGGTAATGCCACCCTCGTTTCCGATAAGTGCTGCGAGGGTGTCGGGCGTCCATTTTTCCCAAGGGCTTGTCTGTCCTGCGTTCATTTGTCGCACAAAAATAGTGTCCAAATTCGGTTCGGAATAGATGAAGTTGTCTATGTGTAGGTTTCGCGTTGCGGTGAAAGGCACTAGCGTGAAGCGGGGTGGCTCTATTTGATTGTCAACGGTAACCTGATCAATATACAGGCTCAGATTGCCCGCATTATCGGAAAGAATGAGGCCGAGTAAAAGTCGTCCATTATGGCTAGAGGTATCTATCGTATTATTCTGGGTAATGAGCTCGCCAAATTGATAAAGCACACTGTAGGTGCTTTCATTCGGGACGTTCAGGTTCATGATCCGTGCGTTTATCGATACAAACCCATTATGGCTGAGGGTTTGAAAGGTCGCTTTAGGCGTTGTGCTATCCAGCTTGATAGGGATCATAACATTACAGGAATTATTCGCTATATCAAAGGCTCGAAGCATTAAAACATAATCTCCATCGAGATAGCCTTTATTTGTAAAGTTGAAGGAAAGCGTTGAGGTGTTAGTCCCTCGGCTTAATTCGCTGTCATTTAACATTAATTGTGAATTGATCGTCATATTCGAGTTGTCCGTGAGGTTAAAGTTGAGCCTAAGGTCGGTAAAGGCAAGGGGGCGGGTGCTGAGACAAACCCGATCAGCGTGTACTTGACGGAGTGTCGGTGGGTCATGGTCGACAACAAACGATGTTTTTGCGATGGCCATGTAAGAATCGGGATTAAGGCCAGTGCCACTGACCTGAAACGTATAAAGGCCGCTTTCGGCCCAATTACCACTTATCTTTCCGTCCCATTCGCATAAAGCGTCGTTGACCATGACGGGCACCAAAGCGTTACTGGTGAGTGTCACCACGAGCATGCTACCACTGCCAACCCCTTGATAGATGGCTTCCGTGATCTTTCCAATGGGGGGTGCTGAATTGATGTCCATCATTCGAAATCCGTCAGGGCGTGGCTCATTGGTGGTTAAAACGATCTCTGAAAATGAATAAGGGAATTTTCTGGGACCGTTGGCTATAAATGAGTATGGTTGGGGACTTGTGTTTATCGAGAGGGTCACGCGTTGTTCGGTGATCTCAAAGAGTCCACTTGTAGGGATGCCCTCGTTCCCCGCCTCATCGATCGCCCAGATTTTAAGGGTATACCAACCTTTGTTTAGATAATGGCCGGCATCATCTTTTCCGTCCCAAGGGTCAAGCATCAATGGCCCCGCAAAGCCTTGGGTATCTTTTAACGTTTTCCTAATATTACCCGCGGAATCATATATCCGAACAAAACATTTGGTGTAATCTTCATGGATATTGAGCGAAATATGAATGGCGGCATCGTTGCCTCTGTTTTTGATCGCGCTGAATCGCGACACATCCGCGCCATATCCCAAAATTATAGGAGCAACATTATCCATAGGCCCCAGCGATTTAACGATCGACACGACGGCGTTATTAAAATCATCAATGAGGTCGGTGACACGAAGGCTCGCGTTCTCTTCAACAGCCTCGATCTTAAAAAGGGCAAAAATCTCTTTTCGATCGGAACTAAAGAGAATTCGGTCGGGCTTATAATTCTTGTTCCCTTCCACGAGGGTGAGACCTAAATTATCCGTCTTAATGGGTTCAGATACATTTAAGCTGATCCAAACGTTTGAGGGACTGCCTCGATTGGTGCTGGCAACAAAACGAGGTAGATCAACAAGACCCGGCGGGATAGCATCTACATTAAAGGACAGGGGCGCGAAATTACTCAGATGATTACCCACTCGATCGGTAACATGACATAGCCACAAGGTTGCCTGCCC
>CAIUCY010000070.1 GCA_903897765.1 uncultured Candidatus Marinamargulisbacteria bacterium | reverse complement strand
GATCACTTTAAAGCTTTCTAAGATCGAAACCAAAAACAAATGATGCGAATTAGTGATAAAAAAAATAGCAATGGCTAAATAAAACATGAGCCGTTCCATGATCGTTGTCTGTCCACCTGTAGACGGATCAAAAGTTGCGGCAACACTGAGCCCCATTTGCATATCCATAAGGGATCCCGCCATTTGGATCCCCAGAAAAATAATACGGGGAATAAACCCAATAACGAACCCAAGAAAGAATTCAAAAACCAACGATAACATCAAGTCAATGTTACTGGTAAATACAACTTTCGGAAGAGGAACAACAAACCATAGCAACAAAGATATCCAAACGATCATGGCTAATTTCATGGTTTGAGGGATAGCACGATCACTGAAGATAGGCGCCACAGAAAATAATCCAGCAAGTCTTGCTAAGATCAAGAAAAAAGCAAATAAGTTATAGGCGTTGAGGATCATTTATATCCTATAGATTTGTGTCCACATAGACAATGTCCAAGACATCAAACTACTGACCATCCAAGGGAATGTAAGTGACAAAACGACAAAAACAATAATTAATTTGGGGACAAACGTTAACGTTTGTTCTTGGATCTGAGTAACGGCCTGAAATAATGATATTAACAACCCAATCGCCAATCCCGCCCCAATAACAGGCATACAAAGTATCAAAAGAAGATTGATGCCTTGTCGTAAATAATCTGTCGCAATTCCGATCGTCATGGCGTCAGTATACTACGGTTTTTTTTGTATCGTAAGTGTCGCAGGGTAGTTAGAACCAGGTAGAGGAATGGTTTCGACAAGGATCTCTTGTGGAGAAGAAATATCGAGTTCAAGTACTTTAGCCTCAGTCTTTGCGTAACTATTCCAAAGTTGATCTCCAACTCGGGCGATCAAGCGTGCTGGGCCACCATTTGCAGTGAAACTAACGACATATTTTCCCGAATGAAGAAATACAACCGTGAATCGATGCATAACCCCATAGTTACCCTCTAAGGTTTCCACACCGGATTGCAAATAATTGTCTCGGCCGATATTCATGTTATAACGAAGGGAGTCCATCTTCATGATGATGCGAGATGATAATTCATGATATGAAAAACGAGGAGAGCTTCCTAAAACAGGGAAGGATCCATCCATAACTGGATCCCCATGGAAATAAAGCTCAACATCATAGGGGGCTGGAGGGTCTGTCCATATATCAAGCAGTCCACCCAATACTTGACCTGGACCAACAACCCAAGTTCTGGTATACCCATTTTCAACCCCTAGGGGTGCTTGTTCATTGTCTAAGAAGGTTCGCATAAGTCGTTGCCCAACATAAAGTTCTGAGGTATCAGGCCCAGACACCCCACCATTTAACCAGACAATTGAGGGTTTCTTCGGGGTAACTTTTAGGGTTATATAACCCAATTTTTCTGTTTTATTTAAATGAAAGAGCATCAATCGAGAGGCACCTTCAAGATTTTTTTGTTGGTAAACTTGACCATATCCAAAACACTTCTCTGGTTTATTGGATTCGAGTAACCACCGAATAGGTTGAGGTTCAACCTTCGCGATAGGCATGGCGATCATCACGGTCTGTGACCCACTTGGAACCCAAGAAAATCCCGCCCTGAATTGAGACTGACTTAGGAACGAGCGTTCCTCGGGCAAAAGCCCCTCACCTGGCCAGAGATATTTTATATTATTTAGCGAAAACGACCCCAATACGACTTGAGCGAAAGACAACGAAGCAACAATACAATATCCTAACAAGAACAAACGTTTCATTAGTGCATATAACTTTGCATCAGACCTCGAGCGATTACATTAAATCCATCTACCAGGACAAAGAAAAGTATTTTAAAGGGCAAAGAGATCATGACTGGGGACAACATCATCATCCCCAAAGACAATAAAATATTCGAAACGAGCAGATCGATCAAAACAAAAGGAAGGAATATGACAAACGAGATCATAAATGCTTTTTTTAACTCACTGATCATATAAGCAGGAATCAGAACATAGGTCGGGATATCTTCTCGAGATTTAATCTTTTTAAGATCAATTCGAGCAAATTCAGCAAAGAGCGCGAGGTCTTTTTCACCCGCCTGAGCAAACATAAATGTTCTTAAGGGGTTCAACGCATTTTTTAAAGCCACATTTTGTGAAATAGTCCCTTTATTATAGGGGTCCAACGCATCGGTCTTCACTTTATTCCAAACGGGCGACATAATAAATATCGTCATAAAAAGTGCAAGAGAAATAATGACGATATTAGGTGGGGACTGTTGGGTTCCCATTGCGGATCGTAGCATCCCAAAAACAATAGTGATCCGCATAAAAGATGTTACGGATACCAAAAAAAAAGGAACCAAGGAGATCATCGATAAAAAGATTATCAATGATATGGAATTGCTGAATTGGAGCGGCGTCCCGTTAAGGACACTCCCTAAATCAAGATTGACAGGCGCGGCGAACAGCATGATCTTCTAATATCTCATTAAATTCCTTGGGATGCAACGGGGTCATTTGCTGAATTTGTCGATTACTCACCGAAAGAAGGAAATCGTTATCATCTACTTTTACAATATAGAGACCAATTTGAGGTTGAAGGGCTAAATATTCTAATACTTTTAGTCGTCGATTTTCTCCACGTTTTAAAGGGGAACCATTTATCAAAAATTGAGCGACATAGTAAAGGACAAAAATTAAACCAACGACTAACGAAATACTAATAAAGTAACCGATTACACCCGACATCATGTATTTGACCGAATAATTTCTTTGATCATAACACCATATTGATTATCCACAGCGACCACATCACCTCGTGCAATGACTTGGCCATTTATCCGAAGATCCAACGGTTCTCCAAAAAGTTTATCAAGAGAAACAATAGCCCCCTCAGTTAAATCATAAACATCCTTTAAGGTAATCGTTGTATTGCCTAAGAAGACATCAATTTTAACAGGAATATTGGCAAAAAAGCCTAAATCAAAGGACTTCCCTGATATTCGCTCTTCCAATTCCGGAAACTCAATAGGTCTAACGTCAATTCGTCCTTCTGGAGGAGTTGGAGGAATTATGGGCACAGTGTCCTCCGGCAAGTGTTTAATTGATTGCACGTCCAACACCTCTTGTTCGACAGTTTCAAACTTTTCATTCTCCTCAGGGTAAAACGATATCGGTTGATCTTCCTCTGCGTTTACCTCATCAACATCTGGAATAGATTCTAGCTCTGATTCAATGTCTTCGTAAATCTCATCTTCGTCCTCTTCTTCATCAATTTCAGGTAAAGGCTCTTCGATCGGCTCGATTTCGTCGAAGGCTTCTTTTTCGTCCTCGATCAAAGATTCTTCTATTTCAAGTGGCGGGGCTTCCTCTTCTTCATCAATTTCAGGTAAAGGCTCTTCGATCGGCTCGATTTCGTCGAAGGCCTCTTTTTCG
>CAIUCY010000069.1 GCA_903897765.1 uncultured Candidatus Marinamargulisbacteria bacterium | reverse complement strand
TTTTTATAATATAAACAAAACTCAATAATAAATATATCGAGCATGTTTACGCATTATTTCGCATATTACATATATTTTGTTTGAAGAGTTACATTATATCCAGCCATTTGCTCCTGTTTTAATCTTTCTAACACATTTATTTGACGGAAAACGATCCATTTTTGAAAAATAATTTAAATTTAATAAGGGTGTGTTAAACTATTCATATCTCAACCCTAAAGGAGCACTCTATGAAGATGTTTTCTCGACTCCTCATGATCGGCCTGTTCGCATTCTCTTCTTTGGCGTTATCGCTACCCCCTGGGCTTTATGCCACCTTTAAGACATCGCTTGGCAATATTACGTGTGAACTTTATCCGGATATCGCGCCCAATACCGTTCAAAATTTTATAGGTCTAGCAACAGGCCAAATGGCATGGACAGACCCTGTTAGCGGCAGCGTTCAACACAAGCCCCTTTATCCAAATACGATCTTTCATCGAGTTATCCCTAATTTCATGATACAAGGTGGCGACCCTACAGGTACGGGGCGTGGTGGCCCCGGCTATCGATTTGCTGATGAATTCTCACCGTTGCTATCCCATGACCGCCCAGGGCGACTTTCTATGGCTAACGCAGGCCCTAACACCAATGGCAGCCAGTTCTTCATTACACAGGTCCCCACACCTTGGCTGGACAATCACCATACGATATTTGGACAGGTTATTGATGGACTGCCTATTGTTAAAAAAATCGCGACTGTTGAGCGAAATAGCAGTGATAAGCCAAACGTTGATGTTGTCCTTGAGGACGTTTTGATCCTTGATACACGAGTAAAACAGAAATAAATTAAATTTGTTTCGTCATTAGAATTGCGTGCTCGCCATCTGCATAATAGGCCTTTCGTAGGCCCGTCGAATAAAAGCCTTGCCGAAGATAGAATCGAAGCGCAGGGCTTTGCTCGCGCACCTCTAGATGCAGCATCGATACCTTTGACCGCGTTAGCTTTTTAATAAGTAGCTGGAGTGCTTGTTTTCCAATACCCATGTTTTGCAAGGGTTTCTCGACCGCTAAATTGATCAGGTTCGCCTCGGGAGCGATCATAGAAAGCATGACCAACCCAACACATTGTTTTCCTAGTTGGATCTCATATACCTGATCTTGCTCTGATTTAATCCAGGTTGAGCCGATCTCTTGTTGATGGAGTAACGAGATGAAGGCCTCGTTTTTTTTCTTGAGGGGAACTAGACTGACCTTCGGAAGGCGATACACGTTAGACCTTTTTTTTGGGCATTGTCACATTAACAGGGTATGCATAAATAGGGTTGAGGCGTTTTAACTCGACCACGGGTTTGGTTGCAGCCAATTCAAGCGCTACACTTGCGTGAGGATGCATCACGGAGAATCGTGAGGTAAGCGAATCCGGAACCTCTCGCCAATCACCTACAACAATAAAGTCGCCTATGGTTTCAAGGAGTTTTTTCGTTAATTGTGTCTTTTTGATCGTCTCATGGGACAATACGGGATTCCAGATCTTTCCACCTCCAAAAAGGGCGAAATTCAACTCATCTTTTCTTGCTTCCATGGCCACCACAATCAGCCCTTCATACCATCGAGCCCCATACGCCAATACCTCAAGCGTATTGAGACCTTTGACGCTCGCGTTTGAGAGAAGCGCTAACGTTTTGACCGTGGCAAGTCCGGTTCGAATACCGGCGTAGCTACCTGGTCCTTGCAGCACTACCCACTCTTTGACATCCGATAATTGTAAGGTTACCTTTGCAAGGAGTTCTTCGAGCAACAGAACCAAGTCATCAATGATATCTCGAACAAGGCTCATTTCCGCGATGACCTCGCCTTCGCGTGACACGGCTAGGCTTAAGTGGTTTGTTACACTGCAAATGGCAACCTTAATGTCGGATGATGGTGAGGGTTCGCTCATCGTGTCCTTTCAGATCAAACTTCAGGGTTATCGTCGAAGGGGGGATCACCTCAGCAAAAAGGTCAGCCCATTCAATGAGAGTGATCGAGCGGTCGTTAACCACCGATTCTAGCCCCATTTCGATGAGCTCACCTGCCACATGGATACGGTATAGGTCCATATGGATAAGCGTGAACGATTCAAGGGGGTATTCGTTGATGAGCGTAAACGTAGGGCTGTTAACATAATCCGTCACCCCAAGCTCCCGTGCCAAGGATTGGGTAAAGGTGGTTTTCCCTGCCCCCATCTCCCCGATCAAATAAATAACATCCCCGTGCTTTAGCGTGTGGGCAAACTCACGGGCAACCGCATCGGTTTGGACAAGGGTCGAGATATCGGGCATAGGGGTTACAGTTCGCGGCCTTCTTTAAGGGCACGGAAAATGGTAGCGGCGTTCTTGGCGAGGATGGGGTGATAGGCCTCGGGAGCGATCTCCGCAAGCGGTTCCATAACAAAAACACGCTCATGCATGAGGGGATGAGGAATGGTCAGCGCGTCTTCGAGCACAATATCCTCGTCAAAAAACAAAATATCTATGTCGATGGTTCGTGGATGATAGGCTCCCTTGAACTGACGTCCACCCTCTCGCTCGATCTCTTCTACCCTAGCAAGCAGGTCGATCGGCTTGTAATTGGTCAGAATTTTGACGACGCCATTGATGAACTTAGGTTCCTTGGGTCGTTTTTCGGCTTGATACTCATTAAAACTCGACGTTGAGATGATCGTAATATGCTCATCGGCTTCAAGGGCTTTTATGGTTTGGTCAATATTCAGTTGTCGATCGCCAAGATTAGAACCAAGACCTAAATATACTTTATGCATCATGGCGCTCCCTCCTTATCGCTTGAGTCATCTTCACAACGTCAGTCATCGATCTAACATCGTGTACCCTTACTATATTAGCACCATTCAGGGTGCAAATGGCAAGGGTAGCCGCTGTCCCAAATGATCGATCATCTACGTTGCGATCGAGGGTTTCACCTATAAAACGCTTTCGACTCGACCCAACAAGCAGGGGTAATCCTAGACCCCGAAAGACATTCAAGCGGTTTATCAATTGAAGGTTTTGATCGACAGTTTTACCAAAACCTATTCCTGGATCAAGGATAATATTCTGCCGAACGATCCCCGCCTCAAGACATCGATCTATCTGAGCACTAAACCAATCATAGATATCTGTGACAACATCCTGATAGTCGGTTTTTGACTGCATCTCATGGGGGGACGCACTTCGATGCATCAACACATAGGGTACACCTGCTTTTGCCGCCACCTTAAGAAGGGTCGGATCATCGCTCCCCGCGCTGACATCGTTGATCATCGTGGCACCCGCTTGAAGGGCAGCACGAGCGACCTCGCTACGCGAAGCATCAATGCTTAGCATTTGATCAGGAAAATCCTTATGTAGCGCTTCGATAATCGGGATCACACGACGGATTTGTTCCTCTGGGGAAACCGGATCGCTACCAGGACGGGTAGACTCGCCCCCTATGTCTAGAATATCAGCCCCTTCTGCAATAAGCGTCTTGGCATGAGCCAATGCTTCAACCGGCGTCAAGAATCGACCTCCATCGCTAAAACTATCGGGGGTCACATTTAAAATACCCATCACATAGGGATGCCGACCGGCCCACTTTTCAGGTCCTTTGTCATAATAAAGGAGTGTCGTTTCTATTGTCGCAGCTAAATCTTTCAGCCCAAAAGGTTGAGCTTTAATATCGTTTAGAAGTCGCTGAAGTTGGCGGCGCGTCATGCCGAGAATGGCATCGCTTGTACCATCAGGGTCGGCCAAAGCGGTTCGGCTGATCGCCACTTCGCCATCTTTTGAAAGCGCCTCTTGTTTTAAGATAATGGCCGCACGGTTTTTTATCCCACGAATATTCAACGTCACCAGCTGGAGTTTTGCCGCCATCTTTGCCCATGACACTGGCTCGGCACCAATACGCTTAAAAATGTCGTCAGAAATAGGTTGCGAAATCCCAATAATACTTACCCGAGGAGTGACCATGGGGTCTATTATACATCAGGGATTTTATTAATTAACGTTGAGATTCAAAACGTGCGTTGTTAGATCGACTATTATCAACTGAAACCTTTTCTTCAGAACTAACGAACAGTTCCGCTTCCGCCAAGCTCGCCTTGAAATTACTTTCCGATATTCCACTGTTACTTTGTGCGAGAAGGTGGATATCCTTCTGTTTTGCTTCCTCAAGCTCTTCCACCGTGATCTTACCATCCCCATTTGTGTCGATCTCACTCATTGGATTTGCAGAAATTGAAGCGGTAACTGAGGCCTTAACATCTGACATCTCATCGTCCACAATCATTTTTTGTGCCAGCTTTGCAGCATCAAACCAATTTAGTGTTGAGCCCGCATTGACCGTTGAAGAGTTATTCGATGCATTAACTGTGTTAGATATAGTTGATGCCACGATTTTGCCCCCTATTATAATGCCTTATTATCACTATCGCCTTTTTATAATAAAATATTGCATTCAATATTTTCGTTTATTCTGCGCTGCTTGCGTTCACGACTTTGACCTTGTAAAATCAAACCCACACAAAGGAGGCTATGGCCATGTTTTATCCAATCAAAAACAATGTACATTTTGTGGGCAAGATCGACTGGGATCTTCAAAAGTTTCACGGAAGTGAGTATTCGACCCATCACGGAACCAGTTTTAATGCCTACCTTATTCAAGAGAAAAAAACAGTTCTGATCGATAGCGTTTGGCGACCTCATGCCAAGGAGTTTGTCAAAAATCTCAAAGCCCACATCGATCTGAACAGCATCGATTACATCATTGCTAATCATGCGGAGCCTGATCATAGTGGGGCTTTACCTGAATTGCTGAAAGAGATCCCCAACGTCCCGATCTATTGCACGGCCAATGCAACCAAATCGCTAAAAGGGCATTATCATGCGGATTGGAATTTCAAGACAGTCAAAACGGGCGATAAACTGGATATCGGAAATGGGAAGCACCTTGTTTTTGTCGAAATGACCATGATCCATTGGCCTGACAGCATGCTGACCTATTTAACCGGCGATAATATTTTATTTAGTAATGACGCATTCGGACAGCATTATGCGTCTGAACTCCTTTTTAATGACCTTGTCGACCCAGCCGAGCTCCAAATCGAGGCACTTAAGTATTACGCCAATATTTTAACCCCGTTCAATATGCTTATTGATAAAAAGCTCAAGGAGATCCTGTCGTTGGGTCTTCCTCTCGATATTATCGCGCCTAGTCATGGGATCATTTGGCGAAAAGATCCCCTTCAAATTGTCCATCAATATGCGCAGTGGGCCCAAGCGTTTCAAACCGATCAGATCACCGTCATCTATGACACCATGTATGAAGGCACACGACATCAAGCCGAACACATCGCCGAAGGCATACATTCCGCTTCACCCCTGACCACGATCAAGGTGTTCAATATGGCCAAAAGCGATAAAAATGATGTGATCAGTGAGGTATTTAAATCAAAAGGTGTTGTCTTGGGTTCCTCGACGATCAATCGTAGTTATCTCAGTTCGATGGCAGCTATCCTTGATGAAATGAAAGGGCTTGGGTTCAAAAACAAAAAGGGAGCCAGTTTCGGCTGCTATGGTTGGAGTGGTGAATCCCCCCAACATCTTGCCGACGACCTCGTTAAAGCCGGATTCCTCGTTAGTCATGCCCCCCTCAAAGCCCAATGGGATCCTGATGACGTTGCGCTAGAGGCGGCTGTTGATTTTGGAAAGCAACTTGCCATAGACTGGGCCCCCTCCGACCCCTCCGGCACTTGACGTGCCACCTCCCCTTTGTTCGGGGAGGATTTGTGGGGTTTCATCATTTAATGTTTTGCCTGTACAATATGGTTATATGAAAATCGTTACTCAAAATCTGGTGAAGATCTATAACAAACGTGCCGTTGTAAATGAGGTTTCCATTGAAATAAGTCAAGGTGAGATCGTGGGATTGCTCGGCCCAAATGGTGCTGGCAAAACCACGACGTTCTATATGATCACGGGGCTCATTAAGCCCAATAAAGGGCGCGTTTTCCTTGATGATACCGAAATGACCCGACTCCCTATGTATAAACGAGCTCGACTCGGCATCGGCTATCTCCCTCAAGAGAGCAGTATTTTTCGTAGTCTTTCCGTCGAGGAAAATGTCTATATGCTCTGGGAGCTAACTAAGGATTTCCCGAAAAAAGAGTATGACGATCGCTTGACTAAATTGTTGGATGAAATGAAGATCACCCATCTTCGTAAGGAAAAAGGGTTTGTTTTGTCGGGTGGCGAGCGTCGTCGAGTTGAAATTGTCCGAGCGCTGGCCATGGACCCTCATTTTATTCTTCTCGATGAGCCTTTCGCGGGGATCGACCCTCTCGCTATCAAAGATATCCAAGACATCATCCTTCATCTCAAACAACGGGGGTTAGGGATCATCATCACCGACCACAATGTCCGTGAAACCCTCAAAATTACGGATAGAGCTTATATTCTTTGTGATGGAAAGATCCTGACCGAAGGCAACTCAACGACCTTGGCAAACGACCCAGTCGCCAAACATTTTTACTTGGGCGATAACTTTAAAATATAACGATGTTTAAAAAAATCGACAGCTATATCCTAGAAGAAATGACCAACGCCTTTTTATTTGGCGTCATTGCCTTTTCCTCTATTTTTGCAGGGGTCGGTATTATTCCCAACCTCGTGCGAGAAACCAGTAGTTACGGCCTCGGGCTTTCAGTCGTGTTTCAACTCTTCCTCGCTCGAATCCCTCAAGTGATGGTGTACACCTTCCCCATGTCGATTCTCCTTGCCACCTTGACCGTATTCGGACGTCTATCTAGTGATAGTGAGATCACCGCATTTCGAGCCAGTGGCGTCAGCCTTAGCCGTATTATCCGACCCGCTTTGATCTTGGGATTGATGGTCTCTTTATTGACCCTTACCTTTAATGAGATGCTCGTACCCAAGGCCAATATCTATGTAAATTATTTGATCGCCAAAGCCAGAAACGAATTCCAACCTGTCTTTCGTACGTCGATCAATATTCCCCAATTCGAAGATGGCGTCCTTAAGCGAACGATCAATGCCAAAGAAATGTATAAGCAAACCATGAAACAAGTAACGGTTATCGAATATGACGCAGGCAACCTCAAGCGAGTGATCTTTGCTGATTCAGCAGGGTTTTTAGCCGGAAAAGGCTGGCTGTTCCGGAGTGGAATATTATATATGTTTGATCAAGCCCAAGATGCGATTACGCGGGTCTCCTTTGAAAAAGAGAATATTAATCTCAAAATCAATCCAACCGATATCAATGTCATCCTTGATGAAACAGGGTCGCAAGATCTGGGCTACAAAGATTTATCCGATCGTATCGCCATCAAAGCGCGAACGGGGCAGGATGTATCCAAGATGAAAGTTGAACTGTACTTGAAAACCGCCGTCCCCTTTGCGTGCTTTATTTTTACGCTACTGGGCGCCCCTCTCGGGCTTAAACCGCAACGTCAAAGTAGCTCGGTGGGGATCGGGTTTAGCCTGTTAGTGGTGGTTTTTTATTATATTCTGATGGCTATTGGACAATGGATGGGACTCATTCATGTTTTTTCCCCCCTCATCGCCGCGTGGATACCCAATATTATTATCGGTGGTATCGGTGCGTGGTTATTGTGGAATAAGGCAAACGAGTAAATCACTTTCCAAGAAGTAGTTGGTTCAAACAAAACGCGATCCCCACTTCGGATTGATGGAATCCATATGTAACCCCATCTTCAGGTTCAGGGAAGCTGCCGCCCTCCAGAAATTTGACGGCAATATCGATTGGAAGGCATGGCATTATTGGCCTTCGCAATACATCGCTTTATTGTGTTTCTTTTGAGGGTGGCTGATTTCGGCGAATTTCGATACATTGTCGTCCATATTCGCCGAATATTGACAGTTGGAGGAAGTCTATCGTAAGCTAGAAAGATGATCTACCTTACGCGAGCGATTGAATCATCTATTCGTAATCAACTGACGCGAGGGAAAAGCATCCTGCTATTGGGCGCAAGGCAAACAGGAAAAACAACCCTCATAAAACAAATCGATCCAACTCTTAGCCTGTCCTTTATCTACCCCAATATCCGACAACGATACGAAAAATCCCCCGACAACCTACGTAATGAAATACTTGCCTTACCCTCAAAGAATGGCCGCCCCATTGTAGCCATTGACGAAGTCCAGAAAATCCCCCAAATGATGGATGTCATCCAAGGAATCATTGATGAGAATCTCGCCCAGTTTATCCTCTCAGGGTCTTCGGCTCGAAAACTTCGCCATGGAACTAAAGTCAATCTATTACCTGGTCGCTTGGTCGTATTTCATTTAGATCCCTTCTCGCTTGAAGAAATGCAACAACCTTATGCCTCAATAGAAAGCCTCATCTTAGATGGCAGCTTGCCTAGCATTTTTCTCACCCCGAATGAACGTGATCGTGAGATTGACCTCCAGTCTTATGTAACAACCTATCTTGAAGAAGAAATCCGAGCTGAAGCTGTTGTTCGGCAAATTGGCACCTTTTCTCGATTTCTTGAATGGGCTGCCTCAGAAGCAGGACAGATCATCAATCTTACAAAATTATCTCAACAAATAGGCGTTTCCCATTCAACCATCAGCTCCTATTATCAAATATTAGAGGACTGTCTTATCGTCGAGCGAGTTGAGGCGTACACGAACAGTTCAACACGTCATCGTTTAACAAAATCACCTCGATATCTTTTTTTCGATATGGGTGTCCGTCGATTATGTGCAGGAGAAGGTCGCGGAATGTCTGAAAAACAGTTTGGGCACTTATTTGAGCATTTTGTTGGCATTGAATTGCTTCGAAGGCTCCGTACGACCTCAGCCAAGCTACATTTCTGGAGAGACCCCTCAGGGCCTGAAATCGATTGGCTGATCGTGCAGGATAAAAAATTAACACCCATTGAAGTTAAATGGACAGACTCTCCGTCAGATCGAGATTGTCGACACCTAAGACTGTTTTTAGAGGAGTATCCACAAAGCGAGCAGGGCTATATTATTTGCCGAACACCCCGTCGGATGAACCTTGGAAATAAGATTACGGCGATCCCGTGGCAAGACATTCATCAGGTTGTTGATTCGCCGCTCGATTTATGATTAGGTCACGATAAACGTTTGTTTATTCTTCGAACTTATACACATACCGGGTGTGCTCGTCGTAGCGATCTTCGAGGATAGCGACGACATCCTCAACAAGGACGGCTTCTTCGTTGGTGGGAATAACAAGCACCTTAACGGGTGACCCGGGACTTGAAATAAAGGTCTCGCCCGTTGAGGAGCGCACCGTATTATTCTTTTCTACATCGAGAATAATGCCTAAGCGTTCAAGGCCGCTAAGCGCACCTTCGCGGATCGTGGCGTTGTTCTCACCCACCCCAGCCGTGAAGACCAAGGCATCAACATTTCCTAGCACCGCCATATAAGAACCAATATATTTTTTAATCCGATAGATCTCCATTTGAAGGCTGAGTTTAGCCTCTTCATCACCGGCATTCATCGCTTTTTCTATATCGCGACGGTCAACGAAACGACCCGAGGTAACCCCTAAATGACCACTTTTCTTATTGAGAATACCGACCACCTCTGAGGCACTGATCTCTAATCTTTCCGCCATAAACCCAACAATAGCCGGGTCGATGTCACCCGAGCGTGTGCCCATCATGGCGCCCTCTAGTGGAGTCAATCCCATCGAGGTATCTACTGAAACACCGTTACGTATCGCCGAGAAACTAACACCATTTCCAATATGCAGGGTGATCAGATTGACTTGGTCGCGCGGTTTTCCTAGGATCTTGGCCGCACGCTTTGTCACATATAAATGACTGGAACCATGAAAACCATACTTTCTTACCCCAAATTCCTTATACCAACCTTGGGGCACAGGATATAAATAGGCGGTGGAAGGAAGGGTTTGATGGAAGGCCGTATCAAATATCGCGATCTGAGGTACACCGGGAAGCACTGCCATCGCTGACTCGATCCCCACAATATTGGGGGGATTATGAAGTGGCGCCAATGACGACAGCGCGCGAATGGTATCCAGCACCTCGGAGGTAACCCGAACGGATTTATTGAACTTATCGCCCCCGTGCACAACACGATGCCCAACAGCAACGATATCCTTAATATCTGAAATGACCCCAGTGTCCACATTTGTCAAACCTGACAACATGTCACTAATAGCCATTTTATGATCAACTGGCCCCCCCTCGGCACCAATTCGTTCGATGTTGCCTTGAGTCAGAATCGTGGACTTTGCCCAATCATAGAGGGCATACTTTACACTGGAACTCCCACAATTTAGGACAAGGACAAGCATTATGAATTGGCCTGAAGTACGGTGATCGCTGTAGCATAAACGACATCGTCAACACTGCAGCCACGGGAAAGATCATTGACTGGTTTTTTTGTCCCTTGAAGAATAGGTCCAATGGCAACGGCATTGCCGATACGCTCTGCAATTTTATAGCCAATATTACCTGATTGAAGGTCGGGGAAGATCAAACAGTTCACACGACCCGCAACAGGACTATCCGGGGCTTTCTTTTTTGCAACAGCCGGCATAATAGCCGCATCAAATTGCAATTCTCCATCGGCTGCGAGTTCGGGGGCACGCGCTTTGACAAAAGCAAACGCCTGTCGAACTTTATCCACCATGGGATGATCGGCACTCCCTTTGGTTGAAAAGGATAAAAGGCCAACACGTGGCTCATCATGCATAAGTTGTTGATAGGATGTTGCCGTATCGATGGCAATACTAGCCAATTGATCCGGGTTTGGGTCTGGATTGACGCCACAGTCAGCAAAGAAAAGAACCCCATCATTACCCAGTTGAGGATTGGTCGTCTTCATCACAAAAAAACTACTCACGATAGAACTCTTGGGATTTAAACCAACACATTGTATCGCGGCTCGTAGGGTTTCTGCTGTGGTACATTCCGCCCCACAAACCATGCCATCCGCACTCCCCTCATCTACAAGCAAGGCGCCCACAAAATGCGACTTCGCCTTCAAGGTAGCAATGGCTTGTTCCTGAGTCATTCCTTTTGCTTTTCTTTTTTCATAGAAACGTTCGGAAAGCCGGTTAAGGACGATTTCATCGGCAGGATCCACCACGCTTAGCCATTCGCCATCAATATCGAGCCCTTTGGCCTGAAGAGCGGCAAGATTTCCAACGAGAATAATGCGGGCAATTTTATCAGCCGCTATACGTTTTGCCGCTTGAATAATTCGATCGTCGGTGGTTTCGGGTAAAACAATACGAGACTGTAACTTTTTGGACTTTTCTAAGAAAGAGGCAACAATATCCATGTCTTCGTCATTCTACTTCACACCCATTTTTTCCGTCAATTTAATTGTCATCTGTTTTAGGCTATACTTTCGTTATGGGACAATTGTTTATTTCTGGTGGCTCATCGGGGTTAGGTCTGCGATTGACGGTGGATAGTCTTCTCGCAAATGAGGGTGTAACCGCCACCTATCAGACCCACCCTGCCCCCCTTCATTTTCTTCAAAAACGTTTTAAATCCCTTAACGCTATCGCTTTAGATTTGGCACAACCTTCACCCAGCGAAGACTGGCCTGAGGTTATCGATAGCGCTATTTTGTGTGCGGGTTCAATAAAAAATCAATTGATGCTTAAGGAAACCTCGGATGACTTTGCCGACCACCTCAAGGCCCATTTGACGGGGAACATGACCCTATGCCGTGCGTTATACCCCCGACTTCGAAAAAGCAAAAACCCTCATTTAGTTATTGTCAGTTCCCGCTCTGCCTATGAGGGCAATGTCGGGCAAGCTGCCTACAGTGCTAGTCGAGCTGGGCTTGTGGGCTTTGGCAAAACGTTAGCTCGTGAATGGGCTAGAGCAGGAATTAAGGTCAATATCATTTTCCCCGGATGGATGAAAACACGACAAACGATAGCGATGCCAGACAAAATAAGGTCTGATTTTGAAGCTCAGAATGTTCTGGGACACACCAACACCTTAGCCGAGATCAGCCGATTTATTCGATTTCTCATCACCACTCAACATATTTCGGGTCAGATATTTAATCTGGATAGTCGAATAAATACGAATTAATTCTCGGGATTTATTTTCTTGTGATGTCATCGGTTCTATACTACAATTGCCGTTGTGACCCACAGCTTTTATATCCCCGTTATGGGAACAGCTTTTACTATTGACTCCGCACTCAAAATAGCTCGTTTTGGCATTGTTTCGACTGCCTCCATAGGCGATGACGAGTTATGCGAGATCATCCGAGAATACTATAGCGATCGATATCATTTGCCCTTTACCTTTATCGATAAAAAGGTCGAGGATCACCGAGCCAAAAGGGTGACGGCTTTCCTTGATATGACCCAAGATATCATCGACATTCAAGTCAACGAGATGCGTCAACAACCGTTTACCGAGGGCACTGATGCCTCAAAGTATTTTGAGCTACTTCCAAAAAATCATCCTAAAAAATTGTTATTTGAAACGTTTAAAACTTTATCTCCCTCTGTCCCCCAATACGAAGCGTTGGACGCTTCATTAAGGGACGCTATTGTTGCGGGTCATATCGAAGTCAATATCATGACCAAGGTCGATAAAGATAACTTTGCGACAGACGGAACCCCGCTTGGGGACAATTCTTCTGATGCTCAAGCAGGGCTTCGTGGGTTTGCAAACAGCAAAATATTCGCAACCATTGTTTTATCGGCTGGGTTCAACCGACGGCTTTACGCCTACGCAGACCAACTCGGATGTTTTGCTCCCGACGAAAAGGGTATCGTCAAAAAACGTCTCATTATTAAAGTATCTGATTTTCGATCTGCCCTCATTCAAGGACGATTTTTAGCAAAAAAAGGGATACGTCCTGCCGAGTTTCGCGTTGAATCGGGCATAAATTGTGGGGGGCATGCGTTCATTGCCGATGGCATACTCATGGGGCCTATCCTTCAAGAGTTTAAAGAGAACATTGATGAACTCTCTAAAGAGCTTATTGAGACCGCTAACGCTGTTTTAAGGTCTCGCGGACGACAATCTTACGATGTTGATCAAAAGGTGTTAGTCTCTGTTCAGGGTGGGATCGGAACTCATGCAGAGGCGGCGTTTATGATGCGCTATTATCCCGTTCATGCAACAGGCTTAGCGACACCCTTTCTCTTGGTCCCCGAGGCAACAACGGTTGACAAAGACTCTCTCGAGATCCTGAGAAAAGCTGGTGAAGACGACCTTTTCCTTAGTCATGTTTCACCTCTTGGCATTCGGTTTCAACTCGCGAAACATACCCTTAGCGAAACCGAAAAAGAAAAGAAGATCGCTGCTGGGAAATCGGGTAGTGCTTGCCCCAAAAGGTATCTCGTTAATAATACCGAATTTAGCGAGAAGCCGATCTGCACAGCGTCGATGGAATACCAAAAGAAAAAGATCGCCGAACTCGAAAAAACACTCACGGGTAATGACTTAGCCACCGCTGTTGCCGCAGTCACTCGTAAATCCTGCCTTTGTGAAGATCTTGCAGCCGCTGCCATTGTTCTCTATAACATCCCCTCGAAGCGGACACAGACACCCACTATTTGTGCCGGGCCAAACCTCGCATATTTTGATAAGATCTATTCGCTAAAGGAAATGGTGGCACATATTTATGGCGAAACCAATCTGATCAATCATCCCGCCCGTCCCCATGTGTTCAATAAAGAGCTCAAATTGTACTTGGATTACTACAAAGAGGAATTTGCTGACATGTTGCCACATCCTACACCAAAAGAGATCGAATATGTCTCTCGTGTTCTGACAAATCTCTCAAGTGGTATTGTTTATTATCGTGATCTTATTGGAGAGATAATCGAGGAATCCGACAAGAATAAAACCACCTTCATCAATGACCTGAATACACTCGCCACACAACTTGACGCGCTGGTGTTACCGTTCAAGGAATGGCTAGTTAAATAAACGCACCTTCGAGGTGGTCTTTGACGACCCCGTTCTCTACAATGATGACATCAAACCGAGCACCCTCATCTCGAAGTCCTTTTGTCATCAAATAATATCGGGCGGTTTTTTTGATCTTGTCTTGTTTGCTTCGTGAAACCGCATAATACGGTGAGGTTTGACTTCCGGCCTTGTAGGCTTTCACTTCCACAAAAGCAACCGTATCGTTTTTCTTGGCGACGATATCAATTTCACCAAACCGAGAATGAAATTGGTGCTGAAGAATAAGATACCCAATCGATGCAAGATACTCGCTAGCAACATCTTCACCTAAATTGCCAATAGCTCGCGTCATTTTAATTTAAACAGCGTAAGTTGCTTTGTAAGACCCAACTCAAACGATAAGCGATGGATGCGACAGGGGCCATGAGCTTCGATCATGGCGTAGTGTTTGGCTGTTCCATAACCCTTATTGTCATAAAAACAGTAATCTGGGAATACCTGATGGTACCCTCGCATGATTCGATCTCGGATGACTTTGGCAACAATAGACGCTGCCCCAATAACGGGGACGCGCAGATCACCTTTTACTACGGTCTTTTGAGGATAGGGTAAGTCAGGCACCCTACGGTTTCCATCGATCAAAACCAACGTGGGGGCTTGCTCTAAACGAGAAACGGCCTTGGCCATGGCCACATACGTTGCCCGCAAAATATTGATCTCGTCGATATGCTGATGATGAACTACGCCAATACCCACCGCCATTGAGGACGCTAAAATGATCGGGAATAGCTCCTCTCGCCGTGCAGGAGATAATTTTTTTGAATCAGTATAAATTGAACGATCTTGACCCTGACGAAATATGACAGCAGCCGCTACAACGGGTCCCGCTAGAGCCCCACGACCTGCTTCATCCACTCCGGCAATGCGAATAACGTCTCGCGTCTTAGAGGGCCTTCATGGCTATAACGCCGTTATGACCGCCAAATCCGAACGAATTCGAGATGGCCACGTTGACCTTCGCTTCACGCGCCTGATTGGGCACATAGTCTAGATCAAGCCCTTCATCTGGTGTGGTGTAGTTGATGGTCGGAAGAACAAGGCCCGTTGCGATGGTCTTTGCAATGATCACGGCTTCGACAGCACCTGCCGCACCCAGTAAATGCCCCATCATGGACTTTGTAGAGCTCACCATCAATTTTTTAGCATGTTCGCCAAAAAGAGTCTTAATAGCACGGGTTTCCTCGCGATCATTGATCTCGGTTGAGGTACCATGAGCATTAATGTAATCCACTTGATCAGGACGAAGCCCCGCATCATCAAGGGCCATTTTCATCGCTCTGATCGCCCCTTCGCCACCTTCAGGAGGTGATGTCATATGATAGGCATCTCCGCTTAGACCGTAGCCGATCATTTCGGCATATATCTTGGCGCCTCTCGCCTTGGCATGCTCATATTCTTCAAGAACAACAATGCCCGCACCTTCGCCCATCACAAAGCCGTCTCGATCTTTATCGAAAGGTCGACTGGCCCGTTCAGGGTCATCATTACGTTGAGACAAGGCTTTTGCCGCAACGAATCCAGCCAAACCAAGCGGAAATATCGCTGCTTCTGCGCCTCCTGCTATCATCGCTGTGACACGACCCTCTTGAATGGTCTTAAATGCATCACCTATGGAATGGGTTCCGGATGCACATGCCGTTACGACGCAGGTATTAGGGCCTTTCGCTTTGGTTTCGATCGCCACGAGGCCAGCAGCCATATTGGTGATCATCATCGGTACGGTAAACGGAGAAACGCGTCTTATCCCTCTTTCGACTAGAGTTTTGGCTTGTTCTTCGAGGATATCGATGCCACCCACACCTGATCCGATCATCACGCCAACCTGTTCGGCTATGGGTTCGATCTCAAGGCCTGAATCGGCAACGGCTTCTTTTGCAGCTGCGAGTGCTAATAGAATAAAACGAGCCGTACGACGAGCATCCTTGGCACTGATGCCATGTTTTTCGGGGTCAAAGTTTTTGACCTCTCCAGCAATGGTTGTTGGGAAATCGATAAACTTTTCGACTTCACGGATTCGAGCAATACCGCTTTTCCCGGCCAACATATTGGCCCAACTTTCATTGACACTATTCCCTAAAGGATTCACCGTACCTAGTCCAGTAACAACGACTCGTTTACCCATATTACAAACCCTTCCCAGGCCCAGAGAACGGATTTAGTCCCCTGGGCTTAACTATTATTAGTTTAACTTACCACTAATGTAAGTAATCGTATCAGCGATCGTTTTCAGTTTCTCTGAATCCTCATCGGAGATTTCTGTGCCGAATTCCTCTTCGAGCGCCATTAAAAGCTCTACGCTATCGAGTGAATCCGCACCAAGGTCTTCTACGAAAGATGCTTCTTTCGTAACTTCGCTCTCACTAACGCCTAATTGTTCAACAACGACGGCCTTAATCTTCTCATAAACTTCTTGTTCGGTCATATTGTCACCTCCTTATTAATTACAAACATTAAGACATGATCATTCCGCCATCAACATTGATGACTTGACCGGTGATATAATCCGCATCCGCGCTGCATAGAAAGGCAACCGCATCCGCGACATTGTCTGCACTACCAAAACTACCGGCTGGAATGTTTTTGATAAAATAGGCTTTCACCTCTTCAGGCAGCTTTGCTGTCATCTCCGTATTGATAAAGCCCGGAGCGACTGCATTCACCTGAATATTTCGAGCGGCGAATTCGCGAGCCAAGGTTTTTGTTAACCCAATAAGGCCTGCTTTTGAAGCCGCATAATTTGCCTGTCCCACATTGCCCATTTGACCCACAACAGAGGCGATATTAACGATCTTACCGGCGCGTTGCTTGAACATCTGCTTATTAACGGCTTTGCAAACATTGAACGCCCCCGTCAGGTTAACTGAAAGGACCAAATCCCATTCTTCTGGTTTCATGCGCAAGAAAAGATTATCCTTCGTAATGCCCGCATTATTAACAACCAAATCCACACTGCCAAAGGTCGTTAAGACCTTTTCGACAGCAGCTTCAACGGATTCAAGTTTGGTGACATTGGCCTCTACACTGATGGCTTTTACACCCAATGCTTCGACTTCTTTCACGGTATCGGGTGCCACCGCCATATCAAGAATGGCGATATTGGCTCCTTGCTTGGCTAATTTAAGCACGATGGCTTTGCCGATCCCTCGGGCGCCTCCGGTAACAAGAGCGGTTTTACCTTTTAAACTCATAACATCCTCCTTATGATCTGACCATTAGGGCATCGACTGCTGACAAATCAGATACTTTCTCACACGAAAGGATCGTAGCCTCCGGAGCAATACGTTTAATAATTCCTGAAAGTACTTTTCCCGAACCACATTCTACAAAGCAAGTTACCCCTTGGGCAACCATATATTGAATTGATTGCAACCAATAAACAGAATGTGACAACTGAGAAACCAGATTATCTCGGATCTCATTAGGCGATATTTCAGGTTTTGCGGTGCAATTGGCGATAACCGGGATCTTTGCATTTGAGATGACCGTATCATCAAGCACCTGACGAAACGCCTGCGCGGCGGGTTTCATTAATGAACTATGGAACGGGCCGCTGACATTGAGCTCGATCGCTCGTTTAGCTCCGGCCGCTTTGATGGCGACCATGGCTGCCAAAACGGCTGCCTTTTCACCACTGATAATGGTTTGGTTGTCGTTATTATAATTCGCTACCTCAACAATACCTGGTGTAGCCTCGCAAAGGGATTTGATCTGTTCGGGGGCTAGCCCCATGATGGCAGCCATCGTTCCTGTTCCAGCCGGCATCGCCTTTTCCATTAATTGAGACCGATGCTTGACGAGATCAAGCCCCGACGTAAAATCGAAGGCCTCTGCCGCAAACAAAGCCGAATACTCGCCAAGGCTGTGTCCCGCTACGAAATCGGGGGCGTAACCCTTGGACTGTAAAATCGTGATAATAGCTGCGGACGTGACAAAAAGAGCGGGTTGAGTGTTCGTTGTCACGCCAAGGTCAGGCTCTGACTCGCCCCACATGACGTTAAAAAGCGAATCGCCAAACGCGGATAATACAGCCGCCTTCAAAACTGATAGCTCGGTAGGGAATTGGTCGAACCAATCTTTTCCCATGCCTAGGGCCTGAGAGCCTTGCCCAGGAAAGACAAAAGCGATCTTGCTCATTATTTGCGAAGCTCTCTGAGAAGGGCCGGAACGACTTTAAAGACATCCCCTACTATACCAAAATCAGCAATACTAAAAATAGTCGCATCGGGGTCTTTATTGATGGCGATCACCACATCCGACGAGCTCATACCCGCAACATGCTGAATGGCACCTGATATCCCACAGGCGATATAGATCTTGGGATGCACGGTCTTGCCCGTTTGGCCGACTTGATGGAAATGATCGATCCATCCTGCATCGACAACAGCACGGCTAGCACCCAAAACGCCGCCTACGGCATCCGCTAATTGTTTAAACATCTCAATATTGTCTTGGCTTTGAATACCGCGACCTACCGAGACGATCACGTCTGCCTCTGTGAGATTGACGTTTTCTTTGGTCTCGCGGATGAAATCGAGTACGGTGGTGGTGATATCCTCCGCTTTAAGGGGGATCTTGAGTTCAATGACTTCGCCCTTTTTGGACGCAGAAAGCTTGGCGGCTTTTTGCATAACATGGGGACGCACTGTAGACATTTGGGGACGTGTACGGCATAGGATCGTGGCCATAATATTGCCGCCAAACGCAGGACGCGTTTGAGCGAGATCGCCCGCCGCATTGATGTCGAGGCCGGTACAATCGGCTGTTAAGCCCGTTTGAATACGGGCGGCAACACGTGGAGCGATGGATCGACCTTCGGAGGTAGCGCCATACAAGATACTTTCGGGCTGATGCGTTTTGACCGCCTCTTCGATAACCTTGGTAAAGGCATCGGTATCATAATGTTTAAGAAGGGGGTTGTCGTAGACATAGACCTTATCGACCGGATAATCGAACAAGGATTCGACGATTTTTTTCGTCCCTGCCCCGATAAGCAGAACCGCCAATTTTTGGCCTCGTTTATCCGCTAATTTACGACCCTCGCCGATAAGCTCAAGGACAACCTCTGCGAGTTGACCGTCTCGGTTCTCTCCATAGACCCAGACATCGTTATAGGCATCAAAGCCCGTCCGATCAATATCATCAACGATGAACTCGATCGCATTAAATTTACAGGTTGTTTCGCAGGCACCACAAAGCGTACATTTCGCCATATCGATAACCGCCAATTTACCCACCATCGAAATAGCACTATACCCACACCCTTTAACACAGAGGGTGCAACCTCGGCATTTGTCATTCAGAATGGCAATTGTTTTTCCCATGATCACACCACCTTCAAATTCTTCAAGATATCAAAAATTGACTTCCCCGCAGACCCTTGATCGTCATGAATGATCTGACGATTCCCTTTAACAGGCGGCGTAAAGATCTTGCTGACCCAAGTGGGGGAGCCTTTTAACCCAAGCCGATCTGGATCGGGATCAAGGTCGGCAACCGTGATCTGTCGAATGGTCGCAGCCTTCGCTTTCATTTTACCCTTGAGGGAAGGCATGCGAAGCGTGTTGATACTTTTGAGAACCGTTATAGCAACAGGAAGTTTTGCTTTAATGACTTCATAGCCATCCTCTAGCTCTCGACGAACAGTGATTGTGCCCGCCTCGATACTCTCGACTTTGACAACATAGATCATTTGAGGGATATTTAAATATTCGGCAACACCAGGGCCCACTTGAGCGGTATCCCCATCGATCGCTTGTTTTCCAAAAATGACCAGATCGGTATCGGGAAGAAAGGTTTCGATCGTTCGCCCCAAGGTATAGGACGTAGCCAACGTATCCGAGCCAGCAAAAGCACGATCGGTCACTAAGATAACATCATCAACGCCTAGAGAAAGAATATCGCGAAGCATAGCCTCCACTTGAGGTGGCCCCATGCTGACAACGGTAACTTTTCCACCCAATTGATCCCGAAGGCGTAGACCCTCCTCGATGGCATTCTCGTCGAAGGGATTAACGATGGACGGAACACCGGAGCGAATTAAGGTATTGGTCTCAGGGTTGATCTTAACATCATTAGAATCCGGTACTTGTTTGACACAGACAACTATATTCATAAACAACTCCCTTTATTTTCGGCCGGCGCTCTCTTTAATAAGCTCCAAACCAATAACGTTGCGTTGAATTTGGTTAGTCCCTTCATAAATTTGAAGGATCTTGGCATCACGGAACATCTTTTCGATCGGGTATTCACGCATATAACCATAGCCACCAAAAATTTGAAGGGCATCATTGGCGACCTTCATGGCGGTATCCGTTGCATAGAGCTTTGCCATGGCCGACATCTTTGAAATGTCTTTGGCACCACTATCGATGTATCGTGAGGTAGCATATAACAAAGCGCGGGATGCTTCGGTCTCTGTGGCCATGTCCGCTAACATATGTTGAATGGTTTGAAGCGCGGCGATCGGTTTTCCGAATTGAACGCGTTCACGAGCGTACTGAGCCGCAGCATCCAAGGCACCTTGGGCTAAGCCAACACCCTGAGCCGCGATACCGGGACGACTATGGTCGAGGTTTTTCATCGCGACGATAAACCCCATGCCCTCTTTGCCGAGCAAATTGGCGGCGGGTACTTTAACATCTTGGAAAATAAGTTCACGGGTTGCCGAGGCACGAATGCCGAGTTTCTTTTCTTTTTTACCAAACGTGAATCCGGGCATGCCTTTTTCGAGAATGAACGCTGAGGAACCCCGAGCGCCCTTACTCTTGTCGGTCGTTGCAATAACGGTGTAGGTCTCCGCCTCTCCGCCGTTTGTTATCCATTGTTTGGTCCCGTTAAGGATATAGAAATTGCCGGTTTTGTCTTTCACGGCCGTGGTTTGGATCCCTGCTGCATCCGAGCCGGCATTCGCTTCGGTTAAACCAAAGGCGGCTTGTTTTCTGCCGGCAGCGATATCGGGCATATATTTTTGTTTTTGTTCTTCGGTACCAAAGGCAAGAATCGGAAAAGACCCTAACGCATTAGCGGCAAAAGAAACAGACACCCCGATACATCCTCGACTGAATTGTTCGACAGCGAGAACGAAGTCCATGACGCCGCCCCCGTAGCCACCATATGCTTCGGGAATGTAGAGACCGTATAGGTCTGCATCCGCTATTTTCTTAAGAATCTCTGCGGGAAAAATCTCTTCTTCGTCTAGCCGAGCCCGATTCGGAATGATCTCCTCTAATGTAATCTTTCGTGCAAGTTCCACGATCATCTTCTGCTCATCGCTCAAAAAATGGTCCACGTCCCGTTCCTCCTTAGAAAAATTAGGCGATCACGCCCACTTAATAATACTTGTTCCGTAGGTGAGCCCTGCTCCAAATCCAACGGTCACAACCACATCCCCAGACTTTAATAGTCCTTTATCATTAGCCTCACTGAGGGCAATGGGAATGGATGCCGCTGAGGTGTTTCCATAGCGGTCAATATTAACATACACCTGGTCGACCGACAATCCGAGCTTCTCTCGGGCATATTCGATGATCCGTTTATTTGCTTGATGGGGCACAAAAAATGTGATGTCTTCTTTTTTAAGATGAGCAAGGGTCAGCGCCTCTTCGATGATGCCAACAATGATGTTGACCGCAAATTTATAGACGGCCTTCCCGTCCATTTTAAGGTAGCGATCGGGCGAATCCACATTTTCGGCCGTGATCGGGGTTTTGGTCCCGCCTATGGGAATGATCAACTTATCAAAATCTTTCCCTCGAGAACCCAACTTGGTCGATAAAACACCATAGCCCTTTTTAACGTCGCCGAGTATAACCGCCCCCGCGCCATCTCCAAATAGAACAACCGTTGAGCGATCTCGCCAATCGCAGACCCGACTCAGCGTATCCGCACCCAGAACGAGAATATGTCGATAATGACCTCCCTTTAACATTTGGGTCGCCACTTCGGTCGCATAAATAAACCCTGAACAAGCCGCACTCAGATCGAAAGCCGCCACTTCTCGTAGGCCAAGTCCTGCTTGAACAAGACAGGCAACTGAGGGAAAGACGGGATAGTCGGGGGTCGTCGTTGCGACGATCACGGCATCAATGGTGTCACGATCGATACCTGCGCTTTTGATCGCATGCTCGGCCGCTTCGATACATAACGAAGAGGTGGTTTCATCTTCAACGATATATCGCTGACGAATTCCGGTCCGATCCATAATCCATTCATCACTTGTATCGAGGCCATGTTTGACAAAATCATCGTTCTTAAATGCTTTTTTGGGTACAGCTTTTCCCGTTCCCAGAATCCCTATTGATCTCGCCATAAACTACTCCTTACTAAGAATATCCTCGATTTTGTCGATAACGCCTTCGCGAATGACTTTGGCGGCTTCAAGGATCCCGTTACAAAAGGCTTTCGGACTGGCCGAACCATGTGTAATAATTACGCCCTTTTTTACGCCCAATAAAAGGGTTCCTCCGAATTCATCATAGTCGACTTTTCGCTTTAGGGCTTTAAACGTGGGCAACATAAAGATCGCCCCAATGGTGGCGAATAAGTGTTTGCGAACCTGATCTTTGATCATTTTGAATATGGTCGACGTCGCCCCTTCACCAAACTTTAAAATAACATTCCCCACAAATCCGTCACAAACAACGACATCAACCTCCCCATCAAGCAAATGCTTGGGTTCGATGTTACCAACAAAGTTGATGTCCGTTTGGGCTTTGAGCAATTGATGGGTCTCGATGGTGAGTTCATTGCCTTTCTCGGGCTCTTCACCAATATTGAGAAGTCTCACTTCAGGCGATTTGATGTTTAGAAGGGTTTGGGCAAAAATAGACCCCATTTTTGCAAATTGAACCAGATGCTTGGGTTTACAGTCGACATTCGCCCCAATATCGAGAATAACGAGGGGTTTTCGAAGTGTCGGGAATACGGCCACAATGGCGGGACGTTCGACATTTTTGATCCGGCCAACACCAAAAATAGCGTGAGCCAATACCGCGCCCGTGTTCCCCGCCGAAACAAGAGCCTCAACTTGGCCTTCTTTAAGGAGACGTGTTGCCACACTAAGAGAGGAATCTTTTTTCTCTTTCATGGCTTGGGTTGGGGTGTCGCTCATCGTGACGACTTCTTGTGCGTGTTCGATATGTATCCGTTTTGTTGCAGGATGTTTGGAGAGTTCACGCTCAAGATCTGGCCGACGTCCCACGAGAATGATCTCAAGCTCAGCATCTTTTTTTAAGGCCTCTAAGGCGCCTAAGACTTCATTCTCCGGAGCAAAATCTCCGCCCATTGCATCAATGGCAATCCTCATATGATGGATTACTTCGCGGTGGCTTCGGTGGCTAGTTTAAGAACCTGTCGCCCTTTGTACTGCCCGCAAGCCGTGCAGACATGGTAAGGTTGAACAGACGCGCCACAGCTAGGGCAGGACGAGACTTCGGGGATCTCCACTTTCCAGTGAGCCCGACGTTGGTCACGTTTCATTCTTGTGCGTTTCTTTTTCTGAGTCGCCATGGATTATCCTCCATCTTTCAATCGCGCGAGAATTTGTAGTCTCGAGTCGATAGTTATTTCTTGATCGTTGGTTTTAACCGAGCAATTTATATCACATTTGGGAGCGATTGGCAAACTCAAAATCAACACCTCTCTCAACATTTCATCTAAATCAATCTCATAATTATGATAGGTATAGTAGATGTCATCTCCTTTGATCTCTTGCTCTTCTAAAAGGCCTTCGTCAAGCGCAGCACTGCTGGGAACAAAACGTTCCTCAAAGTCGATCGTCCACGATCTCTCAAAAGGTTTAAGGCAAACACCACAAATCAACTCGGCTCGTGCGCGAACATGACCCGATACCATAATACCTAGGCCACTATTGATTAAAGTGGCTTCGACTTTGACCGGCTCGAGAAAATGGATGTCTTCGTCAAAATCGTTGGGAAGCGTTTCTTCATAGTTTACGGTCTGGGTATCGCCTACGGCTTGTAAAATATGGTTGATGTCGATACGCATAGTAAGGGGATTATAACCTAAAGAACGCTCACCCGATATGGGGGACGGTTATAGATATAAACGGTCGTCAATTTTCCCCAATTATTATCCGCGTTTAAAGCGCTAACTCGAAAATAGTAAGTCCCTTTTACGAGGCTTGACGGTGTATAGGTTGTGGAACGGCCCGTTGAGACATCCGCGACCCCATTGGGATCGGTTCCAAAATACACCTGATAACCGGTGATCGACGTGTAGCTGCTAGGTGCTGACCATGTAAACGTCGGCGATGTAGGTGAATAGGTAAGCAATCGCTTATTGAAGGTGATCGAACTCGGAATATCGATCTCATAGGCGCCTATGTCGATCGTGGTGGTTAAGATTCGAGGGTAACCACGATAATCCGACGTTACATTTCCTGAATCAAGACCCCACCACGTATTCGAACCGGCATTCGTGGCAGGGGAATTCCGAGAGATGATAAGGCTGTCGTTCAGGAACATCGCGTTGCTTGAATTGATATTACCCACGTCCACCGATACCGCGTAATTGCCAACCGAATCCCCTTGAATAAGGCAGTTCTGGAATGCGAAGGGATAGACACCACCCCCTAATAGTTTCCCAGCGAGTATCGTATTGTTGGCTGTCAATTTAACCGTACTATTTTTGTTATAGATTAACGGCGTTGTCATATTGTTCCCAGAGATACTGCAATTCGTCCACACATGCATTCCCTCAGCCGCCACACCACCCGACGAGGCAGCACTATTACTTATTACCGAACAATTTTTCCATGCATGCATTCCCCCAGCCGCCACACCACCCAACGAGGCAGCACTATTACTTATTACCGAACAATTTTTCCATGCATGTGACCCAATAAATGAAACCCCTCCGATGAAGGCGTTATTCCCTTGAAAAACAACATTTTGTGCATTGACTCGCCCACCCGTATCTGATTTATAAAAACAACCCCCATAGTTTATATTTGTCTTCACCGCATTTCCAGATAAAATACAGTTCTGAAGGTTCACCGTCGCGTTGTCATTGAAGTAAAACACGCCCCCATCATTCGCCCAAACCGTTCCTCCAAATTTTTGCAGGGTCAGATTTTGGATAGAGAGGCTCACGACATAGTTCAATCTCGCAAATCGGGTCAGATTGGCAGCTGAGGCAGAGATGACGCAATTACTACTGTTATAGCCGGCGCCAGCTCGCAGGTTGATATTGTTGACATTGGGCCAAAGGACCTGCGACGACATTAAGACACTGCTTGTATTGATCTCCACCACACTCCCTGAAAGCGCTATATTGCCTATGGCTTGCGGGAGGGTCAAAAAGTTCAGCGTTGATGTAGCGTAAGCATTGGTACTAATAGCCAAATCCGAGGTCCCCTGATATTCGTATGCTCCTATGTCTATCGTCACACCTTGAACTCGGACATTGTTTACATAATCCGTCATCATATTTCCTGAATTCGCGTTCCATAGTGCGGTAGATCCATTGTTAATGGCTAGTGAGTTTTGTGAATCAATTCCGAGGTTATTATTAATAAACCACGCGTTGCTTGAATTGATATTACCCACGTCCACCGATACCGCGTAATTGCCAACCGAATCCCCTTGAATAAGGCAGCTCTGGAAAGCGAAGGGATAGACACCACCCCCTAATAGTTTCCCAGCGAGTATCGTATTGTTAGCCGTGACTTTATACTGAGCGTTATCACTATAAATGAATTTCGTTGCCATGTT